>DASPKC010000345.1:0-15485 GCA_035628295.1 Baekduia sp.
GTCGACGGCCCGCCGCGCCCGCCGTCGCCGCGCGCCGAGCGCCGGGAGTCGTGGATGACCAACCAGGGCTTCGAGTTCCTGGTCCGCCTGGGCGCCCGCTTCCCGTCGGCCATCCCGCTGCTCAACCGCCTGGTCACGCGCCTGGCCGGCACGACCGTGCGCGTGGACCGGTCGTTCCGCTGCTTCGCCTCGCCGCGACTCGTGCGCTTCGTCGAGACCGAGTGGGCGGTGCCGCGGGCCGCCGCGGCGGACGTCGTGCGGGCGGTGCGCGCCTGGTGCGACGAGCGCCGCTACCCGGTCAACTTCCCCTTCGAGCTGCGCTTCACCCCGGCCGATGACGCCGACCTCGCGACGGCGCACGGGCGCGACAGCGCGTACGTCGCGGTCCACGCCTACCGCGGCATGCCCTACGCGGAGCTGTTCGCGGCGGTGCAGGCGATCGCGTCGGACCACGGCGGCCGGCCGCACTGGGGCAAGCGCCACGAGCTGACGGCCGCCGACCTGGCGCCGCGCTACCCGCGCTGGGACGCCTTCCAGGCCCAGCGCGCCCGGCTGGACCCCGAGGGGCGCTTCGCCAACGAGCACGTCGCGACCGTGCTCGGACCGGTGGGCGTGGCGGCGGCGGCCGGATAGGGTCGCGGCCATGCCCAAGGTCAAGCTCCACCGCTGCCCGTTCACGTTCATCCACCACGACGTGGACTCCTGCTGGAAGGTCCAGCGGGCGCTCGAGGAGCAGGGCGTCGAGTACGAGATCGTCAAGCACCCCGGGCTGCCCCGTTCGCGGCGCAAGGACCTCCAGCGCCTCAGCGGCCAGCAGTGGCTGCCGGTGCTCGAGCTCGAGGACGGCACGGTGTACCGCGCCGAGAGCGACGAGATGGCCGCGCGCGTGCGCTCCGGCGAGCTCGGCTAGAGGAAGGTCCTGCCCTCGCCGCGGTAGGTCGGCGCCTCACCGGCGAGCTCGTCGCCGGCCACGAGGTGCAGCCGGTCGAAGCGCTCGCACAGCTCGCCGGCCTTCGCGTGGCGGAACCACACCCGGTCGCCGATCCGCAGGCCGTCGGCGGCCGTGCCGAGCACCGGGGTCTGGACCTCGCCGGCGCCCTCCTGCGGGTCGAGCCGCAGGCCGGCCGGCAGCGCGGGGGCGGGGAGGCGGTCCGGTGCGCCCGGGCCGGAGGCGAGGTAGCCGCCGCCGAGCACCGTCGCCACGCCCGGTCCGGGGCGGCGGACGACCGGCAGCGCGAACAGCGCGGCCGGCCGCGGACGGAACGCGCGGTAGGCGTCGAACAGCGTCGGGCCGTACAGCCCCGAGCCGGCCGCGAGCTCCGTCACGGCGTCCTCCGCCGCCGTGCGCTCCAGCGACCCGGTGCCCCCGCCGTTGACGAAGCGCAGCGGCGGGTGGACGTCGCGCACCGCCGCGACGACCGCCGCCCGCCGGCCGGCCAGCTCGCGGCCCGAGCCGCGCTGCATCGCGCGGATCGCCAGGCCACGGACCCGGTGGCCGGGCGGCCGGTCGCCGACCCCGGCGATCTGCGCCTCGTAGGCCATCAGGCCGTCGAGGACGAGCTCCGGGCGGCGCAGGACCTCCCGCGCCAGGGCGGCCGCCTGCTCGGGTGTGCGGACCGGCGAGCGCCGCGCCCCGATGCGCAGCGGCCCGGGCCGCCACGACGCGTCGAGGTCCAGGCAGACCTTGGCACGGTGCTCGCCGCCGGCGGCGCACACCAGGTCGAGATGCGCGACGTCGTCGACCATCACGGTGACCGCCGTGGCCGCGCGGCCGTCGCGGCGCAGCGTCCGCAGCGCGCCGCGGTCGACCGTGGGGTAGGCGACGACCACGTCGTCGAAGCCCTGCTGTGCGAGCCATAGCGCCTCGGGCAGCGTGAACGCCAGGACGCCCGCGAAGCCGGGGCGCTCCAGCACGCGCCGCAGCAGCGCGATGCAGCGCACCGACTTGCTCGCCACGCGGATCGGCGTCCCGGCGGCGCGGCGCACCAGGTCTGCCGCGTTGGCGTCGAACGCCCCGAGCTCGACGACGGCGAGCGGCGGGTCGAGCGCCGCGGTGGCCGCGTCGAGCCGGCGCCGGAGATCCTGCGCTGACACGGCGCGAGCCTAGCTAGGGTCGCCGGTGTGGATGCCGATGTCGTGGTCGTGGGCGCCGGCCTGGCCGGGTTGGCCGCTGCGCGGGCGCTGGTCGAAGCGGGGCTCGAGCCGCTGGTCGTGGAGGCGCGCGACCGCGTCGGCGGCCGCACCCTCAACGAGCCGCTCGACGCCGAGCAGGTCGTCGAGGTCGGCGGCCAGTGGGTCGGCCCCACGCAGCGGCGGCTGCTCGAGCTCGCGCGTGAGCTCGGCGTCGGGACGTTCCCGACCTGGGGCGAGGGCGACAACCTCGTGCGCTGGCGCAACGTGCTGAAGACGTACACGGGCACGATCCCGAAGGTCTCGCCGGTGGCCCTGGCCGACTTCGGGCAGGCGCAGCTGCGCCTCGACCGCCTGGCGCGCCGGGTGCCGCTCGAGGCGCCGTGGGTGGCGCCCCGTGCCGAGCGCCTCGACGGCCAGACCTTCGCGTCGTGGATGGCGCGCAACACCGCGACGCCGGCTGCGCGGATGATGCTGCAGACGATGCTCGAGGCGGTGTGGGCCGCCGATCCGCGCGACGTGTCGCTGCTGCACGTCCTCTTCTACATCCACAGCGCCGGCGGGCTCGACGCGCTCCTGGACACCGAGGGCGGCGCGCAGGCCGAGCGGTTCGTGGGCGGCTCGCAGCGCCTGTCGCTCGAGCTGGCCGCGCGGCTGGGCGACGAGCGGCTCGTGCTCGGCGCACCGGTCCGCGAGGTCGAGCACGACGAGGACGGCGTGACCGTGCGGTGGCGCGGCGGCGAGGCCCGCGCGCGGCGCGCGATCATCACGCTGCCGCCGGCGCTCGCGGGGCGCCTGGCCTACGCGCCGGCGCTGCCGGCGGTGCGCGACGGCCTGACGCAGCGCATGGCCCAGGGCAGCGTGATCAAGTGCATGGCGGTCTACGACGAGCCGTTCTGGCGCGCGGAGGGGCTGTCCGGCCAGGCGCTCGACCCGGCCGGCCAGGTGAAGATCGTCTACGACAACTCGCCGCCGTCCGGGCGCCCCGGCGTCCTGCTGGGCTTCCTCGAGGGCCGCGGCGCGCGGCGCCTCGCGGCCGCCACGCAGGACGAGCGGCGGGCCGTCGTCCTCGACGGCTTCGCCCGGTTGTTCGGGCCGCGCGCCCGCACCGCCGAGCGCTACATCGACAAGGCCTGGATGGACGAGGAGTTCAGCCGCGGCTGCTACGGCGGGTACCTGCCGCCCGGCGGCTGGACCGACTTCGGGCGGGCGCTGCGCGCGCCGATCGGGCCGCTGCACTGGGCGGGTGCGGAGACCGCCACGGTCTGGAACGGCTACATGGACGGCGCCGTCACGTCCGGCGAGCGCGCCGCCCGCGAGGCCGTCACGGCGCTCGCGAGGCTCGCCGTCAGCCCCAGAACAGGTTGAAGAGGCCGAACTGGCGCTCCGGGCGCCAGGTCAGCGCGGGGCCCAGGCGCATGCGCTCGGCGCTGTTGAGGCGCGCGAAGCCCCAGTGGCGCAGGGCGCGGCGCGCCGCCTCGTTGCCGTCGGGCAGGACGAGGGTGCTGGGCAGCGGACCGCGCAACGTCCCCGCCAGCAGCGCCAGTCCGGCGTCGGGGTCGGTCGCCGTGACCGCTGCCCCGGTGCCCCAGGGAGACGTCATCGCCCACCCGCTCAGCGCACCGTCGGGGCCGGCGGCGCCCATGCCGTGCAGCGGGACGACCGCGTCGAGCATCACGTCGCGCGTCTCGCCGGTCGCGGCGGCGTCGACCGCCCGCAGGCCGGGCCGGTCGGCCTCGGTGAGCGGCCGCAGCGTCGGCGCGCCGACGCTGCCGGCGTCCTCGCCGGCGACGCCCCGCCAGGCCGTCGCCGGTCCCTCGGCGACGAATCCGAGCCGCTCGTAGACGGGCCGGCCCATGTCCGTGGCGTACAGCAGGACCGTCTGCGCGCCCCGGTCGTGCAGCCAGCGGCAGGCGGTCTCGGTCAGCGCGGTGCCCAGTCCGCGGCGGCGCGCGCCGGGAAGGACGCCGAGGGCGCCGATCCAGCCCGTCGCCCCGAACGACGCGCAGCACACGACCCCGTCGGGGCGGTGGCGGCCGTCGGCCAGCACGACGATCCCGTGCTCGGAGCGCCGCGGGTACTCCAGGAGCCGCACGATCCCGTCGCCGGAGAAGCCGGAGCGCCGCAGCGCCTCGACGGCCAGCGGGACCTCGGCGTCGGCGGCGGGACGGATGCGCGGGGCCGCGCGGAGCACGACCCCCACGCTACCGGGGGACCTACAGGCGCGCCGCGGGATCCGAGTAGTGCCGCTCGCGCACGACGACGTCGTCCGCGGCCCGGCCGCGTGCCATGTTCATCAGCAGGAAGGAGATGATCAGCCCGGCGACGCCGGCGAGCATCATGATGAGGCCGACCGTGGCCAGGTCGACGCCGTCGATCGCGTCGGCCACCGCGTAGCGGAGGATGGCGCCGAGGGCGACGAGGAAGATGGAGGTTCCGATACCCATGGCGTCCCAGGTACCCGCCGCGCGAGCCGTACTATCAGGGGCCATATGTCCACCACGGTCGAGGGCACCGACGTCTACGACGTCCCGCAGGAGCACAAGGACTTCGTGGCGATGATCCGCCAGCTCGCGCAGGAGCGGATCGCTCCGCGCGCCGGCGAGATCGACGCCAGCGGCGAGTACCCGTGGGACGTCCGGCGCCTGCTGGCCGAGAACGACATCCTCGCGCTGCCCTTCGCCGAGCGCTACGGCGGTACCGGCACCGGCACGCTGATGCTCCAGATGGCGGTCGAGGAGATCGCGAAGGTCTGCGCGTCGAGCGCGCTGATCCTCATGGTCCAGGAGCTCGGCTCCCTGCCCGTGCAGCTCTACGGCTCCGACGAGCTCAAGGAGCGGCTGCTGCCCAGGTGCGCCACGGGGGAGTGGTCGCCCGCGTTCTGCCTCTCGGAGCCCGAGGCCGGCTCGGATCCCGCGTCGATGCGCACCCACGCCGTGCAGGACGGCGACGAGTGGGTGATCAACGGCCAGAAGAACTGGATCACCAACGGCACGGTCGCCGACTTCTACGTCGTCTTCGCCAAGACCGACCGCCAGACGAACCGCATCACCGCGTTCGTCGTCGAGAAGGAGCGCGAGGGCTTCGATCCCGGGCCGACCGAGCACAAGCTCGGCATCAAGGGCTCGCCCACGAGCTCCCCGTCCTTCACGGACGTGCGGGTCCCGGCGGCCAACGTCGTCGGCGAGGTCGGCCGCGGCCTGTCGGTCGCCCTGGGCACGCTCGAGCACACGCGCCTGGGCGCGGCGGCGCAGGCCGTCGGCATCGCGCAGGGCGCCATCGACTACGCCACCCAGTACGCCAAGGAGCGGATCGCGTTCGGCAAGCCCATCATCGAGATCGGCGCGATCCAGTCCAAGCTCGCCGACATGCAGACGGCGACCGCCGCGGCGCGGGAGCTGCTCTACAAGGCGTGCGCGATGGCCGACCGCAAGGACCCCCGGGCGGCGATGTACTCCTCGATGGCCAAGCTCTTCGCCTCCGACACCGCGATGCAGGTGACGGTCGAGGGCGTCCAGGTCCTCGGCGGCTACGGCTACGTCAAGGACTACCCCATGGAGCGCTTCATGCGCGACGCGAAGATCACGCAGATCTACGAGGGGACCAACGAGATCCAGCGGCTCGTCATCGCGCGCCACATGAAGGGCTGACGTGCTCGGCCGCCCCTTCCACCGCCCGCCGGACCTCGGCACCGTCGCCTTCGCCGCGGTCGTCGCCCTCAGCATCGGGCTCACCGGCATCGTCCTGATGCGCGGCGGCTTCGCCGACCAGACCATCATCCGCCTCATCGAGACCGCCGGCGTCGTGGTGGTCGGCGCCGCGGCGCTCTTCGGGGCGATGGCGGCCATCGGGGTGCGCATGGCGGGCTGGGAGGAGCCGGAGTCCGAGGAGGAGTTCGAGCAGGTGGTCCGGCGCTCCGAGCACCTCGCCCGCGTGGGCACCGCCGAGGAGCCCGACGAGATGCACTTCGCCGAGCTCGACCCCTACGACGACGACGACTTCGAGGAGCTCGTGCGCGACGCCCTCGACGAGCTGCCCGACCTCCTGCAGCAGGCGCTGCAGCGCAACGTCGCGGTCGTCATCTCCGACGGCGGCCGGCGCCGGCGCGCCTACGGCCTCTACCACGGCGACGGCGCCCACCGCGACACCGTCCCCGACCGCATCGTCATCTACCGCGACACGCTGCGCCGCGACTTCGGCCACGACGCCGAGCTCCTGCGCGAGCAGGTCACCATCACCGTCCGCCACGAGCTCGCCCACCACGTGGGCTTCGACGAGCTCGGCGTGCGCGACCTGGGGCTGTAGCCCGGCCCCCGGCGCGCGTCAGGACCGCCGGACCGCGCGCGCCGGCAGGACGGCCGCCGAGCCGGCGTAGGTCACGCTCACCGAGACGAGGCGGGCCCGCGCCGGCAGGCGGACCGCGAAGCGGAACCGGCCCGCGCGCACGCGCACCCTGGCGACCTTCAGGCGCACGCGGCCCGCGCGCCCCGCGCGGTGGCGGACGCGCACGACGACGGTGCCCGTCGCCGCCGGGTGCAGCACCCCGCCGCCCCGGGCGACCCCGTCGCGCAGCCGCGTGGCCGACAGCCGCAGCGCGGCGGTCCGCCGCGTCGTCGTGGTCGTGTCCTGCGGCCCGGCAGGCGAGGTGCCGGCCGGCCCACCGCCGGTCTCGCCGCTGGCGTCGGTGGTCACGCCGTCCCCGCCGCCGGTGGTGCCGGCGCCGCCCGTGCCGCCGCCGCCGGCGCCCGCTCCGGAGCCGCCCGCGCCCGCGCCGCCGCCCGCCTGGGCCCGTGCGAGCAGGTGCGACCGGTACAGCGAGCCCACGGCGCCGCGCGGCGTGCCGCCCGCGTCGGCGACGATCGCGTAGGAGCCGCACGACGGGTCGTCGTCGCGGACCCACCACGCCCAGACGGCGTAGCCGACGCCGCGCGCGTCGGCCCACTCGAGCAGGCGCTGCACGTGGTCGGCCTTGCAGTCGGTCTGGTTGATCTCGGTCGTCACGACCGGGACCTGCGCGGCCACGGGCGCGACCGTCGCGTCCCAACAGGCCACCGTGCTGCACGCCTGGCCGGGGTAGGTGTGGAGGCTCGCGGCGAGCTGGTCGTCCGCGGTGCCCGGGCCGCCGTCGGCCGGGCGGTGCGCCAGCCAGCCGCCGAGGTCGTTGGCGTAGTCGCGGCCCGCCAGCAGGATCGGCTGCGGTGCGCCCGCGCCGCGGACCGCGTCGACCAGCGCCTGCATGCCCACCGCGGCGTAGGTCTTGCCGTCGTAGGGCGCCGTCTGGTCGTTCTGCAGCGGCGCCGCGCAGCCGCCGTCGCGCCAGCACGTCCACGTGAGGTCGAACGTGAGCGCGTCGCCGTCGTAGCGGCTGTACGGCTCGTTGTAGACGTCGAACAGCACGGCGCGGTCGCCCTTGAACGTGCCGGCCACCGAGCTCCAGAAGTCCACCGACCGCGCGTTGGGCATGGCGCGCTGCCCGGTGGCCAGGGTGCCGTCCGGGGCGGCCCAGTGCAGGTCGAGGATCGCAACGAGCCCGTGGTCGTGCAGCGCGCTCACGAACGCCTGCACCGCGGCCCGGTAGCCGGCCGGCGTGCGGCCCTCCTTGCTGCTGGCGCCGTCGCGCCCCAGCCAGCAGTCCTCGTTGAGCGGCACGCGCACGGTGTTGACCTTCCACGACGCGATCGCGGCGATGGCCGGCGCGTCCCACGTCGTGCTGTAGGCGTAGTCGTACGCGCACGCGTACTCGAAGCTCGGCCAGTTGACGCCGCGCACCTGGAACGCCGAGCCGTCGGTGATGCGCACCAGCCGGTTGCCGTCGACCCGCAGCCCGGGCGCGGCCGCCTGCGCGCTCGACGCCGCCGCTCCGAGGGTCACCGCTGCGAGCAGCGCCGCCACGACCGTCCTCCTCGCCATGGACCGACCGTACGCTCCTCGCCGCGGCGGCGACGTGCACCGGGTCACACGGGGTGGGTACCCTGTGGTGCGTACAGGGCGCCCGCGACCGGGTGCCCACCCAGGATCCACGGAGTGCGACCGCTGGATGACCCTGCTCGTGGAGTGCGACCGCCGAGCGACATCACGAAAGGACCCATCACATGCCTGACGCCGTCATCGTCGACGCGATCCGCACGCCGGTCGGCCGTGCCTTCAAGGGCTCGCTGGCCTCGCTGCGCCCCGACGAGACCCTCGCGTACGTCGTCGACCAGCTGCTCGAGCGCAACCCCGGCGTGGACCCGTCCACCGTTGAGGAGCTCGTGGCCGGCTGCGGCCTGCCCCAGGGCCTGCAGGCCAACAACATCGCCCGGATCGCCGTCCTGCTGAGCGACAAGCTCGGCCAGGGCACGAACGGCTCGACCATCTCGCGCTACTGCGCCTCCGGCCTCGACGCCATCCGCGTCGCCGCCAACGCCGTGCAGGCGGGCCAGGGCGACGTCTACCTCGCCGGCGGCGTGGAGTTCGTCTCGCGCTACAACGCCGCGCAGGAGGCCGCCCATCCCGAGGACCAGAACGAGCACCTGCAGGGCAAGGACGGCACGCCCAACGCGTACATCGCGATGGGCCTGACCGCCGAGAACGTCGCGGAGCGCTACGGCGTCAGCCGCGACGACCAGGACAAGTACGCCCAGCGCTCGCAGGAGCGCGCCGTGGCCGCCCAGGAGTCGGGCGTCTTCGACCGCGAGATCGTCCCGGTCACGCTCGCCGACGGCACCGTCGTCGCCAAGGACGACGGCCCGCGTCCGTCCTCGACGCTGGAGAAGCTCCAGTCGCTCGAGCCGGCGTTCAAGCCGGGCGGCACGGTCACCGCGGGCAACTCCTGCCCGCTCAACGACGGCGCCGCGGCGGCGCTCGTCATGAGCGCCGACAAGGCCAAGGAGCTCGGTCTGAAGCCGCGGGCGCGCATCATCACCGCCGCCACGGCCGGCAACGAGCCCGAGTACATGGGCGTCGCGCCGATCTGGGCGGTCAAGAAGGTGCTCGACCGCGCCGGCATGACGATCGGCGACGTCGACGTCGTCGAGCTCAACGAGGCGTTCGCGGCCCAGGTGCTGCCGATCGCCGAGGAGTGCGGCATCGACATGGACAAGCTCAACCCGCACGGCGGCGCGATCGCCCTCGGCCACCCGTTCGGGATGACCGGCGTGCGCATCATGACCACCCTGCTCAACGACCTCGAGACGCTCGACGGCACCATCGGCCTGGAGACCATGTGCGTCGCGCAAGGCCAGGGCGAGGCGATGCTCGTGGAGCGCCTCTCCTAGAGCGAGCGCAGCTCGTCCAGCGACTCCCCCAGCGCCGCCGCCAGCTCGGCGGCGCTGGGGTGCAGGTCGCGGTCGGCCAGCAGGCCGAAGCACACCTGGCCGTCGTAGCTGAGGATCCCGACGGTGAGGCCCTGGGTCGCCGGGTTGAGCGGGACCGCGGGATGCACCGCGCGCAGCCGGCAGCCGTTGAGGTAGAACGGTTGCTGCGGCCCCGGGACGTTCGACACGACGAGGTTGAACGCCCGCACGCTGCTCATCGCCCGCGCCAGCGTGGAGGAGACCAGCGGCGGCGCCCACCCGCCGGCGCCCACGAGGATCGCGCCGGCGCGCACGGCGGCGGAGTCCTTGATGCGCGTCATCGCCGCGTTGACCGCGCGCACGCGGGCGGGGCCGTCGGGCTCGTGGACCGGCAGGTCGACGAGGACGGTCGAGATGCGGTTGCCGCCCGCCTCGCCCTCGCGGCGCACCGACACGGGGACCAGCGCGACCGGCGCGCGCTCCATCGGCGGCAGCGCCCGCGCCAGCATGCCCGCCACCGCGGCCAGCAGCACGTCGTTGACGGTGCCGCCCGCCGCCCTGCCCGCCGTCTTGATGTCGGCGAGCGTCGCCCGCGCCATCGCGAAGCGCCGGTTCGGGCCGATGGAGCGGTTGAGCGGCGTCATCGGCGCGGCCGGCCGGGTGCGCGCCAGCTCCGTCAGGAGGTCGGTCGCCTTCTTGAGGTCGTCGACGGCCCGCCGCGGATCCGGCGCCGAGAGCGCGCGCAGCGCCGACTCGCGCATCAGCTTCGTCGCCTGAAGCGCGGGCGTGCGCGCGAGCCGGGCGAGGTGGCGCGTGCGGTCGTAGGGCCGCGGCTCCCACGGCGCGTCGGGCGTCCCGACGTCCATCGGCTCGGGCGTCGGGTCCAGCAGCACCGTGCCGATGTCGACGGCGGCCACCCCGTCGACCAGCGCGTGGTGCATCTTGACCACGAGCGCGACGCGGCCGAACGAGAGCCCCTCGACCGCCGTCATCTCCCACAGCGGCCGCGACCGGTCGAGCTTGCGCGACATCTCCTGCCCCACGAGCTCGGCGAGCGCGCTCTCGCCGGAGCCCGGGGGCAGCGCGGCGCGCCGCACGTGCCAGCCGAGGTCGAAGTGGTGGTCGTCGACCCAGACGGGGTTCGTGACGCCGGGCGCCGGCTGGCGCAGCCGCTGGCGGTAGCGCGGCAGCAGGTGCAGCCGCGCCTGGACGCGTTCCAGCAGCCGGTCATGGCGCAGCCCCTCGCCGCCCTCGAGGAGCATGATCCCGCCGACCGCCATGTTCACCGGGCCGTGCTCGGCGGCCAGGGAGGAGCGGTCGGCGGGGGAGAGGGGCTCCGCCATCTGGCCGGCTACCGCGGCTGCATCCGGATGGCGCCGTCCAGGCGGATGGTCTCGCCGTTGAGCATCGGGTTCTCGACGATGCTGCCCACGAGCTGCGCGTACTCCGACGGCTCCCCGAGGCGCGGCGGGAACGGGACCTGCTTGCCCAGCGACTCCTTGGCCTCCTCGGGCAGCGCCGCGAGCAGCGGCGTGTTGAACAGGCCGGGCGCGATGGTGCAGACCCGGATGCCCTTCGGGGCGAGGTCGCGCGCGACCGGCAGCGTCATGCCCACGACGCCGCCCTTCGATGCCGAGTAGTTGACCTGGCCGACCTGGCCCTCGAACGCGGCCACCGACGCGGTGTTCACCAGCACGCCGCGCTCGCCGTGCTGGTTGGGCGCGTTGTCGAACATCTTGAAGGCGGCCAGGCGCATGACGTTGAACGTCCCGACCAGGTTGATGTCGATGATGACCTTGAAGGCGTCCAGCGGGTGCGGGCCCTTCGACGACGCGGTCTTGATCGGGATGGCCGTCCCGGCGCAGGACACGGCGATGTGGATGCCGCCCGCGACCTCGGCCGTGCGGTCCACGGCGGCCTGCATCGGCGCCTCCTCGCGCACGTCGGCCTGCACGAACTCGCAGCCGAGCTCCTGCGCCAGCGCCTCGCCCTTCTCGGTGTTCACGTCGGCGATGACCACGGTCGCGCCGCGCTCGTGCAGGTGGCGGACGGTCGCCTCGCCCAGTCCGGAGGCGCCGCCCGAGACGAGCGCGCCGCAGCCTTCGATGTCCATGCGGGGGCACCCTAACGGGCGAGCACCAGCGCGAACCCCTCGGCGTCGACCAGCAGCTCGGTCAGGTGCAGCCCGGCGGCCGCGAGGTCGCCCTCGAGCCGCGCCCGCGTGAACTTCGCGCTGATCTCGGTGCGCAGCTCCTCACCCGCGGCGAAGCGCACGGTCAGCCCCAGGGCCGCCACGCGCACGCGCATGGGACGCGTGGCGCGCAGCCGCATGTCGATCCACTCGTGCTCGCGGTCGAAGAACGCGACGTGCTCGAAGGCCTCGGGGGCGAAGTCGGCGCCGAGCTCGCGGTTGACGACGTGCAGCACGTTGCGGTTGAACTCGGCGGTCACGCCGGCGGCGTCGTCGTAGGCCGCCTCGAGGACGCCGGGGTCCTTGACGAGATCGCAGCCCAGCAGCAGCGTGCCCTCGGCGCCGAGCAGGGGCCGCAGGCGGCGCAGGAAGCTGCGGCGGGTGCCCGGCGTGAAGTTGCCGATCGTCCCGCCGAGGAACGCGACGATGCGCGGGCCGTCGGGCTGCGGCACGTGAGCGAGGTGGCGCTCGAAGTCCCCGACGATCCCGTGCACCCGCAGCCCCGGCAGCTCGTCGACGAGCTCCTCGGCGGTGCGGCGCACCATCGATGCCGTGACGTCGATGGGCACGTAACGGCGCAGCGTCCCCGCCTCGTGCAGCGCGCGCAGCAGCAGCCGCGTCTTGGCCGCCGTGCCGGAGCCGAGCTCCACGAGCTCGGCGGCGCCGGTCTGTAGCGCGATCCAGTCCGAGCGCGCCTCGAGGATGGCTCGCTCGGCGCGGGTGGGGTAGTACTCGGGCAGGTCGCAGATCCGGTCGAAGAGCTCCGCGCCGCGGGCGTCGTAGAAGTGCTTGGGCGGCAGCTCCTTGAACGGCCGGGTGAGACCGTCGAGGACGTCGTCGGCGAGCGCCCGCCCCTCGGTTCCGTCGAGGTAGGACCGCACGGTGACGGCGTCGTTGACGTGGTGCAGGACGGGCTCCATCAGCACTCCTCTGCGTCGTGGGCCAGCCGCAGGCCGGCGAAGATCTGCCGTCGCTCGGGCAGGTCCCAGTTGCGGAACGTGCGCGTCGCGACGCGTGGGTGGGCGACCCAGGAGCCGCCGCGCAGGACGCGGTGGCGGTCGCCGAAGAAGACCTGCGAGTACTCGGGGTACGGGAACGGGCGGAAGCCGGGATACGGACGGAAGGCGCTCGACGTCCACTCCCACACGAGCCCGACGCCGGCGAGCAGGGGCTGGGCGCACTCCCACTCGGCCTCGATGGGCAGCCGCGCGCCGGCCCACCGGGCGAAGGCGTCCGCCTCGAAGGCGGACACGTGGCAGACGGGTGCGTCGGGCTCCCCGTCCGCCACGCCGGCTGGACACGAGATGTCGTACTGCTCCTTCCAGGCCCAGGTCTCGTCCGACCACCACTCGCGCCGGACGTAGCCGCCGCCCTCGGTGAAGCGCAGCCACGACGCGTTGGTCACGGGCCGGCGGGCGATGCGGAACGCCTCCAGGCGGATCTCGCGCGCGGGGCGCTCGTTGTCGTAGGCGAACCGCCCGTCGTCCGGCGCGCCGAGCAGGTGCGTGCCCGCCGCGACCTCGATCCAGGCGTCCGGGCCCTCCACCGCGGCGAGCGTGCCGGTGCCGGGGGCGAGGAGGCCGGCGAGGCGCATGGCCTGGAGCATCGTCTCGGTGTGCTGGAGCTCGTGGCGCAGCACCATCTCGTGCAGGACGGGGTCGGGGCCCACGTCCTCGAGCGCCTCGAGCGTCCGCTCGCGCACGGCCGCGAGGTACTCGCGCGCGCCCTCGGCGTCGAGGAGCTCCACCTCGCCGCGCACGGCCCTCGGCGTCTCGAACGCGTCGTAGGTCGCGGCGAGGTCGGGGCGCAGCAGCGGCCGGCCGGCGTGGCGGTGCACCAGCCAGAGGTCCTCGTAGGCGGCGATGTGGGCCAGGTCCCACGCCAGCGGGGAGAGCACCGGGTGGACCTGGCGCTCGAACTCGGCGTCCTCGAGGTGGGCCACCAGGTCGAGCGTGCGTTGCCGCACGCCGGCCAGGTCCTGCTCGAGGGTCTGCACGCCCGCCACCGCCGTCATCCTCCCCTCCTGAGTCAGGACGACGCGGTGGCGTTGCAGGACCTGGCGCGTGGACGCTCGTGGACGGATGGGCGGCGGTGAGGGTGGCGCGGCACCGTTAGGGTCGGGCCGTGACCCGTCGTGCACCTGGATGGCTGGCGCTGGCCGGCGCGGCGCTCGTCGCGCTCCCCGCCACGGCCGCGGCGCAGGGCGCGCCGCCGACCACGTCCACGACCGTCGTCACGGGCGACGCGCAAGCCGCCTACGGCAAGCTGCGCCTGGGCCCCGGCTGGAAGCGCGTCGTGCGCGACGACCTCGCGGCCGCGCAGCGCGGGCGCAGCGTGCGCCGGCGCTCGCTGCTGTACGCCGTGCAGCTCTCGGACTTCCAGCTCGCCGACGAGGAGTCGCCGGTGCGCGTCGAGACGCTCGACCTGCAGAGCACGCCGTTCACGTCGGCCTGGCGCCCGCAGGAGGCGCTCACGCCGCACACCGTCGACCAGGTCGTGCGGACCGTCAACCGCTTGCGCACGAGCCCGATCCGGACGCAGCGGCGCTCGACGCGCAAGGGCCGGCGCCGCACGCTGAGCGCGCCGCTGGCCATGGTGCTTACGACCGGCGACAGCACCGACAACCAGCAGACCAACGAGGTGGAGTGGGTCGTCCGGCTGCTGGAGGGCGGGCGCTTGCACCCCAACTCCGGCGCGGAGAGCACGACGCCCTGCGCCGCGGGCCCCGTGCCCGCCGGCGAGGCAGCGCGGTACACCGGCGTGCAGGACCGCGACGACGTCCCGGAATCCGCCGGCTTCTACGACCCCGACGCCCCCGCGGGCGCCTTCGCCGCGTTCCCGCGCTACCCGGGTCTCATGGACCGCGCGCAGCAGCCGTTCGACACCCCCGGGCTGGCCGTCCCCAGCTACGTCGCCTTCGGCAACCACGACGGCGTGGTGCAGGGCAACGTCGCGGCCAACGCGCTCTACGACGCGCTCGTGCAGGGCTGCGTCAAGCCGCTGAACTTCCAGCCGCCGCTGCTGAGCACGTTCCTGGCCACCGAGCCGGGCCGCGCCGTCGCGGTCCCGCCGGATCGCGCCCGGGCGTTCGCCAGCCGGCCGCGGTACATGGAGCTGCACCGCACCGGCCGCCAGGCCGACGCCCATGGCTTCGGCCACGTCGACCCCGCCGAGGCCAAGGCCTCCAACGGCTGGGCCACGTACTACGCGTTCTCGCCGCGGCCGGGGCTGCGCTTCATCTCCATCAACACCGTGGGGGAGGGGTCGAACCTGCCCGGCTCGGAGGGCAACCTCGACGACCCGCAGTTCCGGTGGCTGGCGCGCGAGCTGCGCCGCGCCGACGAGCGGGGCGAGCTGGCCGTCGTCTTCGGCCATCACCCGATCCGGTCGCTGCTCAACCGCGACCCCGACGAGGACGCGCGCCCGTGCGCGGACCCGACGAGCGGCCCGGGCTGCGACGGCGACCCGCGGTCCTCGCGCCCGATCCGGCTCGGGCCCGACCTGCAGCGCCTGCTGCTGGAGCACCGCTCGGCGATCGCGTACGTGGCGGGCCACACCCACGAGCACCGGATCACGCCGTTCAAGCGCGAGGGCGGCGGCGGGTTCTGGGGCATCGAGACGGCGTCGGAGATCGACTGGCCGATCCAGTCCCGGCTCCTGGAGGTCTTCGACAACCGCGACGGGACGCTCTCGCTCTTCGGCACGGTCATCGACCACGCCGGGCCCGTGCAGCCGCCGGCGCCGGGCAGCGACGCGTCCGCCTTCGGTGTCCCGGAGCTCGCCGCCATCGCGCGCGAGCTGTCGTTCAACGACCCGCAGGTCGGCGCGCCGGGCGGCGAGGGCCGGCCCCAGGACCGCAACGTGGAGCTGCTGCTCGACGATCCGCGCCG
>DASPKC010000346.1:0-2919 GCA_035628295.1 Baekduia sp.
AGGAACAGCGCCTGGCCGACGCGGTAGGTCTCGATGAGCGCGCTCAGCGGGTGGCCGCCGCGCACGAACGCGCCGGCGAGCGCCACCGCGCGCGGGGCCGCCTGCACCGTCAGGCCGGGCTCGGCGAGCAGGTCGAGCACCGTGAGCATGTTGGCCCGCGAGGTGCGCTCCACCGCCTCGAGCACGACGTCGTCGCCGCGCAGCCCCGGGACCCGCTCGACGACCTGCCGGGCAATCGTCGCGGCCAGCGTCTCGACCTGCGGGCGGACGTCGGCCAGGACGTCCGCCAGCACGTCCGCCACGCCCGGCGGCGGCGCGTGCTGCGCCTCGATCGGATCGGCGGGCATGAGGAGCGCCGGTTCTAGCACGGCCGCCGAGCGCGTCGCGCCGGCCGTCCGGTCAGTCCGCGCCTTCGAGCACGGTCACGGCGCACACCGCGACGTCGTTGCCGGTGATCCCGCCGCCGTTCTCGATCAGGCCGATCCGCGGGTCGCCCGGCACCTGCACGTCGCCCGCCTCGCCGCGGAGCTGCAGCGCGACCTCGTTGAGCATGAGGATCCCGGTGGCGCCGATCGGGTGCCCGCGGGCGATGAGCCCGCCCGACGGGTTGACCGCCACCTGGCCGTCGCGCGCCGTGGCGCCCGACGCGGTGAACGGCCCGCCCTCGCCGCGGGCGCACAGCCCGAGGTCCTCCACGAGGTGCAGCTCGGCGAACGAGGTCGCGTCGTGCAGCTCGACGAGGTCGACGTCGGCGGGACCCAGCCCGGTCTGCGCGTACACCTCGCGGATCGCCCGCACGGGCGCGCGCTCGCCGTCCCAGCGCGCGTCGCGCCGGGCGCCCGCCACGGCGTGGCCGCGGACGCGCAGCGCGCGGTCGCGCACCTCGCTCGGCAGCCCCGCCAGCGCGCGGGCGTTGCAGACGATCACCGCGGCGGCCGCGTCGCCGCGCGGCGCGCACATCGCGCGCGTCAGCGGATCGCACACCGTGCGGTCGGCCAGCACGTCGTCGACGGTCATCGGGAAGCGGTACTGCGCCCGCGGGTTGCCCACGGAGTTGGTGTGGTTCTTGGCCGCGGCGGCCGCGATGTGCTCGGGCCGCGTGCCGTAGGCGGCCATGTGCGAGCGCGCCCAGATCGCGTACACGTCCATCGCCACGCTGCGGTCGCCGCCGCGCTCGACCTCGGTGCCGACGTCGGCGGCGAGCTCCTCGATCGGCCCCCAGAACGCCTGCGGGTTGAGCCCGCCGACGCCGCCCTCCATCCACTCCAGCACCTCGTTACCGGGGCGCCGGGTGTCGTGCATCTTCTCGGCGCCGAACGCCAGCGCCACGTCGGAGATCCCGAGGCGCACGTGCTGGCAGGCGCTGGAGAACGCCAGCGAGCCGCTGGCGCACCCGCCCTCGACGTTGACGATCGCCACGCCGTCGGGGAACACGCCGCGCTGCACGAGCGGGCCGACGACCTCCTGGCCGCGCAGCATGCGCCCGCCGAAGAAGTCCATCATGTAGTTGCCGAACCACGCGTGGGTGATCCGCTCGGGCTCGATGCCGGCCTCGGCCAGCGCGCCCGTCCACGCCTCCTCCACCAGGTCGGTGAAGGAGCGCTCGAGATGGCGGCCGACGTCCGTGCCGTGGACGCCGATGACGAAGACGTCGTCCATCTCAGCCCACCAGCCGCTCGCGGCCCTGCCAGAACTGCGCACGGACCTGCTTCTTGTCGATCTTGCCGACGGGGGTCTTCGGCAGCTCGGCCATGACGTCGACGCTCTTGGGCGCCTTCACGCTGCCCAGCCGCTCCTTGCAGACCGCGACGATCGCGTCCTCGTCGAGCTCCACGGAGCCGTCGCCCACGACCACGGCCTTGACCGCCTCGCCCCAGCGCTCGTCCGGGACGCCGACGACGGCGCACTCCTGGACGCCGGGGACCGCGAGCACCGCGGCCTCGACCTCGGAGGAGAACACGTTGAAGCCGCCGGTGATGATCATGTCCTTCAGGCGGTCGACGATGTAGAAGAAGCCGTCCTCGTCGCGGTAGCCGACGTCACCGGTGTGGTGCCAGCCGTGCGTGCGCATCTCCGCCGTCTCGTCGGGCGCGCCGAGGTAGCCGGGCGTCACGAGCTCGCCGCGGGCCACGAGCTCGCCGCGCTCGCCGGTGCCCACGAGCTCGCCGTCCTCGCCCATCACCGCGATCGTGCTGGCGAACGTCGCCGTGCCGCAGCTGGCCAGCCGCTCGGGGTGCTCGCCGCGGCTGGCGGCCGCGATGACCTCGGGCGCCAGCCACGTCAGCATGAACGGCGCCTCGGCCTGGCCCCAGCACTGCGCCAGGCACGGGCCGAAGACGCCGACGCCCTCGGCCAGCTTGTCGGGCGACACGGGCGCCGCGGCGACGAGGAGCATCTTCAGGCTCGAGAAGTCGTAGCGGTCGCGGTCGGGGTGCGCGAGCAGCGCGTAGTACGCGGTCGGCGGCAGGAAGATGTGCGTGACGCGGTCGCGCTCGATGCGCTGCAGCACCTCGCCGGCGTCGAAGCCGTCCTCCATGAGGATCGTGGCGCCCAGCCCGGCGAGGATGACGGCCATGCCGCCCGCCCCGTGGGTGATCGGCGCGACCATCAGGTTGACCGGGTGCTCGGCGCGCGGCCAGTGCAGCGCCGCGAGGTTGGTCATCGTCGACCAGGACTGCGCGTCGACGGCTACGAGCTTCGAGCGGCCGGTGGTGCCGCCCGTCGGGAAGATCGTCGTGAGCTTGCCCGGGTTGCCGCGCGGGTCGCCCCAGTCCGGGACGGTCGTGCCCGCGCCCGCGGCGAAGAGCTCGGCCTGCGAGCCCGGCTCGCCCTCGGGCGCGTCGAGGCAGATCGCGTGCTCGATCGTCGGGACGGCCGCGGTGAGCTCCTGGGCCAGCGCCGCGTACTTCGAGTGGAAGA
>DASPKC010000347.1:0-4046 GCA_035628295.1 Baekduia sp.
TCGTCGCGCCGGGGCGCCTGGAGGCTGTCCCACCACCCGCGCAGCGTGTCGGTGTCGTGGGTGCCGGTGTAGGCGACCACGTCGTCGCCGTGGTTCTCGGGGCGGTGCGGCCCCTCCGGGTCGTCGGGGTCGAAGGCGAACTGCAGCACGACCATCCCCGGCAGCCCCAGCTCGCGGCGCAGCGCCACGACGGGCGGCGTGATGTCCCCGAGGTCCTCGGCGATCAGCGCCAGCGGCCCGAGCTCGCGCTCCGCGGCGCGGAACACCGCCGCGCCGGGCCCGCGGCGCCACTGTCCCGACCGCGCGTCCGGCGCGTCCTCGGGGATGGCCCAGTAGGCGACGAATCCCCGGAAGTGGTCGACGCGGGCGACGTCGAACAGCTCGAAGATGCGCCGGAAGCGCTCGGTCCACCAGCGGTAGCGCCGCCGGCGCAGGGCCGGCCAGTCGTAGAGCGGGTTGCCCCAGTGCTGGCCGAGGTCGCTGAACGCGTCCGGCGGGGCGCCGGCAACCGCGCCCTCGACGAACAGCTCCGGCCAGGCCTTGTGGTCGATCGACCCGGGCGCGACGTAGATCGGGACGTCGCCGATCAGGCGGACGCCGCGCTGCTCGGCGTAGGCGCGCAGGGCGCCCCATTCGCGGTCGAAGCGCACCTGGTCGTCGACCAGCGCGCGCGACAGGGACGGCGCCCAGAACTCGTGCCCGGCCACGAACGCCTCGCGCTCCTCCGGCGTCACCTCGGCGTCGGGTTCTGCGAGGAAGCCGCCCCAGGCCGCGAACGCCGATCGCGCCTTGTAGGGCGAGCGGTGCCGGTCGGGCGGCCCGAGCGGCAGGACCTGCCAGAACGACTGCCCCGCCTCGGCGAGCCAGTCGACGAACGCGTAGGCGCCCGGGCCGAGGCGGCCCTCCGGCAGGGAGGTCAGATGGAGCTGGACGCCGGAGGATCGCGGGAGGTTCACGTTCAAGTTGCTGCTGACCGGGGAAGCTCGGGACACAGTGCCCGCCGCCCGCCGAACGCAAGCGCCCCCGCGCATCCTGCTGCTCGACCCGTTTCCGCGCCTGGACTGCGGCCGCTATCCGGTCAAGCGCTGCGTGGGTGACCACGTCCGCGCCGGCGTGACACTCGTGGCCGACGGCCACGACGTCCTGCGGGCGGTGCTGCGCCGCCGGGGGCCCGGCGAGAAGCGCTGGGCGGAGACGCCGATGACCCTCATGGACCGCCACGAGGGCGGCGACCGCTGGGAGGGCACCTTCGATGTCGACCGCTGCGGCCGGTGGGCGTTCGCCTTCGAGGCCTGGGTCGACCACCTCGCCTCCTGGCGCCACGAGCTCGAGCGCAAGGTCGCCGCGCACGAGCCGGACCTGTCGGGGGAGCTCAGCGAGGGCGCCGTGCTGCTGCGCGCCGCGGCCGGCCGGGCCAAGGGCGAGGACAAGGCCCTCATCCAGCACGCCCTGAAGCTCGTGGAGGATCCCGAGGCCCCCCAGGGCGCGAAGTGCGACGCGGCGCTCGGCCACGAGCTGGCCGACGCGTGCGACCGCTATCCCGACCGCTCGGGCGCCACCCGCCTCGAGCAGGGCCTCGAGGTCGAGGTCGACCGCGTCCGTGCGCGGTTCGGCTCCTGGTACGAGCTGTTCCCTCGCTCGTGGGGCGGCCTGCGCGGGACGGCTGAGGTCGTCCCGCAGCTCGCGCAGCTGGGCTTCGACGTCCTGTACCTGCCGCCCGTCCACCCGATCGGCGAGAAGAACCGCAAGGGGCGCAACAACAGCCTCAAGGCGGGCCCCGGCGACCCCGGCTCGCCCTGGGCGATCGGCCACCACGAGCACGGGGGCCACGAGGCCCTGCACCCCGAGCTCGGCACCTGGGACGACTTCGCCGCGGTGGTGGACGCCTGCCGCGCGCACGACATCGACCTGTGCATCGACCTGGCGGTCCAGTGCAGCGCCGACCATCCGTGGCTCACCGAGCACCCCGAGTGGTTCCACCACCGCCCCGACGGGACCCTCAAGTACGCCGAGAACCCGCCCAAGAAGTACCAGGACATCTACAACGTCAACTTCCACAACGAGGACTGGCAGGGCCTCTGGGACGCCCTGCTGGAGATCGTGCTCGGGTGGGTGGACCGGGGCGTGACGGTCTTCCGG
Organism: Baekduia sp.; assembly: GCA_035628295.1. GTDB lineage: Bacteria > Actinomycetota > Thermoleophilia > Solirubrobacterales > Solirubrobacteraceae > Baekduia. Next base: position 2,140 of record DASPKC010000347.1, read on the forward strand.
GTCGACAACCCGCACACCAAGCCGGTCGCCTTCTGGGAGTGGCTCATCCGCGAGGTCAAGAGCCGCCACCCCGACATCGTCTTCCTCTCGGAGGCGTTCACCCGCCGGGCGATGATGCGCACCCTGGCCAAGGCGGGCTTCAGCCAGTCCTACACGTACTTCACCTGGAAGACCGCCCGCTGGGAGCTCGAGGAGTTCGTCTCCGAGCTCGCCTACGAGTCCGGCGAGTACCTGCGGCCGAACTTCTTCGCCAACACACCGGACATCCTGCACGAGTCGCTGCAGCACGGCGGCCCGCCGATGTTCGCCGCGCGCCTCGTGCTCGCGGCCACCCTCAGCCCCACCTACGGCATCTACTCCGGCTTCGAGCGCTTCGAGAACGTGCCGGTGCGCGAGGGCAGCGAGGAGTACCTCGACTCCGAGAAGTACGAGATCAAGGAGCGCACGCTCGAGGGCGCGCCCCTCCTGGGCCTCGTCCGGCTGCTCAACGAGGCGCGCCGCGCGAACCCCGCGCTGCAGCACCTGTCCAACGTCGAGTTCCTCGACACCCACAACGACGGCCTCATCGCCTACGTCAAGCGCCACGACGGCAACACCGTGATCACGGTGGTCTGCCTCGACGCGCACCACGCCCAGGAAGGAGAGGTCCACGTGCCCTGGCACCTCGGCCTGCCCGACCGCTTCCAGGTCCAGGACGTCCTCGACGGCGTCCGCTACGACTGGGGCCTCGGTGGCAACTACGTCCGGCTCGGCCCACCCGACCGGCAGGCCCACGTGCTGCGGGTGGTGGAGTGGTGAACCCGCTCAAGGCCCCCCAGGGCGAGATGCACCACGCCGAGCAGCCCAAGCAGTCCCAGCGCCTGCAGGACACCGCGGCCGCCGCCGCGCCCGGCCAGTGGTTCGAGCGCGACCCGCTGTGGTTCAAGAAGGCGGTCTTCTACGAGATCCACCTGCGCGGGTTCTTCGACGGCAACGACGACGGCTCGGGCGACTTCCTGGGGCTGACCGAGAAGCTCGACTACCTGCAGTGGCTGGGCGTCGACTGCATCTGGCTGCTGCCGTTCTACCCCAGCCCCCTGCGCGACGGCGGCTACGACATCGCCGACTTCTTCGGCATCCACCCCGACTACGGGACGCTCGAGGACTTCGCCGCGTTCATCCAGGCCGCCCACCAGCGCGGCATGCGCGTCATCGCCGACCTGGTCATGAACCACACGTCCTCCGACCACCCCTGGTTCCAGGAAGCGCGCTCGTCGCCGGACTCCCCGAAGCGCGACTGGTACGTCTGGTCGGACACCACCGAGCGCTACCAGGACGCGCGGATCATCTTCATCGACACCGAGCCGTCGAACTGGACGTGGGACGAGGAGGCCGGCGCCTACTACTGGCACCGGTTCTTCAGTCACCAGCCCGACCTCAACTACGACAACCCCGAGGTCGTCGAGGCGATGCTCGACGTGCTGCGCTTCTGGCTGGACCTCGGCCTGGACGGCTTCCGCCTCGACGCCGTGCCCTACCTCATCGAGCGCGAAGGCACCAACTGCGAGAACCTCGACGAGACGCACGAGATCCTCAAGCAGGTCCGCGAGACGGTCGACCGCGAGTACCCCGACCGCGTCCTGCTCGCGGAGGCCAACCAGTGGCCGGAGGACGTCGTCGAGTACTTCGGCAACGACGACGAATGCCACATGGCCTTCCACTTCCCGGTCATGCCGCGGATGTACATGGCCATCGCCCAGGAGGACCGCCATCCGATCACCGACATCATGCGGCAGACGCCGGACATCCCCGGCAACGCGCAGTGGGCGGTCTTCCTGCGCAATCACGATGAGCTGACGCTCGAGATGGTCACCAGCCGCGAGCGCGACTACCTGTGGAGCTTCTACGCAGCCGACAAGCGCAAGCGC
>DASPKC010000348.1:0-9021 GCA_035628295.1 Baekduia sp.
GGACCGACGGCGCCATGCCCGGCTGATCGCGCCTCAGCGCGGCGCGACCGACGTCACGACGGCCTGGCCGCCGCGCGATGGCAGCAGCGTGAGCTCGACGGGGACGGTGGGCGCGCGCAAGACCTCGGAGATCACCGGCCGGACGCGCAGGACCTCCTTTGATGACGGCGTCGGTGTAGGCCGTGCCGGCACCGTGCCCACGTTCGTCCTGGCGACCGCCGCAGTGCCGATCGTTCTCCACGGCCTGATGCCGATCGGCATCGCGCGCGTCCGTCGCCTACCGCTCAGCCGCTGGCCAGGAGCCGCTCCAGTCCCTCGAGGATGAGGTCGAGGCCGTAGAGGAACTCCTTGTCGTAGTCGTACCCGACCTTCGCGACGTGGCCGCCGACGACCTGGACGAGATTGGGGAAGTCGTCGAGCACCGCCGCGTAGTCGGCCATCTGGCGCTGCGCGACGGCGGCGAAGTCCTCAGGTGTCTGCGAGGACATGTCGGTCTGCTGCAGGGCGAAGCCGTAGATGTAGGCGTCCTGGACCGAGTAGGCGTGGACGCTCATCTCCTCGGAGAACCCGGCGCCGAGCAGGACTCCGAGGACTGCGTCGTGGATGCGCAGGTTCGAGAGACCGTGGCTCGTGCGCCCCTCCATCTCGCCGACGGCCCAGCGGTGGCGCAGGAGCGCGGCGCGCGTCGAAACCGCTCGCCGGCGGAGCTCCGCCTTCCAGTCACCGCCGGCGAGGGGCGGTTCGATCTCGCCGAAGACCAAGTCGATCATGCCGTCGAGGAGGTCGTCCTTGTTGGCGACGTGGTTGTAGAGGGACATCGCCTCGACGCCGAGCTCCTTGGCCAGGCTGCGCATCGTGAGCTGCTCCAGCCCTTGCTCGTCGGCCAGCGCCATGGCGGTTCGCAGCACGAGCTCCCGCGTCAGCGGTGTCCGGCGGCTCGGGCGCTTCCGGGTCTTCGTCTCTGCGGCCATCTGCATCTCCTCTTGACGGGCTTACAGCGTAAGTGTATACGTTCCGTCATCAGGCTTACAACGTAAGTACGCGGCTCGAAGAAAGGACCCGACCACATGTCGAAGCACGACGCAATGACCGCCCTCACGCGGTGGGTGCTCGCGCACAAGAAGCTCGTCGTTGCCGCCTGGGTCCTCCTTGCTGCTGCGGGCGCCGCGGCGATGGGACCGGCCGACCGATCCTTCGAGCAGCAGTTCAACGTGCCGGGCAAGGAGGCGTTCGTCGCCAACAGCCGGATCGTCGCGGCCTACGGCAACGGCGGCGATGCTGCTCCGCTCGTGCCGGTCGTGTCCCTTCCCCGTGGGACGACCGTCGACTCGCAGGGGGTGCGGGCCGAGCTGCGGCGAGCGCTGGCGAAGATCGAGGCCTCGATTCCGCACGCGCGCGTCGCCTCCTACGCCTCCACGCAGGATCGCGGCTTCGTGTCCAAGGACGGCCGCACGACATTCGCCCTCGTCTCCATCCCCGCCCTCGGGGGTGTGGACCCCGGTCAGGAGGAGGCGCGCGCCGCCCAGCGGGCCGTCGCCGGGGTCACGGTCGGAGGCTCACCCGTGCAGGTCACCGGCCTCGACGCCCTCCGTGCCGCCGCGGCCGACGGTGGCGGCGGTGAAGGAGCCAGCATGGCGATCGAGGTGGTGATCGCCGGTGTCGGCGCGCTGGTCGTCCTCGTGTTCGTCTTCGCATCGTGGATGGCGATCGTCCCGATGCTCATGGCCCTGGTCGCGATCCCGACGACGTTCCTGGCGGTCTGGCCGCTGGCGAGCGCCACCGATGTCTCGGTCATCGTCAAGTTCCTCATCGCGCTGGTCGGCCTGGCGATCGCCATCGACTACGCGCTGCTGGTCGTGGTCCGCTGGCGCGAGGAGCGCCAGCGCGGCGCAACCCCTGAAGCTGCAGTGCAAGCCGCCATGCAGCACGCCGGCAAGGCCGTCGTGTTCAGCGGCACCACCGTCGGCATCTCGCTGCTCGCCCTCGTCGCGCTGCCGGTGCCGTTCCTGCGCAGCATCGGCATCGCGGGCATGCTCATCCCGCTGATCAGCGTCGCCGTGGCGATCACGCTGCTGCCCGTCGTCCTCGCCACGATCGGGCCGCGCCTCGACCGCCGGCACGCTCGGCGCGAGGACCAGGCCAGCCGCGGCTGGACCGCGTGGGCACGCTTCGTCGTCCGGCACCGGTGGCCCGCAGCGATCCTGTCGACCGCCGTGCTCGCCGGCCTCGTCGTCGCCGCCGCGTCGATCCAGCTCGGCAACCCGCAGGTCGAGTCGCTCGCCCAGGCGGGCCCGGCCCGCGCCGCCCTCGACAAGCTCGACGAGTCCGGCATCGGCACAGGCGCGCTGTCCCCCTTCGACACGCTTGTCCCGACGGGCGACACGGCGACGGTCGTCGCGCAGCTGCAGGGCGTCGAGGGAGTGCGCAGCGTGATCGCTCCGGCCGACTGGCGCCGCGGCGGTACGTCGCTCATCTCGGTCATCCCGACGCACGACGGCAACTCCCCGGCCGGGCGCGAGACGCTCGACCGCATCCGCGCGGCCACCGGCGACGGTGTCATCACCGGCGGCGAGTCGGCCCAGAGCGCCGACTTCCTCGACGCGGTCTACGGCAGCTTCCCGCTGGTCATCGCCCTGATCGCGGGCCTCACCTTCCTGCTGCTGGCGCGGGCCTTCCGGTCGGTGATCATCCCGCTCAAGGCCGTCGTCCTGAACCTGCTGTCCGTCGGTGCGGCGTGGGGCCTCATCGTCATCGTGTGGCAGCACGGATTCGGCTCCGAAGCCATCTGGGGCATCGAGGCCACCAACTCGATCAACGTCGAGATGCCGATCGTCGTGTTCGCGTTCCTGTTCGGGATCTCGATGGACTATCAGGTGTTCATCCTCAGCCGCATGCGCGAGGCCTTCGACCGCTCCGGCTCGACCGAGACCGCGGTCGTGGAGGGCATCGGCCGGACCGGCCGACTGGTCACGAGCGCCGCATTGATCCTCGGTCTGGCGTTCGTCGCGATGAGCGCCGGCCCCGGGACCGAGGCCAAGATGTTCGCGACCGCGCTCGGCGGTGGGATCGTGCTCGACGCAACCCTCATCCGGGGCGTCCTGGCGCCCGCCGCGGTCGCCCTGCTCGGGCGCTGGAACTGGTGGCTGCCGAAGCACCCCGCGCGCGTCCTGCGCGTCGAGCCCTCGCCCGCGACGCAGTCCGCCTAGAGAGAGTCCTCGTTCTCGGGCCGCGCTCAGGCCGGCGCCACCGACGTCACCACCGCCTCGCCGCCGCGCGACGGCAGCAGCGTGACGCCGCGGAAGCGTGCCTGCTCGTCCGCGGGGCGGCTGGCCCGCAGCTCGGCCCGGCGCAGGACGGCGGCCAGGACGATCCGCATCTCGAGCTGGGCGAACGCCGCGCCCAGGCAGCGGCGCACGCCGCCGCCGAACGGGACCCACGCGTAGGGCTCGGGTGCGCCGTCGAGGAAGCGTTCCGGGCGGAACACCTCCGGGTCGGGCGGGTAGAGCTCCGGGTCGAGCTGGACGAGGAGGATCGACGCCGCCATCTGGGTGCCCGGCGCGAAGGTGAACCCGCCGAGCTCGACGGGGACGGTGGGCGCGCGGAAGACCTCGGAGATCACCGGCCGGACGCGCAGGACCTCCTTGATGACGGCGTCGGCGTAGACCGTGACGGCACCGGACCGCGCCTCCTCCGTGAGCCGCGCAAGCGCCGGAGGGGTGCGCAGGAGCCGCTCGAACGCCCAGCCGATCGAGGTGGCGGTCGTCTCGTAGCCGGCGAGTAGGAGCGTGATCAGCTCGTCGCGCAGCTCTCGCTCGGTGAGCGGCCGGCCGTCCTCGTCGCGCGCGGCCAGCAGCAGGGTGAGGATGTCGTCGCCCGGCTCGTGGCGCCGCCGATCGACCTCCTCGTACAGCAGGCGGTCGACCGCGTCGCGGGTGCGCACGAACCGGCCCCACGGGCTGCGGGGCCCGAGGTCCTTCTGCGCCAGCAGCAGGAAGGGGCTGGGGGAGGACAGCGCCGGCATCAGGCGCTTGAGGTGCGCCACGCGCTCCGGGTCGGTCACGCCGAAGACGGCGCGGATGATCACCTCCATCGTGACCGCCTGGGCGAAGGAGCGCATGCGCACGGTCTGCCCCGGCTGCCAGCCGTCGATCTCGCGGTGGGTGACCTGCGCGATGACGTCCGCATAGCGGGAGATCGCCTCGCCGTGGAACGGCGGCAGCACGAGCTTGCGCATCCGCAGGTGGCGGTCGCCGTCGAGCAGCAGGATCGACTCCGGGCCGGTGACGGGCTCCATCACCTGGCGGGGCTCGGCCACGCCGTAGTCGGCGGGCCGCCACTTGAACATCTCCTCGACCAGGGCACGGTCGGCGACGTGGACCAGCTTGCCCGCGATCGCGTCGTTCGTGCGGAACACCGGCCCGTAGCGCCGGTGCAGCCTGCGGCGCGCCTCGATCGGCCGGGTGACGCCCAGCCAGGACTGGACCACGCGCGGAAGGCGTGGGCCGGGCACGGCGGTGGCGGGCGCGGCAGCGGGCATGGCGGCTCCGGCACAGGATGACGTGCCGCGCTCACTCGAGCGCGGCGCGCCCGCACAGGGGTGGCACGACCACCCCAAGGAGGCCCGGAACCGGCGGGCGGCTCGGCCTAGCGTGCGCAGCCGTGACCCGCGCCCTCGCCTCCCGTCTGGCCCTCCTCCCGGTCCTGGCCGCCGTCGCGTTGCCGGCGACCGCGGCCGAGGCCCGCGCCGCCACGCCGAAGCTGTCGCTCTGCACCCCGGTCCCGATCAAGACGACGCACGGCGCCAAGGCCGTCGAGGCCTACTGCCGCCTGGCCCGGATCCGCAACGGCACCGTCCCCTGCTCGCCCGTGGGGAGCCTCAAGCACGCGACGTGCACCTTCAACCGCGCCAGCGGCATCTGGATCGAGGCGACCACCGGCGCGGCCTACGCGCTCGCCGGCCAGCGGATCTCCCGGGCGGGCAAGCCCGGCGGCGGCTACCTCATCACCTCCGAGCTCGCGCGCAACGGGCGCCCGCCGTGCGCGGCCCCGCGCCGGCCCCGCAGCCTGACGGCGCGCGCCGCCGACAGCATCGGCGTCGTCGGCACCACGGAGATGGCCGGGGCCTGCACGATCCAGGTCAACCAGTCGGCGACCAACGCCTACGGCTTCAAGCTCGAGAACCACGCGACGCGCGAGGTCTGCACGAGCAGCTACCCCCACCCCGACGGCGCGCGGCTCGTCCGCCGGCCCCGCGCGGGCGTCTACTGCTACACCGGCACGGGCGCCGCGCTCAACGATCGCAGTGGCCGCGAGCGCGGGCCCGACAACCGCTACCTGGCCGGCCCCGAGCACTGCCACGTCCTGTGGACCGCTCCGCCGGAGCAGGGCGGCCGCGAGGTCTTCGCTTCCAAGCGCCCCAACGTCAGCCCCTACCCGGCCCCCGGCCACGTCGTGGACACCTCGCCCATCATCTGGCGGCCGTACACCGGTCTGGTGGCCGTCGCGAACTGAGCTGGGCAAGCGGGTCGGACGTGCACGCGCATCCCTCGCCGCGCCAGGCCTCGCGGCCCTCCTTGACGGCCACGGCCGCGATGAGCAGGCCGACGGCGGGGTCGAGCCACCAGGCACCGAACGCGGCGTTGCCGAGGAGCCCGAGCAGCAGGGCGCCCGCCAGGTAGGCGCAGAGCATGTTCTGCCGGCCTTCGCCCTTGGTCGCCGCCGAGCCGATCTGGTCGGCGATGCGCTGCTTGGCCATGCCGAGGTAGGGCATGACGATCAGGCTCGAGGCGCTCAGCGCGATGCCCAGTCGGCTGACGTCGGGCCGCTGGTCCTGCAGGAGGGCGTCGACCGACTCGAAGCCCACGTACGGCGCGAGGAGGAAGAACTGCAGCGCGACGAGCCTCTGCGCCCGGACCTCGGCCGCCTGGGAGAACAGGCGCGCACCGGTGAACCGCCAGACGATGATGGCGCTCGCGAACCCCTCGATGCCGGAGTCCAGGCCGAACCCGATGAGCGCCACCGACCCGGCCAGGACGCCCGCCAGGATGGCGATCGCGCCCTCGAGGACCATGTAGCCGAGGCTGGCCCACGAGAGGATCCTCACCCGGCGGGCCAGGTGCCGGTAGGTCCGGCGGTCGAGACGCGCGCTCCGTGCGCCCGGGGCCGGCGGCAGATGGGTCGCCGGGGTGCTCAGGTCGCCATCGTAGTTCGCTCCGGACGGCGATCCACACGGCCGCGGTCTGACACCGCGTCGAATCCGCCGCGCCGTGCGTCCTAGACTCGGACGCGCCGAGGCGCGGGACCGAGGAGGAGACGACGTGAGCGACAGGCAACAGGGCCGCGCCGACGGGCGCAAGGTGCGGGTGGTCGTCATCGGCGCGGGGGCGTCCGGGCTGTGCATGGGCCACGCGCTGGACGCCGCGGGCATCCGCGACTGGACGATCTACGAGAAGGGCCACGACCTGGGCGGGACGTGGCGGGACAACTGCTATCCCGGGCTCTCGTGCGACGTCCCGTCGCGCTTCTACACGTTCTCCTTCGCGCCGAACCCGGCGTACCGGTCGATGTACGCGTCCGGGGCCCAGATCAAGGCCTACATGGACGACGTCGCCGACCGCTTCGGGCTGCGCGACCGCATCCGCCTCGGGGAGGAGGTCACGAGCGCGCGATGGTCGGACGGGCGCTGGCAGCTGCGGACGTCGGCGGGCACGGAGGACGTCGCCGACGTCCTCGTCTCGGCCACGGGCTTCCTGCACCACCCGCACATCCCGGACCTCCCGGGCCTGCCGGACTTCGAGGGTGCGGCGTTCCACTCCGCGCGGTGGGACCACTCGGTGCCGCTCGACGGGGCGCGGATCGGCGTCGTCGGGACGGGGTCCACGGGCGTGCAGATCGTGTCGGCGCTGGGCCCGCGTGCGAGCCGGCTGGTGGTCTTCCAGCGCACCGCCCAGTGGGTCCTGCCGCTGCCGAACTTCCGCTTCTCGCGCCTCACGCGGTGGCTGCACCGCCACGTCCCGGCGCTGGGCCGGCGCAGCTATCGGCTGTGGCAGGGCATGTGGGAGCACCTCTTCGCCCCAGCGGTCGTGCGCCCGGGCTGGCAGCGCAGCTTCCTGAGCACCGCGTGCCGGCTGAACCTGCGCTTCGGCGTCCGCGACCCGGAGCTGCGGCGCAAGGTGACGCCCGACTACCAGCCGCTGTGCAAGCGGCTCGTGATGTCGGCCGGCTTCTACCCCGTGCTGCAGCGGCCCAACGTCGACGTGGAGACGGAGGCGATCGAGCGCATCGAGCCCCGGGGCGTCCGGATGCGCGACGGGCGGTTCCACGAGCTCGACGTGCTCGTGTTCGCCACGGGCTTCGACGCCCGCGCCTTCATGCGTCCCATGGAGCTCGTCGGCGAGGGCGGGCTGTCGATCGACGAGGCGTGGGCGGGCGGCCCGCGGGCCTACAACACCGTCGCAGTCCCCGGGTTCCCGAACTTCTTCATGCTCTGCGGGCCGCACAGCCCGATCGGCAACCAGTCCATCCTCTCGGTCGCCGAGTCGCAGTCGGCGTACATCGTCTCGTGGATCCGGCGGCTGGAGGAGCAGGGGCTGCCGGCCGTCGCGCCCACGGCGCAGGCCACGCGCCGGTTCAACGAGAGCATGCGCGAGGCGTATCCCGGCACGGTCTGGGTCACGGGCTGCCGGTCCTGGTACCTCGGCGCGGACGGGCTGCCCGAGCTGTGGCCCTGGACACCGGAGCGCCACCGGGAACTGATGAGCACCGTGACCCCCGAGGACTTCGAGGTCCACGGCCCCGCCGCCGAGGAGGCCCTCACTCCGCCCGGCTGAACCGCCGGATCGCCAGGGCCATCATCGCCAGGCCCAGCACGAGGACCAGGGCCGCCTCGAACGCCGGCGGCAGCTGCCAGCCCCACCACGTGACGCCCGGGTCGAGCGTCCGGCGCGCCGCATCGGAGATCTCGAGGTGGCCGAACACCAGGTGGCGTGCCGGGTCCACCGCATAGGTGAGCGGGTCGAGCCGGTTCACGACGCCCAGCCACGTCGGCAGCTCCGACACGGGGTAGAGCGCGCCCGACGCGAAGAACATCGGCATCAGGACCAGCTGCATCATGCTGGTGAACGTCTGGGCCTGCTTGATGCTCACGGCGACCAGCACGCCGAAGGCCGTGACGGTGAAGGCCAGCAGCAGCATGAGCCCGAACAAGCCGAGCAGCAGCAGTGGGTCGTAGGGGACGTCGACCAAGCCGGCGAGCGCGAGCACGACGACGCCCTGCGACGCCGCGATGGTGGCGCCCCCCAGGCACTTGCCGACGACGATCGACGACCGGCTGACGGGCGCGACCAGCATCTCCCACAGGAAGCCGAGCTCGCGGTCCCAGACCAGCGACGCGGCGCGGAACAGCGCCGTGAACAGCACCGCCATGCACAGGACGCCGGGCAGCAGGAACGTCCTGAGGTCGACGCCGCCGGTCGAGGCGGCCGACAGCGACTCGAGACCGGAGCCCAGCATGAAGAGGAACAGCAGTGGCTGGACCAGCGCCATCACCATCTGCGTGCGGTCGCCGAGGAAGCGCACGAGCTCGCGGTGCCAGATGATCCTCACCGCCCGTGCCTCGGAGCGCCACGAGCGCTCGGGCACCCGGGCGGCGACGACGTCTGCGACGACCGCGCTCATCGACGCGCCCCGGCCATCGCGCGCATGAGGGCCCGGGTCTGCTGCGCGCCGCCCGCCGTCTCCGCGTCGCGGATCGTCGAGCCGGTGTAGCGCAGGAAGACGTCGTCCAGCGTGGGCCGCGAGACCGAGACCGAGGTGATCGGGACGCCGAGCTGCGCGAACAGCCGCGGGACGAACGCCTTGCCGGCGGCGACGTGGAAGGTCACGGCGCCCTCGGCCATCGCGGCCTCGATGCCGAAGCGATCCCGCAGCGCGGCCAGCGCCGCGCCGTCGTCGGCCGTCCCGAGCACGACGCGGTCCGCGCCGACGGAGGCCTTCAGCGCCTCGGGCGTGTCGAGGGCGACG
>DASPKC010000349.1:0-6903 GCA_035628295.1 Baekduia sp.
GATCGCGACCTTCTCGTCCTCGGTGTAGCCGTCGAGCCGGATGACCTCCATCCGGTCGAGCAGCGGCCCAGGGATCGTCTCCGACACGTTGCCGGTCGCGAGGAACAGGACCTCCGACAGGTCGAGGTCGACGTCGAGGTAGTGGTCGCGGAACGTGTGGTTCTGCGCCGGGTCGAGCACCTCGAGCAAGGCGGCCGACGGGTCGCCGCGCCAGTCGGCGCCAACCTTGTCGATCTCGTCGAGCATCATCACCGGGTTCTTCGTGCCGGCGTCCTTGAGCGCGCGGACGATGCGACCCGGCATCGCACCGACGTAGGTGCGCCGGTGGCCGCGGATCTCCGCCTCGTCGCGGACGCCGCCCAGCGACATGCGCACGAACTCGCGCCCCGTGGCACGGGCGATCGACTCGCCGATGGAGGTCTTGCCGGTGCCGGGCGGGCCGATGAGGGTCAGGATGGTGCCGCCTGCCTTGCGGGCGTCGGCGTCGTCGTCCAGGCCGCGCTCCTGGCGCAGCTTGCGCACGGCGACGTACTCGACGATGCGGTCCTTGACGTCCTCGAGGCCGTGGTGGTCGGCGTCGAGCACCTCGCGGGTGGCGTCCGGCTCGAGTCGCTCCTGCGAGCGCTCGGACCACGGCACGGCGATCAGCCAGTCCAGGTAGGTGCGGATGGTCTGCGCCTCGCCGGACTGCTCGCCGGCGCGCTCGAGGCGGCCGAGCTCGCGCTCGGCCTGCTCGCGCACCGCGTCGGGCATGCCCGCCTGGTCGATCTTGGCGCGGTACTCCTCCACGACGGAGGCCTCGTCGTCCCCGAGCTCCCGGCGGATGGAGTCCAGCTGCTTGCGCAGCACGTACTCGCGCTGCCCCTTGGCCGCCTCCGACTCGACCTCCTCGCGGATCTTCTTGCGCAGCTGCAGCTCGGTCAGGCGCTCGCGCTGCAGCTCCAGGGCCAGCGCCAGGCGCTCGGTCACGTCGAGCGTCTCCAGCACGCGGACCTTCTGCTCGAAGGACAGGTCGGGCGCGTAGCCGGTCGTGTCGGCGAGGACCCCCGGCTCGGTGATGGCGCGCACGAAGGCCGCCACGCGGCCGTCGTCGCCGCGGAGCTCGAGCAGCTCCTCGACCACGGCGCGGTACTCGCGCTCGAGCTCGCGCGTGCGGCCGTCGACCGGGACGGTGTCGGGGTGCTCGGTGACCTCGACGCGCAGGCGACCGGCGTGATCGGTGTGCGCGGCGCCGGCGACACCGCGCGCCACGCCCTCGAGGACGGCGCCGCGCGCGCCGCCCGGCAGGCGGATGGCCTGGCTGACGCGGGCGATCGTGCCGACCTTCGCGTACTCGCCGTCGTGGCGGGGGACGAGCAGGACGCGTTCCTCGCCGGCGGTGTCCACCGGCAGCGTGACGTCCATCGTCGGGAAGACGACGGAGTCGTCGAGCGGGATGAGCAGGAGAGAGGCCATGCGGGGGTGCAACTCCTTGAGCCGGTGAACCGTTGCCTCCGCAACAATAGCAAGAGATCTCAGCCTGGCAAGCGCAGATCAACGGGCGTTCGCGCGCCTGTCGGGCGTCTTGTAGGGTCGTGATAGATGTGGAGTCCCGAACTGGCGCAGGCGTTGCGCGGTGTGCTGCCGGATCTGGCAGAGGACACAATCGCAGCCATCGGTCGGGAGGTCCCGGGCTACAAGCGGCCCATGGAGGGGCCGTTCGGCCGCGGCGTCCGCGCGGGGGTGGAGCGGGCCCTGACCCGCTTCGTCGAGGGCGCCGAGGACCCACGTGCCCGCGAGCTGTACCTCGAGCTCGGCCGCGGCGAGCACCGCGCCGGCCGGTCGCTCGACGCGCTCCTGAGCGCCTACCGCGTCGGCGCGCGGCTCGCGTGGGAGCGCTTCAGCACCGCCGGGCAGGCGGCGGGCGTCGATCCCGACGAGCTCTTCCGCCTCGCGGGGGCGATCTTCGAGTTCATCGACCGCGTGTCGGCCGAGTCGGTGGAGGGCTATGCCGCCGAGGCCTCGGCCACGCAGGCCGAGCGGGCGCGGCGGCGCACCGCGCTCGTGCGCCTGCTCGCCCGCGACGACGCGGGGCCCGACGAGGTGCGCGACCTCGCCCAGCTCGCCTCCTGGCCGCGGCCGGCGTCCGTCGCGTTCCTCGTCGCCGACGACGCCGGCGCCGACCGCCTCTCGGGCCGCCTGGGGCCGGAGGTCCTGGCGGTCAGCGAGGACGGCCGGACGCTGGCCGTCGTGCCCGATCCGCAGGCTCCGGGGCGCGCGGCGCAACTGCGGGCCGCCGTCGGCGACACCCCCGCGGCCCTCGGGCCCGCGGTGGCGCTCGAGCGCGCGGCCCGGTCGTTGCAGCGCGCCCGCGCGGCGCTGGACGTCCTCGCGCCGGCCTCCGGCCTGGTGCTGGCCGACGACCACCTCGTGGCGCTGCTGGTGCGCGGCGACGCGGCGCTGGCGGCCGATCTCGCCGAGCGCGCCCTCGCGCCGCTGGAGACGGTGCGCCCGGCGGCGCGCGCGCGGCTGGCCGAGACGCTGCGCGCCTGGCTCGACGATCCGGGCCAGGTCACCCACGTCGCCGGGCGCCTGCACGTCCACCCGCAGACGGTGCGCTACCGGGTCGCGCAGCTGCGCGAGCTCTTCGGCGCGCGCCTGGACGACCCCGAGGCGCGCTTCGAGCTGGCGCTCGCCCTGCGGGCGGTCGGCGAGCCGGCGCCTGGCGCGCCGGGGCCCTAGCCCTGGTGACGTCCGAAGAGCAGGCCGTGCAGCGTGGCGATCTCGGTGACGGCGGCGCCCACGTACAGCTCGCGGCAGGCGTCGATCTCCTGCTCGAGATCGGCGCGGTAGGCCGGGTCGTCCAGCAGGCCCTGCTCGCGGGCCAGGGAGCGCTCCTCCTCCAGGACCAGCAGGTGATGTCGGGCGTCCAGCGCGTCCATCTCTCCTCTACGAACACCGGCTACCCGCCGGTGTTGCTCTGCCCGGGGCGGCGTCCGCGGGCTTACAGCGGCTGAAGACCGCCTGCGGGCGGCCGACCCATCGGGTGATGGCTCTCGGTCGCACGTCCGTGATCGCCCTGATGGCGCTCGTCGCCGTCGCCGCGCCCGGCGTCGCCGGCGCCGCCTGGACCGGGCCGTTCGCCCGGACCGCGAGCAACCCGGCGGACCGGCTCGCCGCCCTGCCCATCGAGGCCGGTGGCTACGACCGCGCCGAGGGCTGCACCCGCCGGACCGCCGCGCCGGGCGCGCTGGCGCTGGCGTCGTGGCTCGGCCGCACGACGGCGGGGACGTCGTGGGGCGTCGTGCGCTGCGAGCGCTGGGGTGCCGGCAGCGCGTCCCTGCACGCCGAGGGCCGCGCGGTGGACTGGCGCCTGGATGCGGGGCGACCCGCCGAGCGGCGCGCCGCCCGCCGGCTCATCGCGCTGCTGCTCGCACCCGACCGCAAGGGCCGCCCGGCGGCCCTGGCGCGCCGGATGGGGGTGCAGGAGATCATCTTCGACTGCCGCGGCTGGTTCGGCGGCGCGCCGGCGCTGGGTCCGTACGCTCGGTGCCGTGCCAAGGGCGTCGATCGCACGACGGCGCACCGTGACCACGTCCATCTCGGGCTCACGAAGGACGGCGCCGCCAAGCGCACGTCGTTCTGGACGCGTCGGGCCCCGGCGCCGGACAAGCGCGAGCGTTGGACGCCGCCGCCGCCGCTGGATCTGCTCCCCGACTGATACACAGAACGCATCACAGAAGCGCAATCTGATATTGGACAACCTCCATGGTCGAGCTACGCTTCCTGTGCGCCGCTTCCAACACCGACAGTCCTCATATCCCGACTGTCGCCGCGACGCAACCTCTCCTCCCTAGTTGGTACTCAGGGCCGCCCGAAACGGCGGCCCTGATTTGTTCCCGGGCGGGTGCCCGCCCGTCATGACCGCGCCCGGGCGCATCGAGCTGCGCCACCTGCGCAGCTACGTGGCCGTGGCGGAGGAGCGCCACTTCCGCCGGGCCGCCGAGCGCCTGCACCTCTCCCAGCCCCCCGTGAGCCTCCAGATCCGCCAGCTCGAGGAGGCCCTCGGCGTCCAGCTGCTGCAGCGCGACCGCCGGGGCGTGGCGGTGACGCCGGCCGGCGAGGCCTTCCTCGTGGAGGCGCGGGCCGTCCTGCGGGCCATGGACCGGGCCGCCGAGGTGGCGCACCGGACGGCGGCCGGCGAGCTCGGCCGCCTCGTCGTCGGCTTCGTGGGCTCGTCGATGTACGGCGCCGTCCCCGAGCTCCTGCGGGCCTTCCGGACCGCGCATCCGGGGGTCGAGCTCGTGCTGCGCGACCTCGGCACCGCCGCCCAGGCCGAGGCGCTGGAGAGCGGCGACATCGACGTCGGCTTCCTGCGCCCGCCGGTCACGGCGCCCGGCCTGGTCATCGAGCCGTTCCTGCGCGAGGAGCTGATCGCCGTGCTGCCGGAGGACCACGTGCTGGCGACGGGCGGCGGGTCCGTGCCCCTGCGCCGCCTGCGCGACGAGCGCTTCGTCCTGCTCTCGCGCGCGTCGGCGCCCGGACTGCACGAGTCCGTGGTGTCGTCGCTGACGCGGGCCGGCCGCGCCCCCGACGTCGTGCAGGAGGCCGACGAGCTGCAGACCGTGGTGGGGCTCGTCGCCGCCGGGCTGGGGATCTCGCTGGTGCCCGCCTCGGTCCGGGCGCTGGACCGCCACGACGTCGTCTACCGCGCGGTGGCCGGGGCCGCCCCGCGCGCCGACCTGGCCATCGCGCGGTGCGCCGGCACCCCGTCGCCGGCCCTCGCCGCGTTCCTGGCGCAGGCCCAGAAGGCGCGCCACGCCGCGGCAGCACGCGAGGACGCCGGAGGCTAGGCCGGGCGCTCGGGGACGTCGCGGCGCTCGGCGATCGCCATGCCCTTGGGGCCCTCGTCGCCGGGAGCCGAGCCGCGCCTGAAGCCCGCGGCGGCGTACGCGTCGGCCTCGTCGAGCGTCTCGCGCTGCAACAGCGCGTGGGCGAGCGCGTCGAGGTTCTCACGGTGCTCGCGCAGGTCTTCGATCGCCTTGGCGTAGCACTCCTCGACGATGCGGCGGACCTCGCGGTCCACGAGCTCCTTGGTGGCCTCGCTGGCCGGCTCGGGACCGAATCCGGCGTAGGGCGAGTCGTCCTGCACGACGGTGACGAGGCCGATCTCGTCGCTCATGCCCCAGCGGCCGACCATCGAGCGGGCGATGCGCGTGACCTGCTCGAGATCGGACTCGGCGCCGGTGGTGATCGTGCCGTAGACCAGCTCCTCGGCCGCCCGCCCGCCCAGCGCGCCGGTGATGCGCCCCAGCAGGTAGGCGGTGTCGTAGCCGTAGCGGTCGCTCTCGGGCGACTGGAACGTCACGCCGAGGGCGCGGCCGCGGGGCACGATCGAGACCTTGCGCACCGGGTCGGCGCCCGGCTCGAGCATGCCGAGCAGCGCGTGGCCGGCCTCGTGGTAGGCGGTGCGCTCCCGCTCCTCCTCCGACAGGGTGATCTTGCGCTCGGCGCCCAGGACGATCTTCTCGAAGGCATCGAGGAAGTCCTCGCTGCGCACCTGCTCGTGGTCGCGACGCGCGGCCAGGAGGGCGGCCTCGTTGACGAGGTTGCGCAGATCGGCGCCCACCATCCCCGGCGTGGTCGAGGCGATCTGCTCGAGGTTGACGTCGTCGCCGAGCGGCACCGACCGCGTGTGGATCTCGAGGATGTGCTTGCGGCCGGCAGCATCTGGGGGGTTGACGGTGACCCGCCGGTCGAAGCGGCCGGGGCGCAGGAGCGCGGCGTCGAGCACGTCCGGACGGTTCGTGGCGGCCAGGACGATGACGCCCTCCGAACCGGTGAAGCCGTCCATCTCCGTGAGGATCTGGTTGAGCGTCTGCTCGCGCTCGTCGTGGCCGCCCATCGAGGCGCCGCCGCCGCGCTGGCGGCCGATCGCGTCGAGCTCGTCGATGAAGATGATCGCCGGGGCGGCCTTCTTGGCCTGGTCGAAGAGGTCGCGCACCCGCGAGGCCCCGACGCCGACGACCATCTCGATGAACTCCGAGGCGCTGAGGGAGAAGAACGGCACGTCGGCCTCGCCGGCCACCGCGCGCGCCAGCAGCGTCTTGCCGGTGCCGGGCGGTCCGCTGAGCAGGACGCCCTTGGGGATCATCGCCCCCAGGCGCCGGTAGCGATCCGGGTTGCGCAGGAAGTCGACGATCTCCACGAGCTCGCCCTCGGCCTCGTCGATGCCGGCCACGTCGTCGAACGAGACGCGCTGCTGCGTGGCGTCGTAGCGCTTGGCCTTCGAGCGTCCGAGCCCGGAGAGCCCACCGCCCATGCCGCCCGCCGCCCGCCGCGCGAGGACGATGAACAGGACGACGAGGAGGATCGTCGGGCCGAAGAACAGCAGGAAGTCGCCCAGGAACGACCGGCCGTCGTCGGGCGGCTCGGCGTCGACCTCGACCTGCTTGGTGCGCAGCTCCTCCAGCAGCGGCCGGTCGTCGGTGGCGATCGTCGGGATGAAGGTGCGGAACTCCTCGCGCGCCTCGACGTCGTCGCCGTCGCCTGGCTCCTTGACCGGCTGCTTGAACTTGCCCAGCACCTCGAGGCCCTGGAAGGCGACCTCGTCGACGTTGCCCTTGTCGACCTGGTCGAGGAAGAACGAGTAGTCGACGCGGTTGCGCGCGGGGCCGTCGGGCAGCAGCGACGCGAAGAAGACGTTCAGCGCCAGGAGGATCAGCAGGATGACGCCGAAGCGGCGCAGGCCACCCGGCGGGCGGAAGCCGCGATTGGGCGGCTCGGGCTCCTGGTCCTTCGGGGAGCCCTCCACGCGCCAGGGCGTCGGCGCGTCGGAGCGCTGACGGGGGCGGGACTTGTCGTCGGGCGCCATGGCTCGCGACGCAGTGTACGTGCCGACGTCCGTCGCCCTCATGTGCTGAG
>DASPKC010000350.1:0-7503 GCA_035628295.1 Baekduia sp.
GCCCGCCGCGGCGGCCGCGGCCGCCGCACCGCCGCAGGCGCCGCGTGCAGCGGCCGCCGTCCCCGCTCCGCCGCCCGCCACGACTCGCGCCTCGTGACGACCGCGACGCCCACCGCGGCCTACCTCGAGCGCCCCCTGCACGTGATGGGGACGACCGGCCGGCTCGTGGTGGCCCACGGCGGCGCCCCCGCCGAGGCGGCCGCGGCGCTCGGCGCCGCGCAGCGCCTGATCGCCGACCTCGCCGCTCGCCTGACGCGCTTCGACCCCGCGTCCGACCTCGAGCGGCTCAACGACGATCCGCGGCACGCCGTGCCGGTCGGCCCGGCGCTCGCGGGCGCGCTCGCCGCCGCCGTGCGCGCGCACCGCGCCAGCGGCGGCCTCGTCGACGCCGGCCTCGGCGCAGCGCTGCGCGACGCGGGCTACGACCGCACGCACGCCGCGCTGCCCGCGCCGCCGCCGCCTCTGCCCGGCCCGTGTCGGCCGGCGGCGCCGGGGACGCTCGGGCTCGCGCGCGTGCGCGTGGACCTCGCGCGCTGCGTCGTGCACCGCCCGCCCGGCCTGCGCGTGGACCTCGGCGGGATCGCGAAGGGCCTGGCGGCCGACCGCGCCGCCGCCATCGTCGCGCCGTTCCCGCGGGCGCTCGTCGACCTCGGGGGCGACCTGCGGGCGACGGGGACGGCGGCCGCGCAGCTGCCCCAGGAGGTCCGGGTCGCCCATCCGCTGCGCCGCGACCGGCCCGCGGCGCTCCTGGTCCTCGCCGACGGCGCTGCCGCGACGAGCTGCACCGTCGCGCGGGCGTGGTGCGACCGCCGCGGCCGGCGCACGCACCACCTCCTCGACCCGTCCACGGGCGGCTGCGCCCGCACGGGCCTGGTGCAGGTCACCGCGGTGGCGGCGACCGCGCTCGACGCCGAGCGCCTGGCCAAGCAGGCGCTGCTCCTCGGGCCCGCGGCCGGCTCGGCGCTGCTGCGCGCGCACGACGGCGGGGTGCTGGTGCGCGAGGGCGGCGGCGTGGAGGAGGTGCCGGCGCGGTGAGTCGCGATCCGCTGGACCACGGCTGGTGGCTCGTGAGCCGCGCGACCGGGATCGTGGCGCTGCTGGCGATCTCTGCGACCGTGGGGCTCGGGCTGCTCCTGGCGTCCCGAGAGCACCGCCGGCCGGGGCTCGCCGCCGCCGCGACGGGCCTGCACGAGCACCTGGCGCTCGTGGGGCTGCTCGGCGCGGCCGTCCACGCCGTGACGCTCCTGGGGGACCCGTTCCTGCGGCCCGGGCTGTCGGGCATCCTCGTGCCGTTCGCGATCGGCTACCGCCCGGCCTGGGTGGCCGCCGGCATCGCCGCGCTCGTGCTCGGCGCCCTCCTCGGCCTGACGTTCTACGCGCGCAGGCGCATCGGGCCGCGCCGCTGGCGCTCGGCGCACCGCGCGGTGGTCGTCGTGTGGGTGCTGGCCGTGGGGCACGCCCTGGGGGCGGGGACCGACGCGCAGACGCCGTGGTTGCGCGCCGTGCTCCTCGCCTCCGCCGCGCCCGTCCTGTACGCGGGCGTGCTGCGGCTGGCCAGGGCGCTGGACGGCCGACGCCCGGCGGCGGGGAGGGCCTAGTCTGCGGGCGGTGCGCGTGCTGTTCGTCTGCCTGGGCAACATCTGCCGCTCGCCCACCGGCGAGGGCGTCCTGCGCCACCTCGCCGCCGAGCAGGGGCTGGCGGACGAGCTCGTCATCGACTCGGCCGGGACGGGCGGCTGGCACATCGGCAGTCCCCCGGACGAGCGGGCCACCGCTGCCGCGGCGCGCCGCGGCATCGTCCTGGAGGGCGCGGCGCGCCAGGTCCGCGTCAGCGACTTCGAGGACTTCGACCTCCTGCTGTGCGCCGACCGCACGAACGCGCAGGCCCTGTACCGCCTCGCGCCCGACGACGCGGCGCGCGAGCGCGTGCGGCTCCTGCGCGAGTTCGACCCGGAGGCCGTCGCCACCGGCGACCTCGACGTCCCGGATCCGTACTACGGTGGCGTCGACGGCTTCGACGAGGTCTTCGACGCGGTCGAGCGCGCCTGCCGCGGGCTGCTCGACCACGTCCGGGCCGCGTGACGCCGGGCCGCCGACCGCCGCTGTCCGACGCGCTCGAGCGGGCGCTCGGCACCGCGGTGGCGGCGCTGGAGCCCGTCGCGGGAGGCGACCTCAACGACGCGCATCGCGCCCGCCTGGCCGACGGCCGCACCCTGTTCGTCAAGACGGGCACCGGCGGCTACGCGGCGGAGGCGGCGGGCCTGCGCTGGCTGGCCGAGGCCCGGGCCCTGCCCGTCGCCGAGGTGGTCGCCGTCGAGGACGACGCGTTCCTCGCGCTGGCCTGGATCGACCGCGGACGCCTCGACGCGGGTGGGGAGGAGGAGCTCGGCCGCGGCCTCGCCGCGCTGCACGCCGCCGGCGCGCCCGCCCACGGCCACACGCCCGACGGCGGGCCGCTGCGCCTCGGGCCGCTCACGGTCCCCAGCGCGCCGGGTGCGACGTGGGCCGAGGTCCACGCGCACCAGCGCCTGGCGCCGTTGCTGCGCGCAGCACGCGATCGCGGCGCCGTCGACGCCGCCGGCGCGGCAGCGGTCGAGCGCGTCATCGCGCGCATCGACGACCTCGCCGGCCCGCCGGAGCCGCCGGCGCGGCTGCACGGCGACCTGTGGTGGGGCAACGTCCTGGCGGGCGCCGGCGGCCGGGCGCACCTGGTCGACCCGGCCGCCCACGGCGGGCACCGCGAGGTCGACCTGGCCATGCTCGCGCTGTTCGGCGGGCTGGCGCCCCGCGCCCGCGCCGCCTACGAGGAGGCGGCGCCGCTGGCCGCCGGCCACGCCGGCCGCGTCGCCCTCTGGCAGCTGTTCCCGCTGCTGGTCCACGCGGTGCTGTTCGGCGGCGGCTACGGGGCCTCCGCGGCCCGCGCCGCGACCGCGCTGGCCTGAAGCTCCCCCGCACGATCCCCCGGTCGGAGGATGGTCGCCGTGCGGACACGGACCGATGCTGGTGCGATGCCTCCCGCCTCCCGGACCCAGACCGTCGCTCAGGAGCTCCTGGACCGCACCTCGCCGCTGCAGCGCGCCGTGCTGCACGCGCTGCGCGGAGGTCGCGCGCTCGCCGTGGAGGACGTCGTCTCGCGCATCGAGCTGCACACGCCGTCGCGGATCGACGCCGGCATGGCGCACGCCGTCGAGCTCGCCGTCGCGCGCGCGCTGGACCGGCTGGCCTCCGAGGGCGCAGTCCTGCGCCTCACCGGGCAGCCCGCGCGCTACGCCCTGGCGCCCGTGCTCGAGCCGGCGGGCGGGATGGCCAGGCCGACCAGCACGCCCGCCGCCGCGACGGCGGCCGCCGCCAGGAACGCCGCCTCGTAGCCGGCCGCCGCGCTCACCGCGCCCGCGATGGGCGCGCCGAGCCCGACCCCGACGTCGAAGAACGCGGTGAACGCGCCGAGCGCCGTCGCGCGCTGGTGCTCGCCGGTGCGCTGGACGGCCACCAGCGCCAGGGACGGGAACAGCAGCGAGAACCCC
This sequence comes from Baekduia sp., assembly GCA_035628295.1. GTDB lineage: Bacteria > Actinomycetota > Thermoleophilia > Solirubrobacterales > Solirubrobacteraceae > Baekduia. The sequence goes on from DASPKC010000350.1 coordinate 3,525, forward strand.
AGGCCCATGACGATCGCGCCCGCCAGGGCGACGGGCAGGCTGCCCGCCACGGCGAGGATCGCCAGCCCGGCCGCCTCCGCGACGCCGGCCCCCGCCGCCGTGGCGCGCGGCCCCAGCGCATCGGGCAGGCGGGCCAGCGCCACGCGGGCGAGGACGACCGCCGTCGCGAACGCGGTGAACACGGCCGCGCCGCCGTCGACTCCGGCGTCGGCCAGCAGCAGCACCACGAACCCGGCCATCGTCCCGTAGCCGACGTTGGCCAGCCCGAGCGCCAGCCCGGGGGCCACGACGCCGCGCGGCAGCCAGCTGCCCGCCCCGCGCGCGGCCGGCACGGCCACGTGGGCGTCGGGCACCTGCCGGGCGATCGCCAGGCCCAGCAGCGGCAGCGCCGCGGCCAGCAGCCAGACGGCGTCGTACGAGCCCACGCGGAACACGGCGTCGCCCAGCAGCGGGCCGACCGCCAGCCCGCCCCAGATCGACAGCCCGAACACCCCGATCGCCTGGCCCCGGCGCTCCTCGGGGGCGAGGTCGAGGATCCACGACAGCCCCGCGGTGAACACCCAGCCGTCGCCGACGCCCAGCACCAGGCGCGCGGCCACGAGGCCCGGCACCCCGAGCGGCAGGAGGTACAGCAGCCCGGCCACGACGCAGATCGCCATGCCGGCGGTGACGATGCGCTTGCGCCCGTGCGCGTCGGCCCAGCGCCCGCCGATCGGGCGCCCCGCCACCGCGGAGAAGGCGAACGCGCCGACCACGATGCCGACCGCCACGTCCCCGGACCCCAGGGGACCCTGCACGTAGCGCGGCAGGATCGGCAGGACTGCGCCGATGGCCAGGAAGACCGTGAGCGTCGCCGCGAAGACGCCCAGGAACGCCGCACGCCGCGGGCGGGCGCGGAGGGCGCCGCGCAGGCCCTCCACAGCGGACCGGGCGCCGGCGACCACCGCCCGAGCCTACAAGCGCACGCCGCGGTCTCCGCGACGGCGCCGCGCGCGAGGCGTCCGGGCGCTACCATCAGCGATCGACTCGCTCCGGGGCGGGTCGTTTTTCTGCCCCGGGGCGTCCTTGGTCGAGCCCTTTCGAAGATCGGGAGCCGGAATGGCCCGTGGCGACGTGCGGATCGCGGTCACCCTCGCATGCGAGGAGTGCAAGCGCCGCAACTACCAGACGAACAAGAGCAAGCGCAACAACCCCGACCGCATCAGCCTGCGCAAGTACTGCCGCTGGTGCCGGTCGCACACGAGCCACAAGGAGACCCGCTAGCAAGCGGATCGTCCCGTGAGCTCGGACCCGAAAGACGCGCGCGACGAGCAGAACCCCGGACCGACGCCCCGCGAGCCGCATCGCGAGAACGTCCCCGGGTCGCTCGACCACGCCTCCGGTGAGGTCGACAAGGCCGAGGCGGCCATCGTCGCCGGCGCCCACGGCGAGGTGGCCGACGAGTCGGTGCCCCCGGGCGCCCGGTCCGAGGACGACCTCGACGCCGAGGACGACGGGGAGCTGCCGGCCGGCACGGCGCCCGGCGAGGTGTCGCGCCACGCCGTGCCGGGGGCGCCCACGACCGGGGCCAAGGGGCCGCGCGCCCTGAACTTCCTGCGCGCCTGCTGGGCCGAGCTCCAGCGCGTGCAGTGGCCCGACCGGCGACAGGTCGGTCAGGCCACGGCGGTCGTCATCGGCTTCGTCATCGTGGCCGGGCTGTACCTCGGCGTCGCCGACCGGGCCGCCAAAGAGCTCGTCGACCTGATCCTGTAGAGCAAGCCTGGAAGCAGCAGCCCATGTACCGCTGGTACGTCGTCAACACCTACTCCGGCCACGAGAACAAGGTCAAGCAGAACCTGGAGCACCGCGCGAGTTCGCTCGGGCAGCGCCAGAAGGTCCGTCAGGTCGTGGTCCCGACCGAGACGGTCTCCGAGATGAAGGACGGCCAGAAGGTCTCCAAGGAGCAGCGGACCATGCCGGGCTACGTGCTCGTGAACATGGACCTCGACGAGGACACCTGGCAGGTCGTCAAGGGCACGCCCGGCGTGACCGGCTTCGTGGGCGCCTCCAACGAGCCCGTGCCGCTGACCCAGCCCGAGGTCGACCGCCTGCTGCACCGCGAGGTCGCCCAGCGCGTCACGACGAAGGCGCAGTTCGCCATCGGCGAGAGCGTGAAGGTGGTGTCCGGCCCGCTGTCGGACTTCTCCGGCGAGATCTCCGAGATCAACCAGGACGCCCAGAAGCTCAAGGTCCTCGTCTCCATCTTCGGCCGCGAGACGCCGGTCGAGGTGGGCTTCGACCAGGTCAAGAAGATCTGACCCCGCTACCCTCTTTCGCTCCCGAACGGAACTGACGCATGGCCAAGAAGGTCCTCACCCAGATCAAGCTGCAGGCCCCCGGCGGGCAGGCCAGCCCGGCTCCGCCGGTCGGCCCCGCCCTGGGTCAGCACGGCATCAACATCATGGAGTTCTGCAAGGCGTTCAACGCCCAGACCCAGCAGGACTCCGGCACGACCATCCCGGTCGTGATCACGGTCTACGAGGACCGGTCGTTCACGTTCGTCACCAAGACGCCGCCGGCCGCCGTCCTCATCAAGCAGGCCGCCGGCATCGAGAAGGGCTCGGGCGAGCCGCACCGCGACAAGGTCGCGACGCTCACCCAGGCCCAGGTCCGCGAGATCGCCGAGAAGAAGCTCCAGGACCTCAACGCGCACGACGTCGACCAGGCGGCGAAGATCATCGCCGGCACCGCCCGGAGCATGGGCGTGGAGGTGGAGGCCTGATGGCCAAGCACGGCAGGACCTACGTCGAGGCCAAGACCCAGGTCGACCGCGAGCGCGAGTACGAGCCGGCCGAGGCGCTGTCGCTCGTCAAGCAGCTCAAGCGCGCGAAGTTCGACGAGTCGATCGAGGTGCACATCCGCACCGGGCTCAACGTCCGCCACGCCGACGAGCAGCTGCGCGGCACCATCGCGCTGCCCAACGGCCTGGGCAAGGAGGTCAAGATCGCCGTCTTCGCCAAGGGCGACAAGGCCCGCGAGGCCGAGGAGGCCGGCGCCGACGTCGTGGGCGCCGAGGACCTCGCCAAGCGCGTCGAGGAGGGCTTCACCGACTTCGACGTCGCGATCGCGACCCCGGACATGATGCCCGTGGTCGGTCGCCTGGGCCGCGTCCTGGGCCCGCAGGGCAAGATGCCCAACCCGAAGGTGGGCACCGTGACGATGGACGTCGCGAAGGCCGTCGAGGAGTCGAAGTCCGGCAAGGTCGAGTACCGCACCGACCGCACCGCGATCGTCCACCTGACGATCGGCAAGACCTCCTTCGACGAGCGCGCCCTGCTCGAGAACTTCGCCGCCGTGATGGACGAGATCGTCCGCGCCAAGCCCTCGGCGGCCAAGGGCAAGTACATCCGCTCGATCACCCTCGCCTCCACCATGGGGCCGGGCGTGAAGGTGGACCCGTCCCGCACGCGCGACATCCTCGGGGAGGCCGCACCCGCCGCGGCGGCTGCGTAGCCACCACCTCGAGGCCGTCCAGAGACCCGCGGCAGCGCCGGCATCCGAGCCGGCGCGCAAGACCGCGACAGGAGGCCGATGAACAGGGAGCAGAAAGCCGCGGCGATCGCCGAGATCGCCGAGCAGATCCGGGAGTCGGAGGCGGTCTTCGCCGTCGACTACCGCGGCATCACGGTGACCGGGGCCGGTGAGGTCCGCGCGAAGCTGCGCGACGCCGACGCCACGTTCCGGGTCGTCAAGAACACGCTGACCGAGCGCGCCGCCGACGAGGCGGGCGCCGAGGAGCTCAAGGGCCTGCTGCAGGGCCCGACGGCGCTGACCTTCGTGCGCGGCGACGTCGCCGCGGCCGCGAAGGCGCTCGCCGACTACCAGAGGTCGACCGACCTGCTCGCCTTCAAGGGCGGGCTGTTCGAGGGCAACGCCCTCGAGCCGGCCGACATCGTCGCGATCTCCAAGCTGCCGTCGCGCGAGGTGCTCTACGCACAGC
>DASPKC010000351.1:0-3336 GCA_035628295.1 Baekduia sp.
CGGGTCGGTTTGTCGAGCCGCCTGCGCCATTACCCCAAATACCTCTCGGGCGGCGAGCAGCAGCGCGTCGCGCTGGCGCGCGCATTCGTGACCGAACCGCCGCTGCTGCTGGCCGACGAGCCGACCGGCAACCTCGACCCAGAGACATCCGTCGGGATCATGCAGCTGCTGTACCGCATCAACCGCACCGGGACGACCGTCATGGTCGCCACCCACGACAGCCACATGGTCGACCGGATGCGCCGCCGCGTGCTCGAGCTCGACAAGGGCCGTCTCGTGCGCGACGAGCACCAGGGCGCCTACGCGCGCGCCGAGCTGAGCACCGCCGAGTTCGGCGCGCTGCTGCGCGAGCCGGCCCCGGAGCCGCGCCGCCTGCGCGACGACGAGGACGACATCGACCGCATCTGGAGCGCCTGACCCCCGTGCGACCCGGCTTCTTCGTCAAGGAGGCGATGCGCTCCATCAAGCGCAACGCCGTCCCGAGCTTCGCCGCCATGGCCTCGGTCCTCGTGACCGTCCTGGTCCTCGGCGTGTTCATCCCCGTCGTGCAGGCGACGACGGGCGCGGCCAACGAGGTGCGCGGCCGCGTGCTCGTCGACGTCTACCTGTCGACGAAGGCCAGCGACGCCGACGCCGAGCGCGTGCGCCAGCTCATCGTCGCCAAGACCGACGGCAAGGTCGGCAAGCTCGACTACATCTCCAAGGAGCAGGCCTACCGGGAGGAGCAGCGCAAGTACCCGGACCTCTACGAGCTCCTGGGGCGCAACCCGCTGCCCGACACCTTCCGCATCTCGCCGAAGGACCCCGACGACGTCCTGGCGATCCGCGACGCGCTCGCGCCCAGCGCTGTGGCCGGCGGCCGCGCGCCGATCGACGACGCGATCTCGAAGGTCTCCACGCGCGAGGACGACACGGAGAAGATCCTCACCGCCACGAACGTCGTGAAGTGGGCGATGGCGCTGCTGGCCATCCTGCTGGTGATCGCGTCGGTCCTCCTGGTGTCCAACACCATCCGCCTGAGCCTGTTCTCGCGCCGCCGCGAGGTCGAGGTCATGAAGCTGGTGGGCGCCACCGACTGGTTCATCCGCTGGCCGTTCGTCATCGAGGGCCTCGTGCTCGGGGCCATGGGCGGCGTGCTCGCGGTGCTCCTGCTGCTGGTGGGCAAGGTCGCGCTCGTCGATCCCCTGGCCGACTCGTTCGCGCTGATCGCGGCGCCCGACACGGTCTCGTTCACCCTGCTGGCCGGGCTCCTGCTCATCGCGGGCATCGGCGTGAGCGCCGCCGGCTCGGGGCTCTCGCTGCGGCGCTTCCTGCGGGTCTGACCGGGATCTGACGGGTCCCGGGTAGCCTGCCCTGGGCCCCATGCGCCTCCGCAAGCTCCTGCTGCTGCTGCTGGCCCCTGCGCTGCTCGCGCTCGGGATCTTCCTCGGCGGCCACCCCGACACGCTCCCCGGCCCGGTCCGCGACGGGCTCGTCGGCGACGACGACGTCCAGGTCGTGCGCGAGGCGCTCGACACCGTCCGCGACAGCTACTACCGCCCGCTGAAGGGCGACGAACTGCGCGACGCCGCGATCGTCGGGATGGTCGAGTCGCTCGACGACCCGTTCAGCGCCTACTTCGACCCGCAGGAGTACGCGCGCTTCCAGCAGGCGCAGAACAGCGAGTTCCAGGGCGTCGGGCTGACCGTCAACGAGCACGCCGACGGCCTGCGCGTGGTCGAGGTCTTCGAGGACGCCCCGGCCGCCCGGGCGGGCATCAAGCCGGGCGACGTGATCGTCGCGGCCGCCGGTAAGCGCCTGGCGGGACGCTCGCAGGCGCAGTCCGTCGCGCTCATCAAGGGCCCGGCCGGCACGTCGGTGCGGCTGCGCGTCCGGCGCGGCGACGCGCGGCCCCGCACGCTGGAGGTCAAGCGCGAGACGATCTCCATCCCCGTCGTGGACTCCGCCCTGCGCCGGGTCGACGGCCGCCGGCTGGGCGTCGTGCACCTGGCGACGTTCAGCTCGGGCGCCCACGCCGAGCTGTACGACGCGATCCGCACCCTGCGCCGCAAGAAGATCGAGGGCCTCGTCCTGGACCTGCGCGGCAACGGCGGCGGCCTGGTGACCGAGGCGCGCCTGGTGGCCAGCGCGTTCCTCGACGGCGGCGCCATCGTGACGACCAAGGGCCGGAGCGTCGCCGAGCGGACGCTGCGCGCCACCGGCGAGCCGGTCGCGCCGCGCCTGCCGCTCGTCGTGCTCGTCGACGGCGGGACGGCCTCGGCCTCGGAGATCGTGGCCGGCGCCCTGATCGACCGCAAGCGGGCCACGCTGGTCGGGACCCGCACGTTCGGCAAGGGCGTCTTCCAGCAGGTGCTCGAGCTCTCCAACGGCGGCGCGCTGGACCTGACCGCCGGCCAGTACTTCACGCCCAGCGGCCGCAACCTCGGCGGCAAGGGCACCGCCAAGGGCAAGGGCCTGAAGCCGCGGGTGCGGGCCGAGGACGACCCGGAGACGCGTCCCGACGAGGGCCTGCGGCGGGCGCTCGAGGTGCTCGCCGCCCGCTCGTGAAGGACGAGCGCGATCGCCGCACCTGGGTCGGCCTGCTCGAGAAGCGCGGGCGCTTCCTCGTCGCCGAGCCGTTCTTCGAGAAAGGCCGCTCGCAGGCCATCGACGCCAACCGGGACGCCAAGCCCGGGCGCCTGGCCCTGATCGGGCCGGGGAAGGGCGGGCGGCGCCCGAAGGTCCTGCGGCTGCTGGGCCGGCCCGACGTCGCGCGCGATGCGCTCGAGGCGCTCATGGTCGACCGTGGGCTGGCGCGCCGGTTCTCGCCGGGCGTCGAGCGGGCGGCGGCCGAGGCGGTGCAGGAGGTGCAGGAGCGGGGCCCGCGCAAGGACCTGCGCGACCTGCCGACGTTCACCATCGACCCGGCGACCGCCAAGGACTTCGACGACGCGCTGAGCGCCGAGGACGCTGCGGACGGCGTGCGCCGCGTCTGGGTGCACATCGCCGACGTCAGCGCCTACGTGCTGCCCGGCTCGCCGGTCGACCGCGAGGCCTACCGCCGGGGGACCTCGGTCTACGTCCCCGGGCTCGTCGAGCCGATGCTGCCGGAGGTGCTCTCCAACGGCGCCTGCTCGCTGGTGCCCCACCAGGACCGGCTGGCCGTCACCGTCGAGATGGAGCTGGAGGGCGCGACGGTGCGGCGCACCGCCTTCCACCGCTCGATCATCCGCTCCGACGAGCGGCTCGACTACCCGCGGGTGGACCGCATCTTCGCCGGCGAGGAGGCGGCGGAGGCGCCGTGGGCGGAGCCGCTGGTCGCCGCCCGCCGGGCCGCCGCCGCCCTGGAGGCGAGGC
>DASPKC010000352.1:0-23790 GCA_035628295.1 Baekduia sp.
GGACAGGTAGCCGTCGGCCAGCGCCATGGCGGCGTTCGCGCCGGCCGGCGTGCGCGGCGCGCCGAGTGCCGGCAGGAGGCTCTCCAGGACGCCGCGCTCGGCGAGCGGCAGGTCGGCCAGCGCGGCGATCGGCAGCAGGCAGCCGCGGATGTCGAGGCCGCCGGCGCTGATGGTGGTCGACGCGGCGCACTTGAACGTGCTGTGGAGACCGCCCAGGGCGCCCGGCACGTGGCTGCGTGCCAGGACGTCCCCGGAGCCGGCGGCGTAGACCGGCGGTCGCTTGCCCAGCGCCGCCAGGATCCGCCGCGCGAGCGTCCCGGCCGGCGCCGTCGCCTGCACAGCCTTGATCGCGGTGGCCACGAGGCCTCCGGGGCCGACCGCACGGACCTGGACGGCCGACGTGCCGGCCGGTGGACGGAAGCGCACGCTCGGCTGGTCCGGGCCGGAGACGATCTCCGGCCGCCCGTCGCCGCGGAGGTTCCACTCCAGGCGCTCGACCGCGCCGCTGACGTGCGCGGTGAGCACCGTGACCGGCGCGCCCGCCGGCGTGGCGGCGGTGACGTCGTCGATGCGCGGTGCCGCCGGGCTCTCCGGCGCCGGCGCGCCGTCGGCCGGGGGCGGCGTCTGGCCGGTGGCCCCTCCGGTGACCGGCGGCGGCGGGGTCCCGCCGGGCGGCGGTGGCGGCGGCGGCGGTGGCGGCGGGTCCGACGGGGAGTCCGCGACGAGCGCCGGCGGAGCGGGGCCGGCGGCCGCGGCGAGCCGGCCCAGCTCGCCGGCGCTGAGCGCGCGGCTGTACACCCGGACCTCGTCGATGTCGCCGCCGTCCAGGGTGGTCGGGATTCCGGGGCACGAGGCAGGGGCTGCGTAGTGCCCGATCGAGAACTGCGGGATCGGCTGGTTGTAGGAGATCGGCCCGGGCACCGCGACCCCAGTGCCGATCTCGGCGCCGTCGAGGTAGAAGCGCACGCGGCTGCCGTCGAACGTGCCGGCCACGAGGTGCCAGCCGCCGTCCCACACCGCCGAGGGCGGGATGCCCGGCGCGTGGTAGCCCTGCCCCTGGTGGGTGACGTAGAAGTACAGACCGCCCTCGAGCGCGTCGCCGGCGAACGAGGTGTACATCCCGTAGGCCGACGGCAGGCAACTCCCGCCGCCGCCCTTGCTCAGGACGTACCGCGAGGGCCCGGGCGTCCCCGACCGGCGGACCCAGGCCAGCGCCGTCACGGCGGCGGGCTCCAGCGAGCTGGTCCCGGTCGTGCTGGTCAGGCTCGAGCTCAGGTAGCGGAACGCGTTGCCGAAGCGGCCGGGCTCCTGGAACGTGAAGCGCACGACCATGTCCTGGCCGTGTCCCGAGCTGTCCGGGGTGCCGCTCGTCCTGTCGTCGTTGCCCGTCGCACCGGTGTCGAGGTGCCACTGGCCGCGCAGCGGCTCCGCGTGGGTCGCGAGGGACGTGGCCGGCGCGCCGACGAGCGAGAGGCCGAGGAGGACCCCTGCGACGCGGAGTCGCCCGGCCCGCCGGCTGCCCGCTCTGCGTTGCATCGCGCCCTCCCGGACGCTGCTGTCGCTCCCCTTGCGGCGATCATCCTCCTGTCGCAGCCGCGAAGGCAAGGGCGCGGCGTCACCCGGACGCCGCCTGCGCGGACGGTCGCTCGCGACGGCGGCTTGCGTCTGCGAGAGGATCGGCCCATGAACCCTCTCCAGCAGCTGGCCTACGGCCGCATCGTGATCGGCGCCCTGTCCTGGATCGCGCCGGCCTTCGTCGCCAAGGTGTTCGGCATCGGCGGACCGACGGAGTCGCACATGCCCTCGCGGCTCTTCGGCGCGCGCGACCTGGCGCTTGGCGTCGGCACGCTCACCACCACCGGCGACACGCAGAAGAAGCTCGTCCAGCTGGGCGTGCTGTGCGACACGCTCGACGTCGGCGCCGCGGTGGTCGGCAGGCGCGAGGGCTCGCTGACGGGCGCGTCGGCGGCGGCGCTGGGCGTCATCGCCGCGGGCGCGGCGGCCGTCGGCGCCAGCGCGCTGCGCTGAAGCCGGACGGTCCGGGAGCCTCCCGCCGCCGCGGCGGGGGGCTCAGGCCGCCGGCGCCGCGGACCCGACCTGCAGCGCCGCGGGCGCCGAGGCCGGGACGGCCGGGTGGTCCGGGGCGATCGGGTCGAGGCGCACGTACGGCTCGCCGAGGGCCGGGCGCAGATCGTCGTCGCCCTTGTTCGGCCACATCGCCATGGCGCGCTCCGCCTGGGCGGTGATGGTCAGCGACGGGTTGACCCCGAGGTTGGCCGAGATCGCCGAGCCGTCCACGACGTGCAAGCCGGGGTGGCCGTACATGCGGTGGTACGGATCGACGACGCCACTCTGCGGGCTGTCGCCGATCGCGCAGCCGCCGAGGAAGTGCGCGGTCATCGGGACGTCGAAGATCTCGCCGACGCTGCCCCACGCGTAGCCGCCGAGGTGCGCCGCCATGCGCCGCACCGCCTCGTTGGCGGCCGGCAGCCACGTCGGGTTCGGCAGCCCGTGCCCCTGCTTGGAGCTGAGCTTGAAGCGCCCCAGCAGGCCGCGCTCGGGCACCACGGTGATCGAGTTGTCGAGCGTCTGCATGGTCAGCGCGATCGTCGTGCGCTCGGACCAGCTGCCCATGCCGGCGTAGTGCGCGACGAGCCGCACCGGGTGGCGCACGACCTGGCCCAGGAACTTCAGCCACCGCGGCACCTTGCCGCCGCCGTCGGTCATGAGCGTCGTCAGAAGGCCCATCGCGTTCTGGCCCTTGCCGTAGCGGACCGGCTCGATGTGGGTGTCGTCGTCGGGGTGCCACGACGAGGTGATGGCGATCCCGCGGGTGAACTCGTGCCTGGCGCGATCACCGACCTTCACGCTCGCGCCGACGAGCGCCTCGGAGTTGGTGCGCGTGAGGACCCCCAGGCGATCGGAGATGTGCGGCAGCGAGCCGTCCTGCTTGAGCCGGTGCAGCAGGTGCTGCGTGCCCCAGGTGCCGGCGGCGAAGATGACGTGGTCGGCCGTGAACGTCCGGCGTGTCCGGCCGGCCAGCCAGGAGCCCGAGCGCACCGTCTCGACGGCGTAGCCGCCGCCCGGTCGCGGCGCGACGCGCGTGACCGTCGTCTCGGGATGCACCGTCGCGCCCGCCCGCTCGGCCAGGTACAGGTAGTTCTTGACCAGCGTGTTCTTGGCGTTGTGCCGGCAGCCCACCATGCACTCGCCGACCTCCTTGCAGCCGGCGCGCCGGGGCCCCGCGCCGCCGAAGAAGGGGTCGTCGACCTCCACGCCGGGCTCCTTCTGGCCGTCGCGCCCGAAGAAGACGCCGACCGGGGTCATGCGGAACGTGTCGCCCACGCCCATCTCCTCGGCGACGCGCTTGTGCAGCTCGTCGGCGAAGGTCATCGTCGGGTTCTGCACCACGCCGAGCATGAGCCGCGCCTGCCGGTAGAACGGGGCCAGCTCGTCGCGCCAGTCGGTGATGTGCGACCACTGCGGGTCGTCGTAGAAGCGCCGAGACTGGGGCTTGTACAGCGTGTTGGCGTACACCAGCGAGCCGCCGCCCACGCCGGCGCCGGCCAGGACGACGACGTCGGGCAGGACGTGGATGCGCTGGATGCCCTTGCAGCCGAGCTTGGGCGCCCACAGGAACCGCCGCGCGGCCCAGGACGTCTTGGCGAAGTCCGCGTCGCGGAAGCGCCGGCCGGCCTCCAGCACCCCGACGCGGTACCCCTTCTCGGTCAGGCGCAGGGCGCTCACCGAGCCGCCGAAGCCGGATCCGATGACGAGGACGTCGTAGTGGTCGTGCACGGCGGTGCTCCTGTGGCGGGGGGTGGGGCCGGGTGCGCAGGGACCCTCGCACCCGGCCGCGGGGATGTCTAGACGTAGCCGGCGACGCTCCAGACGAAGCCGCCGCCGCTGAGCATCAGCATCACCATCAGCATCACCAGGGACATGTCCATCGGCTCGCGGCGCTCCGCCGTCGCCGCCGCTGCTCCTCGCTCCTGCTGCTGCATGTCGCTCTCCTCAAAGCTCGTGGGTGGGATCCAGCACGGTAGGTCCGCCCGGCGCGCACGCGTCGTCGGCATCGACAACGGCGGGCGAGGCCTTCGTCGGCTGCGACGAAGCCGCGGATCAGGCCTCGCCCGCGCCCAGCGCGTCGGCCACGGCGAGCGCGACCGCGAGCTTGAGCGACCGGCCCGTGACTGCGCGGCCGAGGAGCTCCTCGCTCTGGCGCACGCGGTACTTGATGGTGTTCTCGTGGATCCCGAGGCGCCGGGACGCCGCGGCGAAGCTGTGGCCCTCGTCCAGGTAGGCGCGCAGCGTCGTGCGCAGCCGGCGCACCGCCTCGTCGTCGCCGGCCAGCGGCCCGAGCTCGCCGCGGACGAAGCGGTGGGCCTTGGCGAGGTCGCCGGCGAAGAACGTCAGCAGTTCGACGTCGCCGAACAGCGCGACCGTCCCGGGCCGGCGGCCGCCGACCACGCAGACCTGCCGGGCCTCCCGCGCCTCGCGGTGCGAGCGCACGAACCCGTCCGGCCCCTCGGCCGGGGTTCCGACCGCGATGCTGACCCCGTCGCGGCGGCGCCGGGTGCCCAGCGCCGCGAGGCGGCCGGGCTCCGGTGGCCGCGGTCCGCCGCCCCACGCCCACAGCACGCCGCTGCCGGCCAGGACGAGCAGCGGCCGCTCGAAGCCCAGGGCGGCGCAGGTCTCCCGCGCGGCCTCGTCCAGCGCGCCGCCGTCCTGCGCCGCGCTCCAGGCCACCAGCCCGACGTGCCAGCGGCGCAGGTCGTGACCCAGGACGCGTCCGGCGCGGTCGACGTCCACCTCGTCGCCGTCGATCAGCGCGCGGGCGGTCTCGCTGCGGGCGATCTCGGTGCTGCGCACGGCGCTCGCGCGCGCGGCCGCGTACAGCTCGGCGATGTGCGCCGACATCGAGTCGATGTAGACGAAGCTCGTCTGCAGGCTCTCACGCAGGACCTCGTCGACGACCTCGCCGGGCGCGTCGAGCCCCCGCACGACGGTCAGCCAGCGATCGAAGACGAACCCGTGGCCCAGGCGATAGACCCGCAGCAGGGCCGGCAGCGGCGCGCCGGTGAGCACCAGCGACTCGGCTACGCGCGTGGCGTCCTCGGGTGGTATGACCTCCTCCGGCCGGCTTGCGGCCGCGGTGAAGGCCAGCCACGCCTGGACGTTGCTGCGGTTGCTGGTCACCCACGCGGCGCGCATCTGCGGGTCGTCGCCGAGCTCGGGCGCCATCCGCAGCAGGTGGTCCGCCAGGCCGTCGGCGACGTCGTCGACCTGGGCCGAGAACCGCTCGACCGCCTGGCGCCGCGCCTCGTCGATCCGTGCCTGGTCCACCGCCCAGGGCGTACCCAGCGAGGGCGCCTGCCGATGTCACTCGCGGTGGTCGTGCCGGGTAGCCCCAGCCCGATGCCCAAGACGACGAAGGGCGGCAAGCCCAAGCAGCACGAGCTGCCGTCGACCATCCAGCGGTCGGGAGCCAAGGCGCAGCGGACGTTCGCCAAGGCGCATGACGGCGCCGCCGAGAGCTACGGGGAGGGCGAGCGGGCCCACCGCACGGCGTACGCGGCGCTCAAGCACACCCACGAGAAGGTGGGCGACCACTGGGAGCCCAAGGACCAGAAGGGGCCGTCCGACCCGCGGGCGAGCCATCCTCGCGCGCGGGAGGGCAAGGGCCAGACGTACGGCGGCATCGACGCGAGCAAGCCCAAGCGCGAGCTCTACGAGGACGCGCGCCGGGCCGGGATCGAGGGCCGCTCGCGCATGTCGAAGCGGGAGCTGGCCAAGGCCCTGGAGCGCGAGAGCCGCCGGCAGACCGCCCGGGCGCGCGGGTAGCGGCGCGGCCGGCCCGGTCAGGCGCCGTCCGTGAGCGGCGTCCCGAGCTCGTGCGCGAGCAGCAGCGCCAGCTCGACCTCGAGGCGCCGCGTCGCCCGGGCCTGCCAGTTCGCGTCGTCGTCCTGCAGGCCGGCCAGCAGATCGGCCACGGCCTGCAGGCGGTAGCCGACCGTGTTGCGGTGCACGCCCAGGCGCCGGGCAGCGCGCGTCGCGCTGGCGCCCGCCGCCAGGTACGCCCACAGCGTCTCGCGGGCCCGAGCGGCCTGCGGCGTGTCGGCCGCCAGCGGTCCCAGGGCGCGCTGCACGAACCGCGCTGTGTCCTCACGTTCGCGGGCGAAGAAGGCGAGCAGCTCGAAGCGCTCGAAGACGGCGATCCGCCCCTGGCCGGCACCCGCCGGCCGGTCGCGCACGATCGCCGCGGTCTGCGTGGCCTCGACGTGGGCCCGGACGAAGCCGTCCACGCCGGCGTGCAGGCCGGACATCGCGACGCGCACGCCCGGCGCCGTGGGGAGGGCGAGCGCCGGCCGCACGTCGAGCGCGCCGTGGGTGCTCAGCCAGGCGTAGACGCGGTGGCGCGCCGAGGTCGACAGCAGGCGGGCCGCCGGGACCGCGGCGTGGATCGCCGCCAACGTCGTCTCGAGCGCCTCGTCGTCGCGGTCGTCGCCTTCGCGCCAGAGGACGAGCGCCACGTGGCGCCCCGTGAGCGGATGGTTGAGCGTCCGCGCCGCGGCGTCGACGTCCAGCGGCTCGCCGCTGAGCAGCTTGCGGACCAGGTGCGCCCGGCGGCCGTCCGGGCTGCTCTCCAGCGCGCGGCGCTCGAGCTCGTACGACGTCCGGATCTCGACCGAGGCCGCGTCGATGTAGGCCACGATGCGCTGGTGCAGCGCCCGCGTTGCCGCGGGCAGCAGCCGCGGCGGCGCGTCGCGCTCGAGCCGGCGCTGCCACCAGTCGGTCGCGAGGCTCTGTGCGCTGCGGTACGCCTCCAGCAGGGAGATGAGCGGGATGCCGTGCTGCAGCGTGGTCTGCAGCAGGTCGCCCGCCTCCGCCGCCACCACGTCGCTGCGGGCGCGGGGGGCGTCCTCGGCCAGCAGCCGGTGGACGCGCCGGACGTTGGCCGCCACCGCGGCCGCCATGTCGAAGGCGACGTCCTCGTCGGCGAAGAACTCCGGGACGGCCTCGCGGAGGCGTTCCAGGATCAGCCCGGTCAGCTCGGTGAGCGCGGCGCCGTTGTCGGCAGCGACGCGGCGCAGGAGGGCGTCGATCGCGGTGACGTCGGCGGCCGTCATGCGCAGGAGTATCGCCATGGCGCGACCGGTCGTTGTGCACCATGGCGCCCAAGACGCAAGCCGGGACCCCGGCGGACATGCACAAGATCGAGAGGGGTGCGCCGCCGTACCGTCGTCGGGCCATGACCAAGCGCTTCTCTCCGTTCGAGACTCACCTCGGCGACCTGGAGACCTTCGCCGACGGCCCGCCGCACGCGCTGTTCGCGCGGATGCGCGACGAGGCGCCGGTGATGTGGACCCACGCGCCGGCCGACTGGCCTGCGGAGGACCAGCCAGGCTTCTGGAGCGTGACGCGCGCCGCCGACGTGGAGCGTGTGAGCAAAGACCCGAAGACGTTCTCGTCCTGGCTGGGCGGGTTCACCATGCGCGCCCAGGAGGTGGGCTCGCTGGAGGTGCAGCGCAGCGTGATGATCGGCAAGGACGGGGCCGAGCACTTCCGCATGCGCGCAACCGTCAACAAGGCCTTCACCCCCTGGCGGGTGCGCGACCTCGAGCCCGTGATCCGCGCCCGCACGGCGGCGACGATCGACGCCGCGGTGCAGGCGGGCAGCTGCGACCTCGTCCGGGACGTGACCGGCCCGCTGTCCAACGCGACGATGGCCGACCTCCTCGGCGTCCCGGAGGAGGACCGCGAGCAGCTCAACCGCTGGACCGACGCGTTTCTCTCCGGCGACGACGAGATCGCGGGCGGCATGCGCGGGGACGAGGCGCTCGCCGCCTCGGCGGCCTACCTGACCGGGCTGCTGCTCGAGCGCGAGCGCCGACCGGCCGACGACCTCATCACGGCGCTCGGCCAGGCGACCTACGAGGGCGCGCCCATGCCGCGCGAGGAGCAGATCGGCGTCTTCAGCCAGCTCTTCGCCGCCGGGATCGACTCGACGAAGTCGACGATGGCCAACGCGGTCCTGACGCTGCTCGAGCACCCTGACCAGCTCGAGCTGCTGCGCCGGGAGCCCGAGCGCGTGCCCGACGCGGTCGAGGAGGTGCTGCGCTGGACGCCGGCCTTCACGCATCAGCGCCGGACCGCCGCCCGCGACGTCGAACTCGGCGGCCAGACCATCCTGGAGGGCGACGCGGTCGTGATCTGGCTGTCGTCCTCCAGCCGCGACCCGCGCGCCATCGAGCGCGCCGGCGAGTTCGACATCACCCGCGGCGCCAAGCGCTGCCCGCACCACGCCTTCGGCGGCGGCGGCCGGCACTTCTGCCTGGGCTCCGGACTGGCGCGCCTGGAGATCACTGTGTTCCTGCAGGAGCTCCTCGCGCGCACCGGAGACCTCGCGCTCGCCGGGACGCCGGAGCGCATCCGCTCGTGCTTCGTCGACGGCTTCAAGCACGTCCCGCTGAGCCTGGCGCCGGTCGCCGTCGCCGCCTGACCGTCCCTCTCGACCCTTCGGAGACCTTCCATGTCCCTCGCCGCCTCCACCATCGTCGACCGGCCCGCGGCGTCCGACGACGCCGGCGCCATCGCGCAGCTGCGCGAGAGCCTCGCCCTCCAGAAGGCGGCCTTCCGCCGCGACCCGCACCCGACGCTCGACGAGCGCCGCGAGCACCTCCAGGCCCTCGCCGGGATGCTCATGGCCAACCGCGCACGCATCCACGAGGCGGTGGCGGACGACTTCGGCTCGCACCCCGACGCCTTCACCGACCTCATCGAGATCCTCGGCCCCGCCGGCCGGGTGGCGCACGCGCTGGAGTCGCTGGAGGCGTGGACGGCCGATGCGGAGCGCCCGGCCGATCCCGCCGTCTTCGGGTCGGCCCGCGCCACGGTGCGCTACGAGCCCAAGGGCGTGATCGGCAACATGGCCCCCTGGAACTTCCCGTTCGAGATCGGCTGCGGGCCGCTCGCGGAGATGCTCGCGGCGGGCAACCGGGTGATCATCAAGCCGTCGGACCTGACCCCGGCCTGCGGTGAGCTGCTGGCCGAGCTGGTCGCCGCGACGTTCGACCGCGACCGGGTCACGGTGGCCGTCGGCGGGCTGGAGCTGGCCAAGGCGTTCCCGGCGCAGGCATGGGACCACCTGCTTTACACGGGCAGCCCCGGCGTCGGCCGCGAGGTCATGCGGGCGGCGGCCGAGCACCTCGTGCCGGTCACGCTGGAGCTGGGCGGCAAGTGCCCGGCCGTCGTGACGCCGAGCGGGCTCTCGCCGGCGACCGTGGAGTCGATCGTCGGCACGAAGCTCATCAAGAACGGCCAGATGTGCATCACGGTCGACCACGTCCTCGTCCCGCGCGCTCGGCTGGACGAGTTCGTGGCGCTGGCGCGCGACTTCGCGGCGCGCGCCGTGCCGGGGCACTCGGGCAGCGACGACTGCGTCGGCCTGATCAGCGACCGGCACCTGGCCCGTATCGAGTCGCTGCTCGACGAGGCAGGCGCGTCGGGGGCCCAGATCGTCGAGCTGGAGCCGGGCTCCGGCGTCGATCGCGAGCGCCGCCGGGTCCCGCTGACCCTCGTGGTCGACCCGGACCCCGGCCTGCGGCTGATGGCCGAGGAGATCTTCGGGCCGATCCTGCCGGTCATCCCGTACGACGACCTCGACGAGGCCGTCGCCGGGATCGACGCCGTGGACCGCCCGCTGGCCGTCTACGTGTTCGGCGACGATCCCGAGCAGTGCGAGGCGGTGCTGCGGGCGACGCGCTCCGGCGGCGCCTGCGTCAACGCGTGCGCGCTGCAGGGCGCGCTGCCGTCCCTCGGGTTCGGCGGCAGCGGCACCAGCGGGATGGGCCGCCACCACGGCATCGAGGGGTTCCGCGAGTTCAGCACCGCCCGCGGCGTCGTGGTGCGCGGCACCGGGGACCACATCGGCCTGCTCCAGCCGCCGTACGGCCCCGAGGTGCAGGCGGTGGTCGACGCGGCGTTCGCGGGCGTGCCGTCCTAGCCCCCGACGACGTCCGGCGAGCCCGTCGCCGAGGTGCTCAGCTCCCGCCGCCCTGCGGCAGCCGCACGGTGCCCCGCCGCGGGGCCGGTGCCGACGGCGGCGGCACGACCGGGCCGAGATCGCCGTCGGGCGCCTCGTCGAGGTCCACGATCACGGGCGCATGGTCGCTGGGGCCCTTGCCCTTGCGGGCCTGGCGGTCGACCCACGCCGCGCGCACGCGGTCGGCCACCGGCCCGCCGGCGAGCACGAGGTCGATCCGCATGCCGCAGTCCTTGTGGAACATGCCCGCGCGGTAGTCCCAGTAGGTGAAGACGCGCTCGTCCGGCCAGCGGTCGCGGACCACGTCGCGCAGGCCGACCGCCTGCAGCTCGGCCAGCGCCCGGCGCTCGGGCGCGGTGACGTGCGTGTGACCCTCGTAGGCCGCGGGGTCGAAGACGTCGTCGTCGGTGGGCGCGATGTTGATGTCGCCGCACACGACGACCTCGTCGGGCCCGGCGGCCACGGCGTCGCGCAGGGCCGCGAGCCAGGCGAGCTTGTACGCGTAGTGGTCGGAGTCCGGTGCCCGGCCGTTGGGCACGTAGACCGAGTGCACGCGGATGCCGCCGCAGGTCGCCGCGACCGCCCGCGCCTCGGGGTGCGGGAACCCCGGGCCGCCCTCGATGCCGTGGGTCACGTCCTCCAGCCCGGCGCGCGACAGGATCGCCACGCCGTTCCAGCCGGCCTCGCCGTGGACCGCCACCGCGTAGCCGCGCTGCGCGAGCTCCTCCCCGAGCAGCTCGCGGAACGCCTCGTCGGGGAGCTTGGTCTCCTGCAGGCACACGACGTCGGGCCGCCGCTCGTCCAGCCACGGCAGCAGCCGCGGGACGCGCTGCTTGACGGAGTTCACGTTCCACGTCGCGATGCGCACGGCCCGACACGGTACGCGCGGCGCGCCGGACGCCGGCGCCGGTAGCCTCGACCGGTGTTCGACCACGTCGGGATCGCCGTCTCGGACCTCGCGGCGTCCGAGCGCTTCTACCGCACCGTGCTCGCCGTCCTGGGCATCGAGCCCAGCCACGCGGACGCCGGGCTGGTCGAGTGGGACGACTGGGCCATCGGGCCGACGGACGCCGAGCACCCGGTGACCCGCGGGCTGCACGTCGGCTTGCGCGCCCGCGACCGGGCGCAGGTCGACGCGTTCTGGCAGGCCGGGATCGTCGCGGGCTACCGCGACGACGGCGCCCCCGGCCCGCGCACGCAGTACGACCCGAGCTACTACGGCGGTTTCCTGCTCGACCCCGACGGCAACAGCGTCGAGGCGGTGCACCTCGAGCGCGAGGCCGCCGTACCGCCGGGCCGCGTCGACCACCTGTGGATCCGGGTGCGCGACCTCCAGGCGTCCCGGCGCTTCTACGCCACCATCGCGCCGCACGCCGGCCTGCGCCTGGCCCACGACGAGCCCGGCCGCGTGCAGCTCTCCGGTCCGGACTTCAGCTTCTCGCTCGTCCGCGACGAGCGGCCGCTCACCGAGCACGTGCATCTCGCGTTCCCGGCGTCCGACGACGCGACGGTGCGCGCCTTCCACGCCGCCGCGATCGCGGCGGGCTACGAGTCCCACGGCGCGCCGGGCGAGCGGGCGGTCTACCACCCGGGGTACTACGGCGCGTTCGTGCTCGACCCCGACGGCCACAACGTCGAGGTCGTCCACCACAACCGGGGCTGAGGCGTCACGGCTGGCGCTCCGGCGGCCAGAGCGCCTCGTGCAGCTCCTCGAGCAGCCCGCGCAGCTGCGCCATCTTGCGCGCCCCGAGCAGGCGCGTCCACTCGGCTTCGATCTCGGCGGCAACCTCGCGCGCCGCGGCCAGGGCCTCGCGCCCGCGCGGGGTGGGGCGCACGAGCTTGGCGCGCCCGTCGGCCGGGTCGGGCACGCGCTCGACGACGCCCAGGCGCTCGAGCTCGTCGACGAGGTAGACGACGCTCGGCTTGGCCAGTCCGGCACGCTCGGCGATCTCGGTGATGCGCGACCCGCCCTCGGCGAGGTTGTGGAAGACCGCGGTGTAGGAGCGGCGCGCCTCGGGGAAGCCGCGCGCGGCCAGGCGCGGGGCGAGCTCGGCGTCGCCCAGCGCCCAGGGGTCGTAGAGGAGGTCGGCGAACGTCGTCGTCCGCATCGGCTTGAACGCGCGATCGGCCACTTGACCCATCCTAAATGTTTGTGAGAACGTCGAACCAACTCGTTAGAACGTCGAACGAAGTGGGGGGGACGGCGATGGCCTACGCAGGACAGCGGCTCGAGCATCCGGTGACCAAGGAGCGGTTCACCTTCGTCCGGACGGCGGCCGACACGGGCGGCGCGCTGCTGGAGATCGACGCGGTCTGCGCCCCGGGCGCGACGCCGGCTGCGCCGCACATCCACCCGCTGCAGGACGAGACGTTCACCCTGCACGCCGGGCGCGTGCGCCTGGAGCTCGCCGACGAGGTGCGCGAGCTCGTGCCGGGCGAGACCCTGACCGTGCCCATGGGCGTGGCCCACACGTGGTCGGCGGTCGGCGACGAGGACGCGCACATGACCGTGCGCTTCGACCCGGCGCTCTCGACCGAGGCGTTCTTCGAGGAGTTCTTCGGGCTCGCCCAGGCCGGCAAGGTCAACGCCAAGGGCATGCCCAGCCTGCTGCGCGTCATGGTCCTGCTCGACGACCACCGCGGGACGCTGTACCTCGCCTCGGCGCCGGTCGCCGTGCAGCGCGTCCTCGCCCGCCTCCTGGCCCCGATCGGCCGCCTGCTGGGGTACGGCAACGAGGCCGGCCGGGCGTCTGCGGCGACGGGCGATGTCGAAATCGCGACGCCGGCTCCGTCTCCTTGACGAACCCGGGCCACAATGGCCCCGACCCAGAGGAGACAGACCATGGCCAAGTACCTGCTGCTCAAGCACTACCGCGGCGCCCCCGAGCCCGTCAACAACGTGCCCATGGACCGCTGGACGCCCGAGGAGATCTCGGACCACATCCAGTTCATGCGCGACTTCGCCGAGCGGCTGAGGGGCACCGGCGAGTACGTCGACGGGCAGGCGCTCGCGCCCGAGGGCGCGTGGGTGCGCTACGACGGCGAGGGGCGTCCGCCGGTGACCGACGGCCCGTTCGCCGAGACGAAGGACCTCATCGCGGGCTGGATGATCATCGACGTCGTGTCCTATGACCGCGCCATCGAGCTCGCGGGCGAGCTGTCCGCGGCCCCGGGCGCCGGCGGCAAGCCGATCCACGAGTGGCTCGAGGTCCGCCCGTTCATGACCCCGACGCCCACGGTCACCGAATGACGGCGGCGATGCCGGCGGCGGACGAGGCCGCGCTGCGGTCGATCGTCCCCGCCGTCATCGGCGTCCTCGTCCGCCGCGGCGCGGACTTCGCGGCCGCGGAGGACGCCGTCCAGGAAGCGCTCGTCGAAGCGCTCCGGGCCCGGGGCGGCGCCCCGCTCGAGGACCCGAAGGCGTGGCTCGTCACGGTCGCGTGGCGCAAGTTCGTCGACGCCGGCCGTGCCGACGCCTCGCGCCGCGCCCGCGAGGAGCGGGTGGCGGCGCACCCGCCGCCGGGCCCGGTCCCCGACGTCGACGACACGCTCCAGCTCTACTTCCTGTGCGCCCACCCGTCGCTGACGCCGCCGTCGGCGGTCGCTCTGACGCTGCGGGCCCTCGCCGGGCTCACGACGCGCCAGATCGCCGAGGCCTACCTCGTCCCGGAGGCG
This sequence comes from Baekduia sp., assembly GCA_035628295.1. Taxonomy (GTDB): domain Bacteria; phylum Actinomycetota; class Thermoleophilia; order Solirubrobacterales; family Solirubrobacteraceae; genus Baekduia. The sequence continues at coordinate 13,721 of DASPKC010000352.1, forward strand.
ACGATGGGCCAGCGGATCAGCCGCGCCAAGCGCGCCCTCGCGGACGTCCGCTTCGATGCGCCCGGCGACGCGCGGACCGTCGCGCGCGTCCTCTACCTCATCTTCAACGAGGGCTACTCCGGAGACGTCGACCTCGCGGCCGAGGCGATCCGCCTGGCCCGCGAGCTCCACGACCGCACCGACGAGCCCGAGGTGGCGGGGCTGCTCGCCCTGATGCTCCTGCACCACGCGCGCCGGCCTGCCCGCACGCGCGCCGACGGCAGCCTCGTCCCGCTCGCCGAGCAGGACCGCCGCCGCTGGGACACCAGGCTGATCGCCGAGGGCGTCGCCATCCTCCAGCGTGCGCTGGCCCGCGACCGCCTCGGCGAGTTCCAGGCCCAGGCGGCGATCGCCGCGCTGCACGCCGACGCGCCGCGCGCGGAGGAGACCGACTGGGTCCAGGTCGTCGAGTGGTACGACGAGCTCGTGCGGCTCACCGACAGCCCGATCGCTCGCCTTAACCGCGCCGTCGCCGTGGGGCAGGCCGACGGCGCCCGGGCCGGGCTGGCGGCGCTCGCCGAGCTCGACGCCTCGCTCCCGCGCTACGCCGCGGTCGCTGCGTACCTGCACGAGCGCAACGGCGAGCGCGCGACCGCCGCCCGCCTGTATGCCGAGGCGGCGGCGGCCGCGTCGAACCTGGCGGAACGCGACCACCTCACCCGTCAGGCGGCGCGGCTCAACGCGTAGGAGGCCCGACGAGGCGCGGCCGCGGCGAGGAGGCGGTGTGCACCCTCGCTGCCCAGCCAATGGTAATCTCTTGCCATTCGCGCAACCATTGACAAGGCAGGCCGCTTGGTCATCCCGAAGCAGCTGCGCGACGATCTCGGGCTGCGCCCCGGTGAGGTCGAGGTGCGCGCCGAGGGTGCGGGGCTGCGCGTCGAGCCGCTGACCGGGGATTCGCTGGAGGCGCGCGCCGGACGCCTCGTGATCCCCGCCTCGGGAGCCGAGGTCGACGACGAGCTGGTGCGCGCCCTGCGGGATGCCGGCCGCCGCTGACGTGCTCGTCGACACGAGCGTCGCCGTCGCGCTCGCCGTCGCCGACCATGAGCATCACCACGCCACCGTCGAGGCGGTCGGTCGCCGCAGGGTGGGCCTGGCGGGGCACGCGGCGTTCGAGACCTTCTCCGTGCTGACGCGCCTGCCGGCCCCGGCACGCCGCGGCCCGGAGGTCGTCGCTCGGCTGCTCGCGGCGAGCTTCCCCGCCACCAGGTTCCTGGGCCCCGATGCGGCCTCCGCGCTGCTCGCGGAACTCGCCGGCGTCGGCATCGCCGGTGGCGCGGTCTACGACGCCCTCGTGGGTGCGGTGGCCAGAGAGCACGGCCTGGTGCTTGCGACGCGCGACCGCCGAGCGCTCGACACCTACAGGGCGCTGGACGTGGACGTCGAGTTCGTCGGCTCCTCGTGACCGCGGCCTCTCCGCAGCCGGTGGGCGCCTGCAGCGGCTTGGTCGTAGAAGAAGACGTTGACTCGAAGCGCTGATCGCCCCTACGGGTGAGAACCCGTGGAGCGGCTTCGCGCCCGGGATACTCCGGCCGATGCAGCACGTGCTTGTGGAGCGCGAGGACGAGCTCGACCAGCTCGATCGGCTGCTGGCCGCCGCCCGGACCGGCAGCGGGGCGGTGGCGTTCGTCGTCGGCGAGGCCGGGGTGGGCAAGACCCGGCTCGTCGGCGAGGCGGCCGCGCGCGGGCGGGAGCTGTCGCTGGAGGTGCTGCGCGCGCGGGGCGGGGAGCTGGAGCAGGAGCTGCCGTTCGGGATCGTCCGGCAGCTGATCGAGCCGCCGCTGGCCGGCCAGGCGCCGGCGGTCCGCGAAGAGCTCCTCGACGGTGCGGCGAAGCTCGCCCGCCCAGTCTTCGACCTCGCGGCTCCGGGCGAGCCCGGCCGCGGGGAAGATCCGTCGTTCGCCGTGCTGCACGGCCTGTACTGGCTGACCGCGAACCTGGCGGCCCGCCGGCCGCTCGTGCTCCTGGTCGACGACGCGCACTGGGCCGATCGCGCCTCTCGCCGCTGGCTGGACTACCTCGCCCGCCGGATCGAGGCCGTGCAGCTGCTGCTCGTGGTGGCGATGCGGCCGGGGGAGCGCGAGGCGCCGGACGCCCTCGACGCGCTCATGAGCTCTGCGGGCTCGAACGTCGTCCGCCCGAGGCCGCTGACGGCCCAGGGGTGCGCGCGGGTGCTGCGTTCCCGCTGGCGGCTGGCGGATGACGCCTTCTGCGATGCGTGTCATGAGGCCAGCGGCGGCAATCCCTTCCTCCTTGAGCAGCTTGTCGCCGATCTCGCGCATCGGCGGATCGAGCCGCGCGCGGAGAACGCGGCCCTCGTGCGGGACATCGGGCCGGAGTCGGTGTCCCGGGCGGTGGTCTCGCGACTGCAACGGCTGACGCCGTCCGCGACCAGCGTCGCGAGCGCGGTGGCCGTCCTGAGCGCAGGGGCCGACCTCGCGGCCGTGGCCCGCCTGACCGATCTCCCGGAGGCCGAGGTCGAACGGGCGCGTGACGGTCTCACCCGCGCCGGCATCCTGGCCGAGCAGCGCGAGCTGGATTTCGTCCATCCGATCGTCCGCCGGGCGATCTCCTCGTCGATCCCCCCGAGCGACAGGGCGCTCCTGCACAGCAAGGCGGCGCGTCTGCTCCAGCAGGCGGCCGGCTCGCCGGAGCAGATCGCGGCGCACCTGCTGGTCGCAGAGCCCGAGGGAGCGGCCTGGCGGGTGGCGGCCCTGCGTGCGGCGGCAGGGCGCGCGTCGGAGCGAGGAGCCCCGGACGCGGCGGTCGCCTACCTGCGGCGCGCGCTGGCCGAGCCTCCGGCCGGGCCGCAGCGCGCCGGGGTGCTGACGGAGCTGGGCGACGCGGAGCTGCGGGCCGGCGCGCTCGTGGGCGGCGACGTCGGATGGGAGGGAGAGTCGCCGGCGGTGGAGCACCTGCGGGAGGCCGTCGCGTTGCTCGAGGACCCGCGGCACCGAGCCGAGGCGGCGCTCCTGCTCGGCGACGCGCTGTGGGCGCGCGACCGCTTCCGCGAGGCCGCCGACGCCTTCGACGCCGGGGTGCAGGACGTCCGTGGCCACGACCGGGAGCTCGAGCTGCGGCTCGAGGGGCACGTCGCCGCCGCGGCCCGGCTGACCATGTCTGCGTGGCCTCTGGCCGCGGCACGACTCGATCGGTTCCACGAGGTCGAAGGGGCGACCCCGGCGGAGCGGCTCGTCGCCGGGGTCCTGGCGATGGACCGGGCGCTGGCAGGCGAGCGGCCGGAGGTGGCGGCGGAGCTCGCGGAGCGCGCCGTGGCGGGTGGGCGTCTGCCCAGCGACCGCGCCGGCGCCCACACGGCGGTCTTCGCCGCCAACGCGTTGCTGTGGACGGAGCGGCTGGATCGCGCCGACCAACTGCTCGAGCAGCTCGAGACCGAGGCGCGGACGCGCGGCGCTGTCCGCTCGCTCGCGATCGCCTCGTGCTGGAGGTCGTCGATCGCCTACCGCCGGGGGCGGCTCGCCGATGCGGAGACGGAGGCCCGCACGTCGCTCGAGGTGGCGGCCGCCCGCGGGTGGGGCGGCATGCCCGCCACCTGGGCCTTCCTCGTCGACGCCCTGGTGGGCCAGGGCGACCTGACGGCGGCGAGCGAGGCGGTCGACCGCAGCGGGCTGGGCGACCAGACCACCGACTACGGGTCGTGGAGCTTCTTCCTGCACAGCCGCGGCCGTCTGCGACTGGCGGCGGGGGATGTGCGGTCGGCGATCGCCGATCTGCGGGCCTGCGCAGCGCGCATGGAGCAGTGGGGCGCGAGCAACCCCTCCGTGATCCCGTGGCGATCGAGCCTCGCCGAGGCGCTGGACGCCGCCGGTGAGCGGGAGGACGCGCTCCGGCTCGCTGCGGACGACGTGACGGCCGCGCGTCGCGTCGGACTTCGGTGCGCACTCGGGATCGCCCTGGCCGCTGAGGGGCGGTTGACCCCCGGTGAGCGCGGCGTCCGCCTGCTGCACGAGGCGGTCGCCGTGCTCGAGGCCACCCCGGCGCGGCTGGAGCTCGCGCGCGCGCTGTGTGACCTGGGCGTGGCGCTCCGGGCTCAGGATCGGCGCGCCGCCGCGCGCGAGCCGCTGCGCCGCAGCATGGTGCTCGCGCATCGCTGCGGCGCGGCAGCGCTCGCCGAACGCGCACGGGGCGAGCTGGTCGCCGCGGGCTGGCGTCCGGAGCCGCTGCGTTCGAGCCCCTTCGACGCGCTCAGCGCCACCGAGCGCCGGGTGGCCGAGCTCGTGTCGAAGGGGCTCTCCGACCGCGACATCGCCCAGGCGCTCTTCGTGACCGAGCAGACCGTCGCCGAGCGCGTCGCCGGCGCTCTGGAGAAGTTTCACGCCGGCTCGCGCGAGGAGCTGGCGGCGCGCTACGCCAGCGGAGCACGCAGCGACGAGGGCGCGCCGGTCGCCTATCCGGCGGGGCTGACCGCACGCGAGGTCGAGGTGCTCAGACTGGTGGCCAGGGGGTTCTCCAATCCTCAGGTCGCAGCGGAGCTCGTGCTCAGTCCCCGGACGGTGCACGCCCACCTGCGCTCGGTCTACCGCAAGCTCGACGTGCACTCGCGCGCCGCGGCCGCACGCTCCGCGGCCGAGCTCGGCCTCACGTAGGCAAGGTGGATAGGCACATCTGCCGATGCCCGTGCGCGGCGGCGCTGCGAGCGTCCTCGACGGCAAGAACCGCAAGTCGAGGAGGAGACCATGCAGACACTGGCTCGCAAGCAGGAACCACAGACCGTCACCGTGCGGCCGATGCGCGAGGCCGACGTGGCGGCCGCGGACCACATCATGCGCGTCGCGTTCGGGACCTACCTCGGCGCGCCCGACCCGGTCTCGGTGTTCGGGGACGCCGACTACGTCAGGACGCGCTTCCTGGCGGCGCCCGACTGCGCCTGGACGGCCGAGCTCGACGGCGACGTGGTGGGCTCCAACATCGCGACGCGCTGGGGGTCGTTCGCGTTCTTCGGGCCGCTCACCGTGCGCGCCGACCTCCAGGACCGCGGCATCGGCAGCCGGCTGATGGAGCCGGTGGTCGAGGCCTTCGAGCGGTGGGGTCTGCGCCAGAGCGGCCTCTTCACCTTCCCCCACAGCGCCAAGCACATCGGCCTCTACCAGAAGCACGGCTTCTGGCCGCGCTTGCTCAACCCGGTCATGTCGAAGGCGGTCGGTAACGCCCGCGCCGAGTGCACGACGTACTCCGAGGTCCCCGACGCCCAGCGGCCCGCCGTCCTGCAGGCCGTCCGCGGCCTCACGGACGCCGTCTTCGCCGGCCTGGACCTCGAGCGCGAGATCCAGGCGGTCGACGCGCAGGCGCTCGGCGACACGGTCCTCCTGCACGACGGCGGCGAGCTGGTCGGGGTCGCCGTCTGCCACTGCGGAGGCGGCACCGAGGCGGGCAGCGGTGCCTGCTTCGTGAAGTTCGGGGCCGTGCGCCCGGGCGCCGAGGCGCCGGTGCGCTTCGAGCGGCTCCTGGAGGCCTGCGAGTTCCTGGCGGCCGAGGCCGGCCTGGAGCGCATCGTGGCGGGCGTCAACACCGGCCGGCTGGGCGCCTACCGGCGGATGCTCGCCCGCGGCTTCCGCGCCGACGTGCTGGTGGGGCTCGCGATGCGCGCCCGGCCCGACGGGCCCGACTTCGACGGCCCGGACGACTACGTGATCGACGACCTGCGGTGAGGAGCGACATGAGCACCACCGACGCCACGACGGCCCCGAGCGGTCCGCCGCCCGTGGCCACCACGCACGACCACCACGGCGTGATCGTTACCGGCATCCAGCGGCCGGACGCGGAGCTCGTGGCGGCCTGCCGCGCCCTCTACACCGGCCTGGTCCTCGACCATCTCGGCAAGCAGGGCGGCATGACGCCCGACATGAAGCCCGTGTGGAGCGGCGCCAGGCTCTGCGGCCCGGCCGTCACCGTCCTCGGCGCCGACTGGCGCCTGCGCTCGGCGGCGGCCGACCTGGCCGAGCCCGGCGACGTCATCGTCGTGGCGGCCGGAGGCGCCACGGACGTCGCCAGCTTCGGCGATCTGACCGCGACCGGCTGGCAGGCGAAGGGCATCGAGGGCGTCGTCGTCGACGGCGCCGCCCGCGACGTGGCCGGACTGCGGGCACTCGGGTTCCCGGCGTTCGCGCGGGCCGTCACGCCGCGCAACCACCACTACCCGGCCGGTGTCGAGCACGGAGCGGTGAACGTGCCCGTCGTCTGCGCCGGCACCCTGGTCGAGCCCGGCGACATCGTGGTCGGCGACGACGACGGCCTGGTCGTCCTGCCCAGGCGCATCGCAGCGGAGATCGTGGCGGCCGCGACGGCCTTCCTCGAGAACGAGAAGGGCTTCCGCACGATGCTCGCCGAGCAGTACGTCTCGTTCGGGGCCATCGAGCAGCTCAAGGAGCACGGCTACCGGCTCGTGTGAGTCGACTCCGACAACGTGTCGGCCTGCGTACGCACCTATCGTGCCCGGGATGGATCGCGTGATCGTCCTTCACAGCGGCGGGATGTCGTCGCGGCAGTGGAGGCGGCTGGTCGATCGGCTGCGCGGTGCGGGGCTGGACGCCGTCGCACCGGACTTCCGCGGGCACGGGGACGGACCGGCATGGCCCGATGAGCCGGTAGGGGACTTCTCATTCGAGGTCGGGTCGGTCGAGGCCTTGATCGAGGGCCGGACCCACCTCGTCGGGCACTCGTACGGGGGGCTGATCGCCCTGCTCGTCGCGCGCGGACGCGGCGACATCGCGTCGGTCTCCGTCTACGAGCCGATCGCCCTGGGGACGCTGTTCGACGCGGAGGACCACGAGGGCCTGCGCGACCTCGACCGTCTCGTCGGCGACCCGTCGTTCACGGATCCCGCCGAGCTCGGGACCGAGGCGTGGCTGCGCCGCTTCGTCGACTACTGGAGCGGCGAGGGTGCGTGGGATGCGCTGGGTGAGGGAGGGCAGGCATCGTTCCGGGCCTCGGCGGCCGCGGTGGCCGGCTCGGCGGCGGCGCTGGCCGCCGACCGCACCCCCGTCGCCGCGTACCGGTCGATCTCCGCGCCGCTGCTCATCCTGCACGGCGAGACGAGCCCGGTGGCCGCGCTGCGAGCCAGCGCGCTCGTCGCACAGGGAGCGCCCGACGCGCGCCTGCAGACCATCGGGGGCGCCGGCCACATGGGGCCGCTGACCCATCGCGACGCGGTCAACGACGCGATCGTGCGCCACATCGAGACGGCCGTCCGGCGGTCGCGCCACGCACGCACACCGCGGGGACCGGGCGCAGGTCCTTGACCAGCACCTGGTCGACCGAGAAGCCGGCGAGCCGGACCTTCGCGCGCAGCTGATCGGCCAACTCGCGGGCCCGGTCGGGCTGGGAATGGCGAGCGTCCCAGAAGAGATGGACCGTCCCGCCGGGGACGAGGTGGCGCCGGACCTTGGCCAGCGACGCCTCCGGCTCCAGCCAGAAGGGCGCGACGTTGAAGGCGAAGACCTTGTCGAACCGCTCCTCGCCGAGGTCCGCATCCTCGAGCGAGGTCGTCGTCAGCACCGCCCGGCCTTCCGCCACGTGCCTGCGGTTGCGGCGCGCGGCCATCTCGATCATCTTCGGCGAGCGGTCGATCGCGACGATCCGCCCGCCGGCCAGGCGCTCGCAGACCAGCGACACCGCCACGCCGTGGCCGCAGCCGACCTCCAGCACGCGATCGGCCGGGTCGGGGGCGAGGACGTCGACTGCCCACGCGAGCCGTTGTGAGGGCTTGCCCGCCATCAGCGGAATCTCCAGGGCTCGTGCTCGTGCGCGAGCCGGTTGAGCTGGGGGTCGAGCCACTCCGGTCCCCCGTCGACCGGCAGGTGGGCGACGAAGACGGGCCTGATGGTGACTGCGACGGGGGCGTGCATCGTGTGCCGGCGGAGACGGAAGGCGGGACACGAAGTCATCGCTGGAGGCTTCGGGACCAGCGGGATGTCGGCGAGATCCGCCCATGAGATCGAACCGCTGCGCGACCTGCTCGCCGCATGGAGAAGACCCCGCTCGCTCCCTCAGGCCGCCGAGTTGCGTCCGCAGGATCTTCGAGACACGACATCGCACGGTGGTCATCGGCCAGCGCCGGTCAGGTCGCCGCCGCGCAGGCGCGCCAGCGCTTCGCGCTCGCGCCCGATGTGCGGCTCGAAGAGGCGCGCGCTGCTGCGTCGCGCGACATCGAGCGCACGCGTGAGAACGGTGTCGATGCGTTCAGCGGCTCGAGCGCCCTGGGTGGCGGCCAGAACCTGCGCGAGCGTGATCGGCGCGCGCAGGGCGCACGTGGTGAGGCCGCGGGCGTCCATGATGGCGACCCCTTCCTTCGCGGAGCCCAGCGCGGACTCGGCGTCGCCCAGGGCGAGCTGGCACTGGGCGATCGTCGCGAGGAGCAGGGGCTCGTAGTACAGGCCGACGCGGTGCTCGCGGATCGCCTCGAGGTTCGCCACCGCGCCGGCCAGGGCGTCCGCGAAATGCCCGGCGGCGGCCTGCGCCACGGCCGCCGGCGTCGAGCAGGCGATTGCGTGGACCGTGTCACCCGCAGGCTCGGCGATCGCGGCGCCCAGCGCCGCGCTGCGGCGCGCCGCCTCGATCCGTCCGGCGTCCGCCTCCAGCAGCGCGAGGTTCGCGTGGCACGCTGACTCCGTCTGTGGGTCGTTGTGCTCGCGGGCGAGCTCGATCCCCCGCGCGAACTCCCGGCGGGCCTTCTCGAGCCCGCCCAGGTACCCGATGCCCTGTCCGCGGCTCTGCACGGCGTGCGCGAGCAGGCACACGAAGGTCTCGCCCGCGCCGATGGTCGGGTCGTCGCCGGCCCGCGCGAGCGCATGGTCGAGCGTCGCCACCGCTTCGCGCGACGAGCCGGCGATCCAGCTCGCGTACGCGACGCCGGTGGCCGCCGTCAGCACGCGGTCGGGCTCGCCGGTCGCCAGCGCCTCCTTGCTGGCGCTGCGGAACCCGTCCAGGCCCTCGCGCTCGCGCCCGCCATGCATCAGCGCGCCTGCGCGGTACAGGTCCCCACGAAACCGCTCGTCATCGCCGTGCTCCTGCGCCTGGATCGCTGCGGCCTCGCCGCCAGCCATCCCGAGTCGCCACGAGAGGCTGAGGACACCGAGCTCGGCCTTGGCGATCAGCGCGTCGCGCCGCGGCGAGGCATCGCGGCCGGCGGCCAGGTCGCGGACGCGGCGCCAGTGGCGCATGCTGTCGGCCGGCGCCGCTGCCTGCACCCACGCCGCGGCCCGCGCATGCCACTCCGCGGCGCCCAGGTCGTCGCCGGCGGCCTCGCAGTGGTGGGCGAGGAGCGCGGCGCGCTCATCGAGGCCGCCGGGGTAGGCGCGCGCGATCGCGGCAGCGACCGCCCGGTGGGCGCGCGCCCGCCGTTCGGAGAGCTGGGACGCGTAGGCGACCTCTTGCGTGAGCGGATGGGTGAACGCGTACCCCTCGCCGCCCGCGTCCGGGACGACCCATCCCGCGCCTGCGAGCGCCGCGACCGCCTCCCCGAGTTGATCACCGGCGAGATCGGCGACGGCGCGCAGCAGCACCTCGGGCACGTCGGTCCCGATGACCGACATCGTCTGTACGAGGGCTTTCTCACGCGCGGGCAGACGGTCGATGCGGGCCGCCAGCGCCGCCTGCACCGTCGGCGGGAGGACCAGACCCTCCAGCTCGGACGCCAGTTCGTAGCTCCCGGGCGCGCCGGCGAGATGCCCGTTCTCGGCGAGCGCCCGGACGAGCTCCTCCATGAAGAACGGGTTGCCAGCGGCTCGCGCGTCGATCATCCGCGCCAATCCGTCGAGCGAGCGGTCGCCTCCGAGCAGGCCGTGCAGCAGGTCGTTCCTGGCGCGGGCATCGAGTGTCCCCAGGCGGAGCTGGACGTGGGGGTTGCTGGCGGCGTCGTGCTCGGGCCGGTAGGTCGTGATCACCAGCGTGAGAAAGCCCTCGTACAGACGATGTCGGTCATCGGGACCGACGTGCCCGAGGTGCTGCTGCGCGCCGTCGCCGATCTCGCCGGTGATCAACTCGGGGAGGCGGTCGCGGCGCTCGCAGGCGCG
>DASPKC010000353.1:0-7140 GCA_035628295.1 Baekduia sp.
CGGGGCGTCGAGCACGCCGTGGTCCTCCAGGCCGGCGAGGTCGGGGACGCGGACCTGCATCAGGCCGCCGCCAGGGGCGCCGCGCGCCGCGCCAGCACCACGGCCTTGGTGGCCGCCGCGCCGGCGGAGCTGATCGTGTCCTCCAGGTCGGCCGGCCCGAGTGCGGCGCCGCAGGCGAAGATGCCCTCGCGGCTCGTCCCCACGGTGTCCAGCGGCGGGCGCGCGACCTCCACGAAGCCGTACTTGTTCTGCGCGACGCCGGTGAGCTGCGCCATGTCGCGCGTGCCCTGCGACGGCTCCATCCCGACCGAGAGCACGACCATGTCCATGGGCGTCTCGACCGGCCGGCCCATCGTGGTGTCCTCGCCGCGGACCAGCAGGCGGCCCTGCTGCTCGAGGATCTCCGTGACGATCCCCTTGACGTACTGCACCTTGTGCTGCTCCTGCGCGGGCCAGTACAGCTGCTGCTCCCAGTAGCCGTACATGCGCATGTCGATGTAGAAGATCGTCGCCCGGCAGCCCGGGACGAGCTTGCGCACCTCGATGGCCTGCTTGGAGGCGATCCCGCAGCAGACCTTCGAGCAGTACTCGTTGCCGATGTTGCGGTCGCGCGAGCCGACGCACTGGATCCAGCAGATGCGCTCGGGCGCCCGGCCCGTCGACGGCACCAGCACCTCGTGGCGCTTGAGCATCGCCTCGAGGTCCTGCAGGGCCAGCACGTCGGGGTACTGGTAGTAGTTGTAGATCTGGCGCTCGCGGCCGGGGTCGAAGTGCGTGAACCCGGTGGCCAGGACGACGGCCGACACGTCGAGCTCCTCGGTGCCCTCGGGCCCCTCGACCGTCGCCCGGAAGGCGCCCGCTTCCCCCGTCAGCGCCGTCACGCGCGACGACGTGCGGACCGTGGCCAGCTCGCGGGCGCGCAGCTGCGCCTCCATGTCGGCCATCGCCGCCTCGGCGTCGTCGAAGTGCGGCGTCAGCGCCGCGTACTGCTCGTGCACCGGCGTGCCGCCGAGCCGTTCGCGCTGCTCGACGAGGACGGCCCGCACCCCGAGGTCGGCGATCCCGCGCGCGGCTTCCAGCCCGCCGGGGCCGCCGCCCACCACCAGGACCGCCGGCTCAGGCATCCAGCACCTCCACGTCCTCCCAGGTCAGGACGTCCTTGCCGCCGCCCTCGAGCTCCTTGCAGGCGTCCTCGAACTCGCGCCACGCCCGTTCCCAGTCGATGCCCATCTTCTCCAGCAGCGGCCGGTACTCGGCGGCGTGCCAGTGCAGCTGGCAGACGAGGTAGGGGTGCGCCCCCATCGCCAGCGCGGCGAACTGCGCCTCGCTCAGCACGGGGATGACCGGCGCGGCGGCGTCGTGGGCCTTGGCGGCGTACTGGCTCTTGTCCAGCGTCGTGACGCACCCGGTGTCGTGGGTCAGCGTGACGTCCGGGTCGGCCTCCTCCTTCATCCGCGCGATCTTGCGCTGGGTAGCGAAGGACCGCGTGAAGTCGCGCTGGACGAGGATGTGGCGGAAGCCGAAGCCGCAGCAGTCGAAGAACGTCGAGTAGTCGCGCACCTCGGCGCCGAGCGCCTCGGCCACGCCGGTCACGATCGCCGTGCGCTGCCCGCCGTAGACCTCGGGGTCGTAGATCGCGTCGCCCTCGACGAGCTTGTAGTAGTGGCAGGCCGGGTGGACCGTGACGCTGATCTGCGAGAAGTCGCGCACCTGGTGGCGGGCGATCTGGTCGCGCATCGCGTAGAACCACTCGGAGTAGTGGATGAGCTCCTCCGGCAGGACGAGCGGCTTGCCCAGCGCGGCCAGGACGTCGCGCACCTGGTGGCGCAGCTCCTCGTGGTGCAGCAGCTCGTGGCGGACCTCCTTGTAGTGGCCGAAGGAGGTGCCGCAGTGGATGATCGGGAAGTGCCCCGTGGCGTGGGCCGCCGCGAAGTTGCGGCAGGCGACCGCGGCCTGCGCCGCGGCGTTGGACGTCGCCGACGCGTAGTAGTTCCACGCGGTGCACGACGTCTGGTCGCGCGGGTCGTGGTACGGGATCCCCAGCTTTCGGTTGACCCAGAAGATCGACGTCGAGTAGCCCGGGATGTGGCCGCACTGGCCACAGCTCTTGTGGTGCCACGTCGTACCGACCGGGACCCGCTTGGTGCGCCCGTACTTCAGCGGCACCTCGATGGTCTCGCCCGTCATGCGCTGGACGACGAGCTCGCCGGCCTCCTCGAGCTCCAGCAGCCGCGCGCGGAAGTCCTCGGGGACCTGGTCGGGCTGCCATCCAGCGAAGTCCTTCTTGTTCGGACGGGCCGGCCCCTGGGCCTGGGGCAGCGGGATGGGCATGGTGCGAACGCCTCCTCGCGAAGCTCAGTCGAGCTCGTAGCCGTGTTCGTCGAGCAGGTCCTCCATGACCTCCTCGAGCAGGTCGTGCAGCGACTCGTCGACGTCGGCGATCATCGCCAGCGCCCCGGTCTTGTGCCAGATCAGGTAGAGCTCGACGAGCGTCTGCTCGGAGATCTCCCACCCGGTCGACGTCGTGTGGTGCGTGTCCGGCGGCAGCGCCCGCCGCCAGACGTCCAGGTTGGCCGAGACCGCCGCGACGCCCGGCCCCCAGTCGGGGAACGCGTCGGCCTGCAGCATGTCGGGCGACACCTGCGTGCCGGTCGACATGATCTTGTAGATGATCCGCGTGTAGCCGCGCAGCGCCTCGCGCGCGGAGGCCATCCCCTCGCCGATCGCGACCTCGCGCATGATCGTGATGAGGCCGCCGGGGTTGTTGCCGCGCGGGCAGCGCAGGCAGGAGAAGCACTGCGAGCACTCCCAGATGTCCTCCTGCATCTGCTCGAAGACGAGCTCGACGTCCTCGCGCGCGGCCGCCTGCGCGATCCGCCGCGGGGAGAAGTCGTAGAAGCGCGCCGACGGGCACGCCGCCACGCAGATCCCGCACTCGTAGCAGCCGTAGAGGTAGTCGTCGAAGCGGGCGTCGGCCTTGACCAGGTCGAAGATCCGCTGCTTGTCCTCCAGCGGCACGTCGCCGTAGGCGGGCTCCGCGATCTTGTAGGCCGACGCGCCGGTCATCGCCTCAGAAGGTCACGACCGCGCTGGCTTCCATCGCCAGCCCGTTGAACGCGGCGCCGCCGATCATCTCGACCTCGTCGAGCAGCTCCTCGCGCGTCAGGTCGTTGAGGTCGAGGCTCGGCTGGCAGACGAGCAGGCGCACGTCGCAGTCCAGCGCCTGCTCGATGAAGAACCGCAGCCGCTGGCCCTGCTCGCCCTTCGGGCCCACCTTGTCGATGACGTCCTTGCGCAGCAGCTGGGGCCCGTTCATCGTGAAGTAGATCGCTGTCTCGACGTCCATCGCGGCGGCGGAGGCGGCGAGGAAGAACGGGGTCGCGCAGCGCTCGGGCGCCTCGAGCCCGTGCGTCATGACGTAGAGGACGCTGTCCTCGCCCTCGTCCGCGCCGGCCGGCGCGGCCAGCGCCTCAGGACTTGCGGAGGAGGACACGGAAGACCCCGTCGCGCTGCTCGATGCCGAGCAGCTCGTTGCCCGTCTGCTTGGTCCAGGCCTGCATGTCCGGCTCGACGCCGGGATCGGTCGCCAGGACCTCGAGCACGTCCCCCGTGCCCATCGCCTTCATCGCCTTGGCCGTCTTGACGACCGGGATCGGGCACGCCTTCCCCGTCACGTCGATCGTCTGGGCAGGGGTCATCTGCGCTTCCACGTGGCCTCTCCTCAGGTCCGCGGGGTGGTCGGCGGCCTCGCCGGCCGCTCATGTCATTCGTAACCGGTGGGCGAACAAGTTGTCAAGTTTTCCCCATTGCTCAAACGGAACTTGACCGTTCGGGCAAAGACGGTCTACCGTGCGCCGTCCCCATGTCCCCCGAGAACCCCACCCCCGACATCAACGCGGCCACCCTGCCGCCCTCGGTCATCGAGCGCGTGGCCGACCGCTTCAAGCTCCTCAGCGACCCCACGCGCCTGCGCCTCGTCAACGCGCTGCACGTCGACGGCGAGCTGAGCGTCGGCGACCTCGTCGAGCGCGTCGGCACGTCCTACGGCGCGGTGAGCAAGCAGCTGAGCCTCCTGCGCGCGCAGGGCGTCGTCGCCCGCCGCCGGGAGGGCACGCGGATCTTCTACCGGATCTGCGACCCGTCCCTGAACGACCTCTGCACCGCCGTCTGCGAGGGCATCCGCCGCGACTGGGCCGGCTGGGGCGCTGCGCTGGAGGCGGAGCTGACCACCAACCAGAGAGAGGAATGAGGGCATGACGGACACCGCTGCCGTCCAGGACGCGCTGACGTCCGGGATGAGCCGGCAGGAGCTCGAGGAGCTCGTCGCGCGGATGATCGAGGAGCGCGACCCGCGCGACCCGAACCTGGTGACGCTGATCGCCTGGGGCGGCGACCTCGACCGCATCTGGCCGACGACGATCCTCGCCACGACCGCGGCGGCGGGGGGCATGGACGTCGCGGTGTTCTTCACCTTCTGGGGGCTGTTCAGCCTCGTCAAGGAGGAGAAGCGCCTGACGGGCAGCAACTGGATGACCAAGGGCCTCTCGGCCATGAACCGCCCGAGCGCCGCGCACGCCGGGCTGTCCAAGATGAACATGGCCGGCATGGGGCCGGCGATGATGCGCAAGCTGGCCAAGGACCAGGGCGTGGCCCCGCCCGAGGAGCTCATGGAGATGGCCCAGGACCTCGACGTGAAGCTGTGGCCGTGCCAGATGACGATGGACCTCATGGGCCTCAAGCGCGACGACCTGATCGACGGCCTGGACGAGCCGGCCGGCGCGGCGACGGCCCTGGCGCGGATGCAGAAGTCCGCGATCAGCCTCTTCATCTAGCCCCGCGGGCCTGTCCCGCACGCGCGCGGCGCCGTGCCACCAGGCCGGCGCCGTCGTTGTGCTTGACAGCACATTTGCAAGTTTGAGAGGTTCGCCAAGGTCTCAACTACAGGGAGGCGGGAGACCTTGGCTTCGACGGGCGGTGTCCTGCGGCGCAGGGGCGGCATGTCCGCACCGCAGGCACTGGGATACGACCGGCCGGCGCACGTGGTGGGGCTGCGCATCCGGCGCGTCGGCGGGATGCTGGCCCTCGCGATCCGCGCGTGCATCGCCATGGTGCGCCCGCCCTTCGCCTGGCGGCGGGAGTTCGTCCTGCAGGCGATCTTCGTCCTGAAGGTCGCCTTCCTGCCGATCGCCATCTCGATCGCGGCGTGGGGCTTCTCGGGACCGGGCCTGCAGGCGGGCAACTTCCTCGTCACGTTCGGGACGATCGACCGCGCCGGCGGCTTCATGGTCGTGGCGATCGTCCGCGAGTTCGGGACGTTCGTGACCGCCACGGTGGTCGCGGGCGTCGTGGGCACGACCATCACCGCCGAGCTGGGCGCGCGCAAGATCCGCGAGGAGCTCGACGCGCTGCGGGTGCTGGGCGTGGACCCGATCGCCGCGATGGTCGCGCCCCGGATCCTGGCGCTGACCGTGACGATGATGGCGCTGGACGTCGTGGCGCTCGCCTTCGGCGTGCTCGGCGGCTACGTCGCGTCGGTCGGGTTCCTGGGCGGCACCTCGGGCGGCTTCCTCGTCAACTTCTTCGCCAACACGACGTTCCTGGACCTCGCCGCGAGCGTGATCAAGGTCGGGATCTTCGGGTTCCTGATCGGCGTGATCTGCTGCTACAAGGGCCTGGAGGCGTCCGGGGGCGCCGAAGGCGTGGGGCGCGCGGTCAACGAGGCGATCGTCGGCTGCCTCATCGCCATCTTCTTCATCAACCTCGTCTACACGCAGTACTTCCTGGCGGCGTTCCCGGACGTCGGGGTGTTCCGGTGACACCGCCGCCCGCACCGTCCACGCCCTCGCCCGAGCGCGAGATCGGCACCTCGCCGCTGCCCAGCGAGATCGCCGGGATCGGCCGGCTGGGGTTCCTCGGGCTCGTCGGCGACGTCGCGGCGTTCAGCTGGCGCGCCGCCGGGCAGGCGCGCCACGCGCGCGAGCTGGGGGCCGAGATCGTGCGCCAGGCGGCGCTCATCGCCACCGGCAGCACGGCGGTCATCATGGCCATCGCGTTCCTCGCGGGCGGCAGCTGCGGGCTGGAGTCCACGGCCCTGGCGCGCTCCTTCGGCGTCGATCCGGTGGCCGGCGGCTTCTCGACGTGGTGCACGCTGCGCGAGGTCGTCCCCTTCGTCTTCGGCTACATCCTCGCCGCGAAGGTCGGCTGCGGCATGGTGGCCGAGCTCGGCGCGATGCGGGTGGCCGAGGAGGTCGACGCCATCGACGTCATGGGCGTGCGATCGATCGCCTACCTGGTCACGACCCGCATGATCGCGGCGATCATCGTGCTGCCGATCGCCTACGCCCTGGCCGTCGGCTCGTCGTACCTGGCCGCCTACCTCATGTCGGTCGAGCGCTTCGGCGACGTGTCGCAGGGGACCTGGGAGCTCTTCTTCTACAACTTCCAGGACCCCATCGACCTCCTCTACTCGGCGATCAAGGGGCTGACGATCGCCACCTTCGTCATCTGCACGAGCCTGTACTTCGGCTACCACGTGCGCGGCGGCCCGATCGAGGTGGGGACGGCGACGGCCCGCTCCATGGGCGTGAACATCATCGGGGTCACGCTCATCAGCATGGTCGGGACGCTGATCTTCTGGGGCGCGAACCCGAGGATCCCGGTGGGGTGAGCGGCGCGGCCGTCACGCGGGCGGCGGCGTCCCGCCGGGCGGCCGCCGCCGCCGGGCTGGTCGCCGTGGCGGCCGTCGCGCTCCTGCTCGTCGCCGGCCGGGGCTCGGGCAGGCTCGAGCTGACCGCGTCGTTCGACCAGGTCCATGGGCTCGTGGAGGGCGCGGAGGT
The DNA here is from genome assembly GCA_035628295.1 of Baekduia sp. Classification (GTDB taxonomy): domain Bacteria; phylum Actinomycetota; class Thermoleophilia; order Solirubrobacterales; family Solirubrobacteraceae; genus Baekduia. Next base: position 6,837 of record DASPKC010000353.1, read on the forward strand.
CAAGTCGGGCGGGTTCGTGATCGGCAAGGTGCGCGACATCGCCCTCGGGCGCGACGGCCGCCCGGAGGTCCGCCTCGAGGTCGACGAGGACGTCGCGCCGCGGCGGACCGCCACCGCCGACGTGCGCCTGTTCTCGGTGGCCGGCGAGGTCAACCGCTACGTCGACCTGACGGCCGGCAGCGGGCCGCCGCTGCGCGACGGCGACCGCATCGCCCCTGCCCGCACCGACGCGCCGGTGGAGATCGACCAGCTGCTGTCCACCTTGGACCCGGCGACCCGCGCCGACGTCCGCGGGTTGCTGCAC
>DASPKC010000354.1:0-3451 GCA_035628295.1 Baekduia sp.
CCCTCGCCGTCGCCGCGCTCGCGCGTGACGAGCACGTCGACCCGCGCGCCCGGGCCGAGGAGCTCGAGCGCCCCGCGGGCGACGAGCTCGGCGACGCGCTCTCCCGGGCCGACGGGCGCGCCGGGGCGCCGGCCGTCGTCCACGAGCGCCGCTGCCAGGTCGGTGCCGGCCGGGATCGCCACCGCCGCGCGCGTGCCGGCCAGGGCCGCGGGAGCGGTGAACGCGCCGTCGGGCGCGTAGCGCGCCGGCACCCGCCGCACGGCCAGGCGCCGGGCGTCGAGCGCCTCGCCCGCGCGGACATCGGCGCGCGCGACGACGACCGGCACGGTCGGCCCGACCGCTCGGCGCAGGGCGGCCTCGCGGCGCCCGACATCGGACGCGGCCAGCGTGCCGAGCACCACTGCCAGGCCGAGGAGCAGCGTCGCCCGCCGGCGCCGCGTCACGCCGCCACCCGCAGGGCGGGCCCGTCGTGGGGCCAGTCGGCCGGCAGACCGCCGGCCGCGGCGCCCGCCGTTCCGGGCAGCTCCAGCGCGACCGTGCCGCCGCGCACGCCGCGCAGAGCGCCGCCGTGGCGGCGGGCCACCGCGGCGGCGACCGCGAGCCCGTGGCCGCGCCCGGGAGCCCGGCGCCCACGGCAGCGTCCGGTCAGCTGCGCCACGCTCGCCGGCAGGCCCGGCCCGCCGTCGGCCACCTCGACGACGACCCGTCCGCCGTCCCAGCGGGTGCGGACCTGGACGCGGCCGCCGCCGTGCTCGATCGCGTTGGCCAGGACATTGCCGAGTGCCTGGGCCAGGCGCACGGCGTCGGCGTGGACCACCACGTCGCCTGGCCCGTCACACAGCACGACCTCGCCGCCGTGGGCGCGGGCCACCTCGTCCCAGGTGGCGACCTGCGCCGTCAGGAGCTCGCGGAGGTCCAGCGGGGTGCAGGCCAGCGGCCCGCCGGCGCGCAGCTCGTCGAGCGCCAGCGCGGCCCGGCGCAGCTCGAGATCGAGGCCCGCGAGGCGCACCGGCGCCAGCTCGCCCCGGCGCGCCACCCCGTGCAGCGCCAGGTGCAGCGCCGTCAGCGGCCCGCGCACCTCGTGCGCGGCGCGCGCCAGGCGCTCGCGCTCGACGGCCCGGGCGCGCAGCAGCGCGGCCACCACGCCCAGCAGGGCGACGGCCGCGACCCAGCCCGCCGCACTCATGCGCCGGCCGGCGGGTCGACGAAGCGGTAGCCGACACCCCAGACGTTGACCACGAAGCGGTCGCCGCGCGCCGCCAGCTTGGCCCGCAGGCGGCACGCGTGCGAATCCAGCGTCCGCGTGGTGCCGGTGGTGGCGTACCCCCAGACGGTGCGCAGAAGCTCATCCTTGGTGAACACACGCCCGGGGTCGGAGACCAGCAGGCGCAGCAGCCCGAACTCCTTCTGCGAGAGGTGCACCGGCTCGCCGTGCACCAGCACCCGCCGGGAGGCGGGGTCCAGCTCCACCGGCCCGACGCGCACGACGCCGCTCCGGGCCCGGCCCTCGCAGCGGCGCAGGAGCGCGTCGATGCGGGCCCGCAGCTCGGGATAGGAGAACGGCTTGGCCACGACGTCATCGGCGCCGCGCTCGAAGCTGCGCAGCCGGTCGGTCTCCGAGCAGCGGCCGCTGAGGACGACGAGCGGGATCCGCGGGTCGATGCGGTCGGCGAGCCGGTCGGCCGCGCGCGTGCGGCGCACCAGCTCGAGGCCCGAGCCGTCGGGCAGGCCGACGTCGAGCACGACGAGGTCGGGGTACTTCGTCTCGAGCAGGCGCAGCCCGTCGCGCAGGCAGTCGGCCACGAGCAGCTCGTAGCCGTCGGCGGTCAGCTCGTCGGCGAGGAACGTCCGGGTGGCGGGGTCGTCCTCGACCAGCAGGATGGTCGCGGCGTCATCGGTCATGTCCTGCATAGGGCGCGACCGGCGCACTCTCGCCCCCCTCACGGCGAAGGCCCCGCGCTGCGGGGCCTCCGGTGGGGCTACTTCTTGGGCATGACCGTCGCCTTGGCCGCACAGCGGCACTGGACGAAGGCCTCGCGGCAACGGGTGCAGAGGGCCATGATCTCTCCTCGAGTCGGTGGGTCGTGCGACCGTGATCGGCAGGCCGGCCGAGAAGTCGAGGGGCGCTGTCCGCGCTGCTTCAGCGCTGCTGCCTGGAGGGCCGGACGAGCACCTCGTTGATGCTCACGTGCTCGGGCTGCGCGAGCGCGTAGAGGATCGCCCGCGCGATGTCGTCGCTGGTGAGCGCCTGACCCATCTGGTCCTTCATCCGCGACGCGGCGTCCATGACGTACGGCTTGTGCTCGTTGTGGTCGAGCAGCTCGGTCTCGACCATCCCGGGCTCGATGATCGTGACGCGCACGCCGAGGTGCAGCGCCTCCTGGCGCAGCGCCTCGCTGAAGCCGTTGACGCCCCACTTGGTGAGGTTGTAGACGGCCGAGCCGAGGTTGGCCTGGCGGCCCGCGACGGAGCTGACGTTCACGATGTGCCCGCTGCCGGCGGCCTGCATCAGCGGCAGCGCCTCGTGGGTGCAGTACAGGAGGCCCAGGCAGTTGACGTCGACCATCCGCCGCCACTCGCCGACGTCCGCGCCGAGCACTGGGCCGAGGAGCATGACGCCCGCGTTGTTGACGAGGGCGTCGAGGCGGCCGAAGTGGTCGTGGGCGCCGCGGACGAAGGCGCGGGCCGACGCCTCGTCTGCGACATCCGCCTCGATCGCGACGGCGGCGTCGCCCAGCCGCCGCGCGAGCGCCTCAAGGCGGTCCGCGCGCCGGGCGCCCAGTGCGACCCGGCCGCCGGCCTCCACGCAGGAGATCGCCGTCGCCTCCCCGATGCCCGACGACGCGCCGGTGATCGCGACGACCTTGCCCGCGAGGTCCATCGTGCGACCCTAGTGACCGGCCGCCCCGACGCCCGCGGCCAGGCCGAAGCGCACGCCGGTCAGCTCCTCCGAGCGCTCCCAGAGCGCCGCCGCGGTGCCGAGGTCGCGCGCCGCGGGCGAGCGGTCGACGAGGACCGGTGCGCCGCGCATCTCCTGGAAGCCGTCGGGGCCCACGTAGCTGTCGCCCGGAATGTCCTGGGTCGCCGCGTACAGCGTCGGCAGCGCCCCGGCGGCGTCGCTCTGCGCGAGCAGGGCGTTGCCCAGGCGCATCGCGACGTCCATCACCAGGTTGCCGCTGCGGCCCTGCAGGTGCGTCGCCGCCCACCCGGGATGTGCGGCCACCGCGCGCACCGGCGAGCCGGCGGCCTCCAGGCGCCGCTGCAGCTCGGAGGTGAACAGGAGGTTGGCGAGCTTGGACTGCCCGTACGCGCGCCACCGGTCGTAGGAGCGGCGCCGCCAGTCGAGGTCGTCGACGTCCATGCCTCCCAGGCGGTGCGCCCCCGACGCGACCGTCACGACCCGGTCGGTGACGCGGTCGAGCAGCAGGTTGGTCAGCGCGAAGTGCCCGAG
>DASPKC010000355.1:0-2675 GCA_035628295.1 Baekduia sp.
GCGCCGAGGTTCTTCGACGGGTAGAACGAGAACGTCGCGATCGTGCCGAGCGCCCCGGGCCGGCCGTCGGGCCCCCGCGAGCCGGCGGCCTGCGCCGTGTCCTCCACGACCGGCACGCCGAGCGCTTCGACCTCGGCCACCGGGGCCACGTTGCCGAAGAGGTGCACCAGGACGACGGCCTTCGTGGCCGGCGTCAGCGCGGCGCGCACGTCGTCGGCGGTGGCGACGTACGTGCGGGGGTCGATGTCGCAGAACACCGGCCGCGCGCCGACGTTGACGATCGCCTCGGCCGAAGCCCAGAACGTGATCGAGGGCACGACGACGTCGTCGCCGGGCCCCACGCCGAGCGCGCGCAGGGCCACGGAGATGGCCTCCGTGCCGTTCGCCACGCCGACCGCGTGCCCGCAGCCGAGGTAGGCCGCGAACTCCTGCTCGAAGGCCTCGACCTCCGGCCCCAGCACGAACACGCCGCGGTCGAGCACCCGCCCGATCGCCGCGTCGAGCTCGGGCCGCAAGCCGGCCAGCGGGGTGTGTGGATCGAAGAGCGGCACCGGCATGGAGGGGGCACGCTAGCGAGCGCGCCGCTACCCTCGCCGGGTGCTCTCGCTGACGAGCCTGCTCGTCGTGGCGTCGATCACGGACACCCTCGCGGAGTGGGTGACCGGCGTCGTCGACGACATCGGCCTCCTCGGAATCTTCGTGCTCATGGCGCCGGAGAGCGCCTGCATCCCGATCCCGTCTGAGCCGACGATGCTGTTCGCCGGCTTCGCCGCGAGCGACGGCGCGTACCCGTGGTGGGCGCCCGCCCTGGTGGCCTCCGTGGCCAACCTCGTCGGCTCGTGGGCCGCGTACGCGGCCGGCTACTACGGCCGCACGGAGCTGCTCGAGCGCCAGCGCTTCGTGCACATCAGCCCCAAGCACCTGGCGTGGGCGGACCGGTTCTTCGAGCGCCACGGCGACAAGGCCGTGTTCTTCAGCCGGATGCTGCCGATCGTCCGGACGTTCATCTCGCTGCCGGCCGGCATCGCCCGGATGCCGTTCTGGCGCTTCAGCGTCCTCACGTTCCTCGGCGCCGTGCCGTGGAACACCGCGCTCGTGCTCGCCGGCTACGCGGCGCGCGACAACTGGGAGGACCTGCGCGACTACCTGCACCTGATCGACTACGCCGTCGTCGTGGCGATCGTGGGCGGCGCGGCGTACTTCGGCGTACGGTGGTGGCGCGGGCGGCGGGGGCGGCCCGCCGCCGATGCCGCCTGACGGTGTCGCGCAGCCGACCCTGACCGCCGGCCGGGCGGCGCTGCTCGGGCTGCTGCACGGCCCGGCCGAACTGCTGCCGGTCTCCAGCTCGGCGCACATCGCCCTCGTCCCCGGCCTGCTGGGCTGGCCGCCCGTGGCGCCCGATCCCGCCACGCGCAAGAGCTTCGAGGTGGCCCTGCACGCCGGCACGCTCGTCGGCGCCGGCCGGGCCCTCGGGCGCCCGCGGCTCTGGTACGCCGCGCTCACGCTCGCGCCGGCCGCCGTGGCGGCCCTGGCGCTCGAGGACCAGATCGAGCGCCGCCTCGGCACGCCCGTGACCACCGCCGCAGGCCTCGTCGCCGGCAGCGTGCTGATGGTCGCCGCCGATCGCCGCCCCGGCCGGCGCCCCGCGGCCTCGGCCGGCCCCGGCGACGCGCTGGCGATCGGCGCGGCCCAGGCGCTGGCGCTGGTCCCGGGCCTGTCGCGGTCCGGGATGACCTACGCCGCCGCCCGCCGGCGCGGCTTCGGCCCCGACGCGGCCGCCGCGCTCAGCCGGGAGGCCGCCGCCGGCGTGCTGGCGGCGGCGACGGCGCTCAAGACGTTGCGCCTGGTGCAGGACGGTCTGGCGCCGCCGCTGCGCGCGCCCTTCGCCGCCGGCGCCGCGGCCTCGGCGCTCGCGGCGCGGCTGTGCTCGCCCCTGGCCCGGCGCCGGCCGCCGGTGCGCGCCGCGGCCGTGCACCGGCTCCTGCTCGCCGCGGCCGCCGTAGGATCGGCGCGCCGCCCGTGATCGAGCACCTCACCGCCCTCCCCGTCCCGCTGGCGGCGCTCTCGGCGCTGGGCCCGCTCGGCGTGGCGGTCGTCGACGACGAGCTGCGCTACGTGCACGTCGACGAGACGCTCGCCCGGATGAACGGGCGCCCGCCCGAGGAGCACCTCGGCCGGACCATCCACGAGGTCCTCCCGTTCGCGGCCGACGTCCTGGAGCCGCTCGTCCGCCGCGCGCTCGCCGGCGAGGCGGTCCACGACCTGCGCCTGGTCTCCCCGCCCCCGGACGGCCGGGTGTTCCGCGGCAGCTACCTGCCCGTCGACGGCCCGGACGGGCCGCTGTGCGTGGCCCTCGTGGTGCGCGACCAGGACGAGGACGCGGCGCTGGCGCTGCGCATCACCGAGGAGCGGCTGCGCGTCGCGCTCGAGGGCACGGAGGTGGGGTTCTGGGAGTGGGACGTCCGCCAGGACGTGGTCCGGTGGTCGGAGAACCACGGCCCGATCTTCGGCCGCCCGCGCGGCTACCAGCCGCGCGACTACGCCGAGTTCCTCGACGCGGTCGTCGAGGAGGACCGCCCGCACGTGCAGGCGGTCGTGGGCGCGGCGCTGGAGGGCCACGACTGGACCGACGAGGAGTGGCGCATCCGCCGCCCGGACGGGGAGGTGCGGTGGAT
>DASPKC010000356.1:0-7767 GCA_035628295.1 Baekduia sp.
GAAGGCCGAGTACGGCGTCCGTCTCCTGGTCGAGCTGGGCCGCCAGCGCGACGGCCGGCCGCGCTCGCTGAAGGCGATCGCAGAGGCCGAGGGTTTGCCGCTCGCCTACCTCGAGCGCATCGTGGCGCTGCTCAAGAAGGCGGGGCTCGTCGAGAGCACCCGTGGCGCCCACGGCGGTTACCGCCTGACGCGCCGGCCCGACGACGTCCAGATGGACGAGGTCATCGTGGCGCTCGAGGGCTCCGTGGCCCCGATGACGTGCTTCATCGACGACACCGAAGGCGGGCGGGTGCTCTGCTCGCACGAGGCCGACGCCGGCCACGGCTGCGCCACGAAGCTGCTGTGGCTGCGCGTGCAGGGCGGCGTCATGGAGAAGCTCGCCCAGACCACGCTCGCCGAGCTCGTCGCGTTCTCCGAACGCCAGAACCTGCCGACCGCACCGACCCAGACCAAGGACACGACCGCCCTCCATGCCTGATCTCGAGATCCGCAACCTCCACGTCGCCGCGGGGGACAAGGAGATCCTCAAGGGGCTCGACCTGACCGTGACCAAGGGCGAGATCCACGCCCTCATGGGGCCTAACGGCTCGGGCAAGTCGACGCTGGCCAACGTGATCATGGGCCACCCCGGCCTGGAGGTCACCGAGGGCGAGATCCTCTTCAAGGGTGAGGACATCACCGAGGCCGATCCGGACGAGCGCGCCCGCGCCGGCCTGTTCATGGCCTTCCAGTACCCCGTCGCCATCCCGGGCGTGACCATCACCAAGTACCTGCGCATGGTCCTCAACGCCCATCGCGAGGCCCGCGGCGAGCCGGAGATCAAGCTCAAGGACTTCCGCAAGACCGTCGAGGCGGCGATGGAGCTCACGCAGGTGCCGCGCGAGTTCGTCTCGCGCTACCTCAACGACGGCTTCTCCGGCGGCGAGAAGAAGCGCCTCGAGACGCTGCAGCTCGCCCTCCAGCGCCCCGACATGGCGATCCTCGACGAGACCGACTCCGGCCTGGACATCGACGCGCTGAACATCGTGGCCCACGGCGTCAACACCGTGAAGGCGCAGACGGGGATGGGCGTCCTGATCATCACCCACTACCAGCGCATCCTGCATGCGGTGGTGCCCGACCGGGTCTCGATCATGATGGACGGCCGCATCGTCAAGGAGGGCGGCCCCGAGCTCGTGACGCTGCTCGAAGCCGAGGGCTACGCGGCGATCCGCGCGGAGGCCGGCGCGCAGGCATGAGCGCGCTCGCGGGCATCGACGTCCGCAGCCAGTTCCCGGTGCTCGAGCGGGAGGGCCTCGTCTACCTCGACTCCGCGGCGACGGCCCAGAAGCCGCAGGTGGTCATCGACGCGGTCCGCGACCTCTTCGAGCACCACAACGCGTCGGTGCACCGCGGCGTCTACCCGCTGGCCGTCGAGGCCACGGACCGCTACGAGGGGGCGCGCACCGACCTCGGCGCCTGGCTGAACTGGCCGGCGCGCGACACGATCTTCACCAAGAACGCGACCGAGGCGCTGAACGTCGTCGCCTGGTCGTGGGGCCGGTCGAACCTGCGCGAGGGCGACGTCGTCCTGCTCACCCACCTCGAGCACCACTCGGTGATCGTGCCGTGGCAGATGGTCGCCGCCGAGACGGGCGCGCGGATCGCCTACGTCGGCATCGACGAGGACGGCGTGCTGCGCATGGACGAGCTCGACGAGCAGCTCGCCGCCGGCGACGTGAAGGTGGTCGCCTGCACGCACGTCTCGAACGTGACGGGGACCATCGTGCCGGTGGCCGAGGTCGTGCGCCGCGCGCGCGCCGCGGGTGCCCTGGTCGTCGTCGACGGGTCGCAGGCCGTCCCGCAGCTGCCGGTCGACGTCGGCGCGATCGACGCCGACTTCTACGTCTGGACCGGCCACAAGGCCTACGGCCCGACCGGCGTCGGCGTCCTGCACGGCAAGCGCGAGCACCTCGTGGCCATGCCGCCGTTCCTCGGGGGCGGGCACATGATCGCCAGCGTCGGCCTCGAGACGTCCCGCTACGCCGAGCCGCCCGCGAAGTTCGAGGCGGGGACCTCGCCGATCGCCGAGGCCCACGGGCTGGGCGTCGCCGCGGGGTGGCTGCGCGGCCTGGGCATGGCGGCGGTGCGCGAGCACGAGCGCGACGTCACGGCCTACGCCCTCGGCCGGCTCTCGGAGATCGAGGGCCTGACCGTCCACGGCCCGCGCGACGCCGACCGCCGGGGCGCGCTCGTCTCGTTCTCCCTGGACATCGCCCACCCGCACGACGTCGCCGAGATCCTCGGCCGCCGCGGGGTGTGCGTCCGCGCCGGCCACCACTGCGCCCAGGTGCTGATGCGCGTGCTGGGGGAGTCGGCCACGACCCGGGCGTCGTTCGCGGCGCACTCGACCCGCGAGGACGTCGACGCGCTCGTCGAGGGCCTCGCGGAGGTCCGGAGGATCTTCGGCTGATGGACGACCTGTACCGCGAGGAGATCCTCCAGCACTACAAGCGGCCGCGGAACTGGGGGCCGATGGAGGACCCGGACCTCGAGTTCGAGGACAACAACCCGCTTTGCGGCGACGAGCTGAAGGTCATGCTGCGCGTGGGTGAGGACAAGCGCATCGAGGACGTCCGCTTCGAGGGGCACGGCTGCGCGATCTCGCAGGCGGCCGCCTCGATGGCCTCCGACGAGGTCAAGGGCATGCCGGTCGACGAGCTGCTGCGCCTGGACAAGGAGTTCGTGCTCGACCTCCTCGGCATCGACATCTCGGCAACGCGCATGAAGTGCGCGCTGCTGTCGTTGAAGGTGCTGAAGTCCGCCGGTCTGGGCGCCGCGGTGGACTGGGAGGACGACACGCCTCCCGCCGCGCCGCCGGCCGGCGACCCCAACGCCCTCTGACCGGGTAGCGGGAACGCAACGCTCGTCCAGGACGAGCGGCAACGCGCCAACTCAGCCGTAACCTCCCACCTTCGGGCCCTCTTGCGGTGTCTCAGGTGATGCACCGGCCGGCCGCCGCCCATGAACCCCTCCTCCGCGCTCACCGTCGATGACCGCCTCCGCCGAGCACCGGCGCGGCTGCGGCTGCTGTCCGACGAGCGGCTCGTGGTGCGGATCCGCGCCGGCGACGAGCGCGCCTTCGACGTCCTCTTCGAGCGCCACCACCCCGGCGTGCTGTCGTTCTGCCGGTACCTGCTCGGCTCGCGCGACGAAGCCGAGGACGCCGTCCAGCAGGCGTTCCTGCGCCTGCACGGGGCCCTGCTGCGCGACCGGCCCCCGGCGGAGCTGCGGCCCTTCCTCTACGCCATCGCCCGCAACCGCTGCCGCAGCATGCTGGCCGAGCGCCGGCACGACGCGCCCGTGGGCGACGAGGTGCCCGACGTGGCCGGCCTCGCCGACGAGGTCCAGCAGCGCGCCGACCTGCAGGAGCTCGTCGCCGACATCGGGCGGCTGCCCGAGGACCAGCGGGCCGCGCTCGTGCTCGCCGAGCTGGGCGACCTCTCGCATGGCGGCATCGCCGAGGTGCTCGACGTCCCGGAGGCGCGCGTGCGGACGCTGATCTACCAGGCCAAGGCGCACCTCCTCGCCGAGCGCGAGGCGCGCGAGCGCTCCTGCTTCGACGTCCGCGCCGAGCTGGCGACGGCGAGCGGGGCCGCCCTGCGCCGCAGCCACCTGCGCCGGCACCTGCGCAGCTGCCCGGGCTGCCGGAAGTTCAAGTCCGGATTGGCGCGTCAGCACGCCGCCCTCGGGCTCGTGCTCCCTGTCACCGCGTCGGCGGCCCTGAAGGGCTCCATCGGCGGGGGCGGGGGCGCGGCCGTCGCGGCGGCGGCGACCGGCGCCGCGGGCGCCGGCACGGGAGCCGGAGGCGGACTGCTGGGCGGCCTGGGCGCGGTGAAGGCCGCCGCGGTGGTCGCGGCGCTCGGCGCCGGGGCGGCCGGCGGCACCGCAGCGGTCGACGCCCTCCGCGACGCTCCTGCGCCGGCTCCCCGGACCGCAGCCGCGGCCGGCGCTGCGCCGGCGTCCCCCGCGGTGGGCCGCCCGCAGCCGTCGGCCCAGCCCGCTGCGCAGGCGCAGCGATCGTCGTCGCCCGCCGCGCGCGGGCCGGACCAGCCCGCGGCCCGGCGCGCCCGCCAGGGTCGGGGCGGCTCGGCCCCGCCCCCCGCCGCGGCGCCCGGCGAGCAGCGGGCGGAGCGGGAGGAGGCCAAGGCGCGCAAGCGCGAGGCCAAGGCGCAGCGGACGACTGCCAAGCGCGAGACCAAGGCGCAGGAGAAGGCCGCCAAGCGCCAGCGGAACGTCCAGAAGAAGGCGGTCGTGCGCGAGCGCAAGGCGCCGCGGACCGAGGTGCGTGATGAGCGCAAGGGGCGGCGCGAGGCCGCCAAGGACGCCCGCACCACCCCCGTGACGCCCGACTCGACCACCACCACGACCACGCCGGACCCGGTGGCCGAGCGCACGCCGAAGGAGCGCCGGCGCGCCAACTCCACCTTGGAGCCCACCTCCGTCCCGCTCGAGGGTGGGACACCGTGAAACCCGCGACACCTGCAATGGGAGATCTCCGCCTCATGAACCTCACCGATCCGCTGCGCCGCGGCCTCGCGCCGGCCGTGGCCATCCTCGCCCTCGGGGGCGGGGTCGCCTTCGCCGCCGACGCTCTCAAGGGCACCGACGGCAACGACACGCTGACCGGCACGCCCACGGCCGACCGCATCGTCGCGCTGGCGGGCAACGACACCGTCGACGCCCTCGCGGGCGACGACATCGTGCACGCCGGCAAGGGCGACGACACCGTCACCGCCGGCGAGGGCAACGACCGCGTCCACGGCTCCAAGGGCAAGGACACGCTCGACGGCGGCCTGGGCGACGACGTCCTGCGCGGCGACCACGGCAACGACGACCTCGACGGCGGGGCCGGCAACGACCGCCTCGACGCCGGTCACGGCACCGATGTCGTCGACGGCGGCGAGGGCGACGACCGGATCGTCGCCAAGGGCAAGGCCAAGAAGGGGACCCAGGGCGAGACGGTCTCGACCGGCTCCCCGAGCGACCCGGGCGCGGTCACCGTGCTGCCGACGGGCGACACCGTCACCGCGGGCGCGGGCAACGACCGCGTCGACGTCCGTGACGGCGAGAAGGACGTCGTGACCTGCGGCGACGGCACCGACGTCGTCAAGGCCGACCGCCTCGACCAGGTCGCGGCCGACTGCGAGACCGTCCGCGCCAAGGGCGGCAAGCCGGCCGCGAAGCCGGCGAAGCCGTCCGGCGACGACCGCGGCTCCGACAAGGGCCAGGCCAAGCGCGCCGAGGGCCAGGCCAAGCGCGCCGAGGGCCAGGCCAAGGCGCAGGCCAACCGCGACGAGGCCCGGGCCAAGGCCGAGGCCAAGCGCCAGGGCCCGAAGGACCGCACCGAGGACTGACCCACCCCTGCACAGGGTCGCTCGGGCACGGAACGCCCGGCGGCCCTGGCAGCACGGACCGGGGCCCGGCCTCCCGAGAGGGAGCCGGGCCCCCTCCACCTCGGCGCGTGTACGACGCCGAACGCCGCCCGCGGGCGCCCGGGTGCTCCGGGCAGTCGGGGAGTGGTGCTCGACGACGCCACCATCACCGCCCCGGCGCGGCCTGACGCGATCGCCGGGCTGCGTCACGCCGCCGTCGCGGCCGCGCGCCGAGTCGGTCTGCGCAACGGCGTCGTGCACGACATCCGCCTGGCCGTTGGCGAGGCCGCGACCAACGTCGTGCTCCACGCCTACCCCGCTGGTGCGCCGGGGCGGATGACGCTCGAGGCCGACCTCGACGGCGACGCGCTGGTGCTCTCGGTGCGCGACGAGGGCTGCGGTCTGCAGCCGCGGGCCGACAGCCCGGGAGCCGGTCTGGGCCTCGCGGTCATCCTCCGCGTCGCCCAGCGCGTCCGCATCGAGACACCACCGGACGGCGGCACCGTCGTGCGCATGTGGTTCGGGCCGCGCCCTCGGCCCGGCTGACCCGCAGGCGGCCTGCGGCCGGAGCTATCGTTGGCGCGAGCCGTGCCGGCCACCGCGCCGCGCCGGCCAACGACCTTGGAGATCCATGAACATGGCAGCGGACGACGTCGTCGCCCTGCTGGACCGCGAGCCGGACCTCGCCACCGGACTCGCGCCGGACGACCGTGCCCGCGCCACCGCCTCGCTGCGCCTCCCGGTCGTGCAGGCGGGCGCCGGAACGCTCACGCTCGACGACGCCGGCGCCTCGCTGCTGCTGCTCCTCGACGGGTTCCTGATCCGCGAGGTGGTGCTCGCCGGCCGGACGAGCGCGCAGGTCCTCGGCCCCGGGGACGTCGTCGCGCCGCCGTCGGTCAACGCGCCGGACCTGCCCTGCGAGATCCGCTGGACGGCGCACGGCCCGGTCCGCGCGGCGGTGCTCGACCGGCGCTGGGACGCCGCCGCGGCGCGCTGGCCGCCGCTGGGCCGGGCGCTGCGCCGGCGTCTGGCCGAGCAGGCCGAGCGCGCGCTGCTGGCGGCGGCCGTGGTCGCCCTGCCACGGGTGGAGCAGCGGGTCGTCGCGGTCCTGTGGCTGCTGGCCGGCCGGTGGGGCACGATGACCGCGCAGGGCGCCGTCGTGCCGGTGCCGCTGACGCACGACCTGGTGGGCCGGCTGGCCGGGGCGCGCCGTTCGACCGTCTCCATCGCGATCGGCCAGCTCTTCGAGTCCGGCGTGCTCGGCCACGGACCGGGTGGGCGGTTCGTGCTGCGCCCCGGCTCCGAGGGCGACCTCGCGTCGCTGCGCCCGCCCGGCGTCCCGATCGTCGCGGGGCACGAGTCGGCCGAGCGCCTGACCGCGAGCTGGTCCTCCTAGCCGGGGCCGGCCGCGGCCGCGCGCGCCCGGCGGGCGGCCTTCACCCGGTCGGTCGCGCTCAGCGCCACCTTGCGCAGCCGCACGACGTTCGGGGCGACCTCCACGCACTCGTCCTCGCGCAGGAACTCCAGCGCCTGGTCGAGCGAGAGCTTGCGGGCCGGGACGAGCCGGACCAGCTCGTCGGCCGTCGAGGACCGGATGTTCGTCAGGTGCTTCTCGCGCACGATGTTGACGTCGAGGTCGTCGGCGCGCGCGTTCTCGCCCACGACCATGCCCTCGTAGACCTCGTCGCCGGGCTCGACGAACAGCGCGCCGCGCTCCTGCAGCCCGAAGCAGGAGAACGCGGTGACCGCGCCGGCGCGGTCGGCCACGAGCGAGCCCGTCGGGCGCGTGCGCAGCTCGCCGAACCACGGCTCGTAGCGCTCGTGCACGGCGTGGGTCAGGCCCGTGCCGCGGGTCTCGGTGAGGAACTCGGTCCGGAAGCCGATGAGCCCGCGCGCGGGGACCAGGTAGTCCATCCGCACCCAGCCCGTGCCGTGGTTGACCATCTGCTCCATGCGGCCCTTGCGCAGCGCGAGCATCTGCGTCACGACGCCCACGTAGTCCTCCGGGACGTCGATCGTGAGCCGCTCGACGGGCTCGAGCACGCGGCCCTGGGCGTCGGTGCGGGTGACGACCTGGGGCTGGCCGACGGTCAGCTCGTAGCCCTCGCGGCGCATGAGCTCGACGAGCACGGCCAGCTGGAGCTCGCCGCGGCCCTGGACCTCCCAGGCGTCGGGGCGCTCGGTGCCGGCGACCCGCAGCGAGACGTTGCCGACCAGCTCGGCGTCGAGCCGGTCGCGCACCTGGCGGGCGGTCAGCCGCGTTCCGTCCCTGCCGGCGAGCGGCGACGTGTTGATGCCGATCGTGACCGAGATCGACGGCTCGTCGACGGTGATCACCGGAAGCGGGCGGGCG
>DASPKC010000357.1:0-6298 GCA_035628295.1 Baekduia sp.
GAGGAGGGCGTCTCGTGCTTCGCCGTCCCGCGCATCCTGCCCGACGGCTCGCGCAACACCTTCCGTCTGCAGCGCCTGAAGGACAAGCTGGGCGACCGGTCCAACGCGAGCTCCGAGGTCGAGTTCGACGGCACGTGGGGCCGCATGGTCGGCGAGCCCGGCCGCGGGGTGCGGACCATCATCGAGATGGTCGGCCACACGCGGCTGGACTGCGTCATCGGCAGCGCCGCGCTCATGCGCCGCGCGTTGACGGAGGCCATGTGGCACACGGCGCACCGCAGCGCGTTCGGCAGGCTGCTCGCCGACCAGCCGCTGATGCGCAATGTCCTGGCGGATCTCGCCATCGAGTCGGAGGCGGCGGTGGCGCTCGCGCTGCGCCTCGCGCGCGCCTACGACGAGGGCGACGTGGCGCTGCGGCGCCTGGGCACCGCGGTCGGCAAGTACTGGGTCTGCAAGCGCACGCCCCCGATGGTCGCCGAGGCCCTGGAGTGCCTGGGCGGCAACGGCTTCGTCGAGGAGTCCGGGATGCCGCGGCTGTTCCGCCAGTCGCCGCTGAACTCGATCTGGGAGGGCTCGGGCAACGTCAACGCGCTCGACGTCCTGCGTGCGCTTACGCGGACCCCCGAGGTGCTGGGCACGTACTTCGACGAGCTCGAGCTGGCCGCCGGCGCCGACACGCGGCTGGATGCGTTCGTGGCCACGGTGCGCGCCGACTTCGACCGCCCCGAGGACCTCGAGGTGCGCGCCCGGCAGGTCGTGGAGCGCCTGGCGCTGGCCTGGCAGGGGTCGCTGCTCGTGCGCCACGCCCCGCCCGAGGTGGCCGACGCGTTCTGCGCCTCGCGGCTGGCGGGCGACGCCGGCCTGGCGTTCGGGACGCTGCCGGCGGCGGTCGACCACCGGGCGATCGTCGCGCGTCACATGCCGCGCACGGCCTGACGCAGCCGGCGCTCGTACTCCGCGCGCGGCACCTCCTGCGCTCCCAGGCGCAGGAGGTGCGGCGTGGAGAGCTGCACGTCGCACAGCTGCCCCCCGCCGGCGGCCAGCGCCTCCAGCGTGCGCACCAGCAGCGCGTTGCCGGCGTGGGGGCGCACGTGGAACATCGACTCGAGCATCGCCGCGCGCCCGACGCGGACGGCCAGCACGCCGGCCAGGAGCGCGTCGCCGTCCCAGAGCTCGTAGGACTGGGCGTGGCCGGCGTCGTGCAGCCCCTCGTAGAGCGCGGCCATGCGCCCGGTCAGCCAGACGCCGTCACCGGCGCGGCGCGGCTGGGCGCAGGAGGCGACCACCAGCTCGAACGCCTCGTCGAGGCGCAGCTCCCAGCCCTCGCGCTCGGCGACGCGCACCGACCGCGCGACCTTGCGGCGCACCGCCGCCACCGCGTCGCCCTCGAGGTCGAAGATCGTGCGCGGGTCGGCCGTCCACCACGGCAGCTCCGGGCGACCGGGCTCGTCCATCGGGAACATCCCGACGGCGTACAGGCCGAGGATCCTCCCTACGTCCACCGTGCCTTCCGGTATAGCGCAAGGCGAGGGTGCGCCATGCGTCACCATGGGGGCGTGTTCGGTGGCAGCGGCTCCATCCAGCTGGGCCGGATCCTCGGGATCCGCATCGGCGCCAGCCCCAGCTGGTTCGTCGTCCTGTTCGTCCTCATCTACCTGCTGTCGGACTACTTCGACGGTTACCTGACGGCGGTCGCCGCCGCGTTCTGCTTCTTCGCGTCGCTGCTGGCCCACGAGCTCGGCCACGCGATCGCCGCGCGGCGCGAGGGCATCGGCACCAGCGGCATCGACCTCTGGTTCTTCGGCGGCATCGCCAAGCTCACGCGCGAGCCACGCACGCCCGGCGAGGAGTTCCGCGTCGCCGTCGCCGGCCCGCTCGTCACGCTGCTGCTCGTGGGCGTCTGCCTCGGCCTGGCCGCCGCGCTGGCCCGGGCCGGCGAGGTGTGGGACGCGGCGCTGCTGCGCGACAGCGGGGGCGGCGCGGCGGTCGAGCTCCTCGGTTGGCTGGCGCTGGTCAACGGGTTCCTGCTGGCCTTCAACCTCGTGCCGGCCTTCCCGCTCGACGGCGGCCGCATCGCGCGCGCGGCGGTCTGGCGGGCGACCGGCGACCGGCTGCGCGCGACGCGCGTGAGCGCCCGCCTGGGCCAGTCCTTCGGCTACGTGCTGATCGGCCTGGGGATCTTCCTGCTGGCGACCGGCGACCCGGCCAACGGCATCTACATGGCGGTGCTCGGGTGGTTCCTGGCCCAGGCCGCGGGCGGCGCGGTGCTCTCGACGGCGTTCGCCGAGCGCCTGGACGGCATCACCGCGGCCGACCTCATGGACGCCGACCCGGTCACGGTCCCGGGCGACGCCGCGGCGGCGCGGGCGCAGGACGAGTTCTTCCTGCGCTACCGGTGGCCGTGGTTCTTCGCCGTCGATGCCGCCGGGCGCTACCTCGGCCTCCTGCGCTCCGAGCGCGTCGACGACGCGGTGCACGACGGCCGCGACGGGGTGCCGGTGCGGGACCTGCTCGACGCCGACGGCGGCCTGCAGGTGCGGGGCGACACCCCGCTGCAGGCGCTACTCGGCCACTAGCCGCTCGCCCGGGTCGGAGCGCTGGCCGTCGTGGACGCCGACGAGCGCCTCGTCGGCGTGCTGACCGTCCAGCAGGTCCGCCGCGCGCTGACCGCGGGCGTGTCGGCGCCATCGCGCGGCTGACGGCGCGTTCACGGCGCAATTCCGCCCGTCCCGGGCGGCATTCGGTCCCCTGCGGCTTCGTACTAGGGTGCGAGGTCCCTCGAACGTCCGGGAGAAGCATGCCTCAGCACGACGTCCTCATCCTCGGCGCCGGCCTCGCCGGACAGCGCGCGGCCCTGGCGGCAGCCGACGCGGGCGCCACGGTGGCGATCATGAGCAAGGTCCACCCCGTCCGGTCCCACAGCGTGGCGGCCGCGGGTGGCATCAACGCCGCCGTCAGCGTCGCGGACGACTGGCGCTCACACGCCTACGACACGGTCAAGGGCTCCGACTTCCTCGGCGATCAGGACGCCATCGAGGTCATGTGCTCGGAGGCCCCGAAGGAGGTGCTCCACCTCGAGCACATCGGGGTCACCTTCCACCGCAACGAGACGGGCGAGCTCGATCTGCGCGCCTTCGGCGGCGCGTCGATGAAGCGCACGGCCTACGTGGCGGACATCACGGGCCAGGCGATCCTGCACGTGCTCTACGAGCAGCTCATGAAGTACCACGAGACCGTGGACCGCTACGAGGAGTGGTTCACGACGTCGCTGGTGCTCGACGACAAGGGCGAGTGCGTCGGCTGCATCGCGCGCGACATCCGCACGGGCGCGCTCGAGCCGTTCACGGCCAAGAACGTGATCCTCGCCACCGGCGGCGCGGGCCAGTGCTGGAAGCCGTCGACCAACGGCCTCATCTGCACGGGCGACGGCATCTCGATGGCCTACCGCGCGGGCGTCCCGCTCATGGACATGGAGATGGTCCAGTACCACCCGACGACGCTGCTGGAGAACGGCTTCCTCATCACCGAGGGCGCCCGCGGCGAGGGCGCGCACCTGCTCAACAGCGAGGGCGAGCGCTTCATGGAGAAGTACGCGCCCAACAAGATGGAGCTCGCGTCGCGCGACGTCGTCTCCCGCGCCGAGCAGACCGAGATCAACGAGGGCCGCGGTGTGGGCGAGGGCGGAGCGGGCATCTACCTCGACATCACCGTCGTCCCGAAGAAGCGCACGCTCGAGGCCCTGCGCGAGATCGTCAACATCGGCAAGGACTTCGCCGGCGTCGACATCACCAAGGAGCCGATCCTGATCCGCCCGGGTCAGCACTACATCATGGGCGGCGTCAAGACCGACGTGGACGGCGCGACCCCGGTGGCCGGCCTCTACGCCGCCGGCGAGGTGGCCTGCGTCTCGGTCCACGGCGGCAACCGCCTGGGCGCGAACTCCCTGCTGGACACGCTGATCTTCGGCCGCCGCTCGGGCGAGCACGCCGCGGCGCGCGCGAAGGGCATGGCGATGCCCGAGCCGATCAGCCGCGCACGCGTCAAGGAGGACGAGGCGATGATCCAGGCGATCCTCGACCGCCCGAAGACCGGCAAGCGCATCTCCGAGATCAAGGAGGAGCTCGGCACGGAGATGAACCGCAACGTGGCCGTCTTCCGCGACGAAGCCGGCCTGCAGCACGCCCACGAGGTCGTGCGCCGCCTCAAGGAGGAGGCCAAGACCGCGTACATCGACGACCAGGGCACCGTGTTCAACCAGGACGTCCTGGGGGCGATCGAGCTCGACTTCATGCTCGACTGCGCCGAGGCGTCCGTCGTCGCCGCCATCGAGCGCAAGGAGTCGCGCGGGGCGCAGTTCCGCACCGACTACCCGGACCGCAACGACGACGAGTGGCTCAAGCACATCGACATCAACATCAACGGGGACGACGTCCCGAAGGTGAGCTACTCGCCCGTGACGATCACCCAGTGGCAGCCCGAGGAGCGCAAGTACTAATGGCCGACACGCGCAAGCCGACGCAGGACTTCACCCTGCGCATCCGGCGCTACGACCCGGAGTCCGGCGAGGCCGCGACGTGGGACGAGCACACGATCCAGCTCGAGCCGCACCGCTCGGTCCTCGAGGGCATCCTGCAGGCCAAGGCCCGCTTCGACGGCTCGATCGGCATCCGCTGCTCGTGCCGCGCCGCGATCTGCGGCTCCTGCGGCGTGCGGGTCA
Organism: Baekduia sp.; assembly: GCA_035628295.1. Lineage (GTDB taxonomy): Bacteria > Actinomycetota > Thermoleophilia > Solirubrobacterales > Solirubrobacteraceae > Baekduia. Next base: position 4,718 of record DASPKC010000357.1, read on the forward strand.
ACGGCCAGCCCGGGCTCGCCTGCCACACGCACCTCGACCGCGCGCTGGCCACGTCCAAGGACGGGGTCATCGAGGTCGAGCCGATGGGCAACATGCCCATCATCAAGGACCTCATCGTGGACATGGACGCCGTCCACTGGAAGAAGGTCCAGCGCGTCACGCCGTGGCTGCTGGCCGACGACGAGAACATGCCCGAGCGCGAGCACATCGTCGACGCGAAGTCGATGGTGGACGTGACGCAGTCGATGGCCTGCATCCAGTGCGGCGCCTGCGTCTCGGACTGCCTGTCGATGGAGGTCGACCCGCTGTTCATCGGCCCCGCCGCGCTGGCCAAGGCCTACCGCTTCGTGGGCGACCCGCGCGACACGCAGCAGTTCGAGCGCCTGCAGGACCTCGCCGAGGACCCCCACGGCATCTTCGACTGCACGCACTGCTTCAAGTGCATCGAGGCCTGCCCGAAGGGCGTGGCGCCGATGAACCAGATCATGCGCCTGCGCCGCCGCGCGTCGGGCGACCACCACATCGTCGACCGCAACAACGGCGTGCGCCACGAGAAGGCGTTCGTGACGCTCGTGCGCGACGGCGGCCTGCTGCACGAGGCCGAGCTGCTGCCGCGCTCGTACGGCGGCAACTCGTGGTTCGGCAAGTTCCACCCGGCCGCCGGCCAGGAGCTGCTGAGCTCGCTGCCGGCGATCACCAAGGCACTGCTGCGCCGCAAGGTCAAGCCGTCGGTGGCCCTGCGGCCCCACACCCTGCCCAAGAACGACCTCAAGGCCATCCAGCGGATCTACGACACCGTCGAGAACCGCGACGAGCGCCTCGAGTTCAACCTGTACATCTCCGGCTACGACGAGGACGAGTCCGGGGCCCAGGAGCCCAACGTCTCAGCCGTGGCCGGCGGCGGCGAGGACGGGGCGATGCCCTCGGCCCCCGGCGCGAACCCGAGCGGGAGCACCAACTGATGAAGGTCGCCTACTGGCCCGGCTGCGTGAGCCGCGGCTTCACCCCGGAGCTGCACGGCTCGGTCGCGAAGGTCGCGCCGCTGCTGGACATCGAGCTCGTCGAGCTGGACCGCGCGTGCTGCACCGGCGCCGGCGTCATCGCCGAGCACAACCAGGAGCTGGCCGACACGTTCAACGGCCGCACGTTCGCGCTGGCCCAGCAGGTCCAGGGCGCCGACCTGATGATGAACATCTGCTCGACCTGCCAGGGCGCGCAGAGCGAGTCGCAGGAGCGCCTGGACGCCAACGCGGAGTACCGCACGCACGTCAACGGCACGCTGGCCGACGAGGGCCTCGAGTACCGCCAGGGGATCGTCAACAAGAACTTCCTCTGGGTCCTGGTGGAGGACATCGGGCTGGAGCGCCTGCGGTCGATGGTCAAGCGGCCGCTGACCGACCTGCGCGTGGGGCCGTTCTACGGCTGCTACATCGTCCGCCCGACCGACCGGCTGGGCATCGACGACGAGAACCCCCGCGACACCTACCTGACGAAGGTCATCGAGGCGCTCGGCGGCACGGTGGTCGAGTACGCCGGCATGCACAAGTGCTGCGGCTTCCCGATCATCACGATGAACAAGAC
>DASPKC010000358.1:0-3096 GCA_035628295.1 Baekduia sp.
CGAGGTAGGCGTCGTTCTTCGGGGCGCCCGGCACGACGCCGATGCCGATCTCCTTGAACTCGCCGTTGAGGATGTTGGCGCGGTGGCCCGGGCTCTTCATCCACGCGTCGACGATCGACGCGGGCGTGGCCAGGCCGGCCTCGCCCCAGGCGAGGTTCTCGCCGATGGCCCAGTCGCTGCCGACCGCGTAGGCCGCGAGACGCTGGGCGAGCGTGACGCCGTCGGGCGACACGTGGGCGAAGAACCGGCGCGTGACCAGGTCCTGCGCGTAGAGGCGCGCGGGCGCCGCGAGCGACTCGGGGCCGGGGCGCAGGGCCGAGAGACCGTGCGCGGCGCGCTGCTCGTTGAGCAGGCAGAGGGTCGCGTCGTCGGCCACGGCGAAGAAGTCGCCATGGTTGGGCTGCAGGTCGGCGCCCGGGCAGGACGCCGCCGACGCGGCCGACGGCAGGGCAAGGGTGAGCAGCGCGGCGCACGCCGCGGCGAAGGGCTTGAAGGAGGACATCGGAGGGAGAGGCGGCCCGGGTTCGGGGGAGGGACTGCGCGGCCGCACCCACTTGTTCGACGGCGTCGGCCACCCGTTGAACCGCTGTCCAGGAGGCCTGGACGGATGACCGGCAACGCGCCCGGAACCGGGCTACCGGCCGCCGGGCACGCGCGGGGTGATGAAGGCCAGCGGCACGTGGACGCCGGCCTCCTGCGCGCGCACCGTGGCGATGCGCCGGCCGGGCTGGACGGCGTCCTTGACGTGCCCGAGGCGCTCGCCCAGCAGCGCGGCGGCCGCGTCGAGGTCCTCGCAGACGAGCGTCAGGCCCCAGAACGACCAGGACGCGTCGGCGTCTGGCGGGGGCTGCGCCGGCCCGACGACCTCGATGAGGGCGTCGGCCAGCAGATGGAACGCCTGGCGCAGGTCGCCGGCCGCGCGCCGGCCCCGGCAGGGCAGCCCGTTGCGCTCGAGCCCGGCGACGACCGCCTCGAGGTCGGCGGCCTGCAGCACGACGTGGTCGACGCCGACGACGCGGTTGGGGTGCGTCGGGTCCGGCGGCGGCGGCCCCCCGGCGTCGTCAAGCTCCCAGCCGGTGATGCCGCCCCCTCCCCCGCGCAGGCGCAGCTCGGTGGTCCCCACGACGCAGCGCCCGTCCGCCACGCAGAAGCCGAGCGCGGCCCAGGAGGCGGGGTCCTCGGCGAGCTCGAGCGCCCGCAGGCGCGGGCGCCCGCTCACCCGCTGCGCGGCGCGACGCGCCCCGCGCCGGCGGGCTCGGCGACCTCGTCCAGGACGCCGGCGACCCGTCCGGCGATCGCCGGCCAGGTCCACCGCTCGTGGGCGGTGGTGTGCGCCGCGGCGCCGCGGCGGCGGCGCTCGTCCTCGCGGTTGACGACGGTCACCAGCGCGTCGGCGAGACTCGTCAGGTCATCGGGTTCGACGAGCCAGCCGGTGCGCCCGTCGTCGATGATCTCCCCCGGTCCGAAGCGGTCGACCGCCACGACCGGCAGCCCGCAGGCCATCGCCTCCACCAGGACGGCGCCGAACTGCTCGCGGACGCTCGGCAGGACGAGCGCGTCGGCGGCGTTGAGGAAGCCGGGCAGCGCGTCGTGGTCCTGCCAGCCTGCGAGGTGCACGTGCCGCGCGCGCAGGCGCTTGACGGTGTCGGCGGGGTGCTCGCCCTCGTGCTCGCCGGGGTGCCCGCCGACGAGGACCAGCGAGGCGGGGACGCGGAAGCGCGCCGACGCGTGGGTGAAGGCCTCGATCAGCAGCGGGACGCGCTTGACCTCGGTGAAGCGCCCCACGTAGAGCAGCACCACCGAGCGCGCGACGCGGCCGGCGGCGCGGCGGCCCTTGCCCAGGACCGCGGACCAGTGCGCCTCCCGGTCGACCGGACGGCGATCGAAGCGCGCAGGGTCGATCCCGTTGGGCGAGACGACGCAGCGGGCGGTGTCGATCCCCAGCAGGCGCGAGGCGCGCTCGGCGTGACCGGGGGTCAGCACCAGCAGGCGCTCGCATGCCTGCGCCCAGCGGCGCAGGCGCTCGGCCCACGCCGCGGCGTGGGCCCACGACGCGGGCGGCCCGGCATCGATCTGCTCGAGCATCAGCAGCTCGGTGCCGTGGAGGTGGCCGACGATCGGGACGTCGGGCGCCACGAGCTCGGCGGCCTCGTTGAGCGGCGTGAGATGGTGCAGGTGCAGGACGTCGTGACGGGCGGCGCCCGCGGTGTGCAGCGCGCGCGCCCAGGCGCCGACGTGGCGCTCGAAGGTGCCCTGGTCGACGGAGGCGAAGACGGGGTCCGGCGCGCCGGGCCGATCCTCGTAGGACGGGTGCATCGGCGCGTCGGCGCCGAAGCGCACCGGGTGGATGTCGAGGCCGCGATAGAAGGCGGCGGCGTCGCCGTGGGGCGGCAGCGAGCCGCTGACCACCGTGACGTCCCAGCCGTGGGCCGGCAGCTCGCGGGCCAGCGAGCGGGCCACGTGCGCGCTGCCGCCCCGCGGGAAGAACTGAAGGCCGGAGAGCACGCGCATCCCCCTAGTCCTACCCGGTCGGGACATCCGCCGTCGCGCACCAACAGGCCAGGCCCCCCGGTGCGCGGGGCAGCCCGCAGGGGTCAGCGGGGGCGGAACACGATGGCCGTGGAGACCGGCCGGCCGCCCGCGAGGACGACGCCGTGGGACTCGCGCGGCTGGTTGCGCAGGCGCCCGGCGGCCACGAGCGAGGTCGAGCCGCCGCCGTCGAGGTTCATGGCGTCCACGGCGCCGAGGGCGACGAGGCATTCGGCCAGCTCGCCCATCGAGAGGCCCGCCTCGTCGTCGGCCCGGCCGTCGCAGGCGACGGCCAGCAGGCCGCCGTCGCGCCCGACCCCGAGCGCGGCACGCGGGTAGCGGCCCTGCGTGATGTCGGAGTCGAACTGGTGCGAGCCCGCCGAGAAGCCCTCGTCGTCGCCTTCGACGACCGCACCGTCGAGGACGAGCAGCGGCCCGGCCTGCAGCAGGTCCCCCGCCGGTGCGGCGGGGAGCCGGTCGCGCCGCGCGACGGTCGCGCGCCCGCCATGGACGTGCACGCAGGCGCGGACCGCGCCGTGGGGCTCGGTGAAGGGGATGTGGTGGCGC
>DASPKC010000359.1:0-2887 GCA_035628295.1 Baekduia sp.
CGGCCTCGGGCACGCGCAGCGCCAGGACCAGCAGCCCGTAGACGACGCTGCCCGCCACCAGGCCGCCGCCGACCGACACCAGCTGCGCGACGAGCGACCGGCCGGCGAGCTCGTCGAGCACGCCCCACACGCCCCAGGCCGCCGCGCCCATCGCCAGCGAGGCGCCGGCGATCCGCAGGAACGCCGCGAGCGTCTCGGCGCCCTCGAGCCGGCCGCCGAGCAGCGGGCGCAGCGCGCGCGCCTGCCCGATGGCCATGACCACGTTGGCGATGGTGGTGCCGAGCACGACGCCGGCGATCCCGAACGGCTCGTAGAGCGCGAAGGACACCGCCGCGTTGACCACGAGGTTGAGCCCCGCCAGCGCGGCGGTGAACCAGGGCCGCTGGAGGCTGAAGAACGTCCGGGTCAGCAGCAGGTTGATGCCGTTGAGCGGTAGCGACAGCGAGAACCACAGCAGCGCCTCGGCCACCTGGTCGGTCGACTCGGCGTCGAACGCGCCGCGCTCGTAGACCAGGCGGGTGATCGGCTCGGCCAGCACGACGCTGATCACCGCCGCGGGGACGAGCAGCAGCAGCACCTGGCGGATGCCGCCGCCCAGCAGCGAGCGCAGGCCGCCCAGGTCGCCGCGGGTGGCCAGGCGGCTGAGCGCCGGGAACAGCACGGTCGCGATCGCGACGCTGAAGATGCCCTGCGGCAGCATGTACAGCCGGAACGCCCGGTCGATCGCGCTCGGCGCCTCCTCGCTGACCAGCGCGCCGACGAGCGAATTGATGAGGAGGTTGACGTTGATCAGCCCCAGGCCGATCGTCACCGGCAGCATCAGCAGCAGCACCTGCTTGAGCCGGGGGTCGCGCCAGTCGGGCCGCTCGATGCGAAAGCCCATGCGCCGCAGGACGGGGACGGCCATCACGAGCTGGACCGCGGTGCCGACCACGATCCCGACCGCGTAGGCGTAGATCTCGTCGTCGCCGTCGAAGGCCAGATGGCCGGCGACGAGGAACCCGATGATCACGACGTTCCAGACGACCGGGCTGAGCGCAGGGATCGTGAAGTGGTCCTGCGCGTTGAGGATGCCCACGGCGAGCCCGTTGACCCCCAGCAGCAGGACGATCGGGAACAGGACCTGGCTGAGCCCGACCGTCAGGCTGTCGAGCGGGCCGTCCACCAGCGGCGGCACGATGATGTTCGCCACAGCGATGAAGACGACGGTCAGCACGCCGAGGACGCCGAGCATCAGCAGCGCGAGCGTGACCGCCAGGCGCTGGGCCTCGCGGCGCCGGCCCTGCTCCTCGAGCTCGGTGAAGACCGGCACGAAGGCGGCGCTCAGCGCGGCATCGGCGAACAGCGACCGCACCGTGTTGGGGATGGCGAACGCGATCGTGAACGCGGAGATCGCCGCGGAGGTGCCGAAGAACGCCGACGCCAGGATCTCCCGGGCCAGGCCGGCCACGCGCGAGACGGCGGTCAGGGCGCTGAAGATGGCGGTGTTGCGTGCCACGCCGCCCGCCGCCGGCCGCTGGGCGGCGGCGTCCGCGCCGGACTGGAGGGACGATCCCCCCGGTCCGGTCGCCTCGTCGGCGTCGGGCCGGCTCACGCGCGGGGACTCTAGGCGGACGGCGGGCGCCTCCGGCCTGTCGTCCCCTGCCACCGGGCCCTTGCTACCCTCCCGGGCCGCTCATGGCGAACATCCACTCCCAGAAGAAGCGCATCCTGCGATCCGAGCGCGAGCGCCTCGAGAACCGGCGCTACACCTCGGCCATCCGGACGCGCTTCCGCCGCCTGGAGGCCGCCACCGGCGACGAGGCCGTGTCCGAGCACCGCGAGCTCGTCTCCTCGATCGACAAGGCCGTCAAGCGCGGCGCGCTGCACCGCAACACCGGCGCGCGCAAGAAGGCCCGCGCGGCGCGCCTCCTCGCCGGCAAGTAGCCGGCCCGCCGGCGCCGTCCGGCAGCTTCCTCGAGCGCCCGCCCTGCGGGCGCTCCGTCGTTCAGGCCGCGATCCGCGCGATCGTGCGCAGGGCGCTGGTCTCCTCGGCCAGCTCGCTCATGCCCCGCGTGTCGAGCTCGAGGTCGGCCAGCGCCTCGAGCGCGGCGCGCAGCGTGTCGGCGTCCGTCGCGCGCGCCTCCTTGATGCGCCGGTCCACCGCCCACGGGTTGCCCTTCACCGACGCCTTGACCTGGGCAGGGGACTCCCCAGCCTCCAGCCGCAGCGCGATCGCCAGGACCTCGCGGACGCGCCGGGCCATGAGCGGCACGAGCCGGCCGAGGCTCTCGCCCTGGTCGCGCAGGTCCAGGTAGGCGCGCAGCGCCGCGGGGTGGTTGCGGGCCACCAGCGCGTCGACGAAGCCCCATACCTGGCGCTCGGCGGAGGGGGCGGCGACCGCCTCGACCTCCTCGACGCCGATCTGCGCGCCGGAGCCGTGCTCGAGCGCCAGCTTCTCGAGCTCGCGCAGCAGCCGCTGCTGGCGCTCGCCGACCTGGGCCACGAGGGCCTGCGCCGCGCCGCTCTCGAGCTGCAGGCCCAGCCGGCGCGCCTCGCCGATGGCCCACCGCGGCAGCTCCTTGCCCTTGAGCTGCTGTTCGGCGGCGACGGCGCCGCCGGCGGCCTGGACCGCCTTGACCAGCGCGGCCGGCACCGCCTTGCGCTTGCCCTCCTCGCGTGCGAAGAACGCGATCGTGGTGTCGGGCGGCGGATCGGCCAGCGCCGGGGCGAGGACCTCGGCGACCTCCTTGTCCTTCCAGCCCTCCGCGCCATCGATCGAGGAGGCCCGCCGGCGCATCCAGGCGAAGAACGCCCTGGTGCTGAAGCTTGAGCCGGACGCCCTGCACCAGCAGGCCGATGGCGCGCCAGCGACGCTCGCCGGCGACGAGGTCGTAGAGCGGCAGGC
>DASPKC010000360.1:0-10433 GCA_035628295.1 Baekduia sp.
GCGACGGCACCCGGCTCAGTGACGCGGCCCGGTCGTCGAAGATCGAGGGCATCAACATCGCCGACGCCTGTGCGATGCAGATCAATGACCTCGCCGCATGGGTGCGCGATCTGAACGAGCCGTCCGTCGCGCCGCTGCTCGCGACGCTGCGGCACACGCTCGATTCGTTCGTGGAGATCGGGCTGGGCTACCTCAGCCTCGACCGGCCGTCGGGCACGTTGTCGGGAGGTGAGGCGCAGCGCACCAAGATGATCCGTCATCTCGGGTCGTCGCTCACCGACGTGACCTACGTCTTCGACGAGCCGACCGTCGGGCTGCATCCACACGACATCCGCAGGATGAACGGCCTGCTGCTGCGGCTGCGCGACAAGGGCAACACCGTGCTCGTCGTGGAGCACAAGCCCGAGGTGGTCGCGATCGCCGATCACGTCGTCGACCTCGGACCGGGCGCCGGCGCGGGCGGCGGCGAGGTGGTGTTCGAGGGCACGGCGGACGGGCTGCGCCGCAGCGCCACGATCACGGGCCGCCACCTCGACGACCGGGCCTCGCTGAAGCCGGCGGTGCGCGCGCCGTCGGGCGTCCTGGAGATCCGGGGCGCCGGCACGAACAACCTGCAGGACGTCGACGTCGACATCCCGCTGGGCGTGCTGGTCGTGGTGACCGGCGTGGCGGGCTCGGGCAAGAGCTCGCTGATCCACGGCTCCGTGGCGGGCCGCGACGGCGTCGTGGCGGTGGACCAGACCGCGATCAAGGGCTCGCGGCGCAGCAACCCGGCGACGTACACGGGGCTGCTGGACCCGATCCGCAAGGCGTTCGCCAAGGCCAACGGCGTCAAGCCGGCGCTGTTCAGCGCCAACTCCGAGGGCGCCTGCCCGACGTGCAACGGCGCCGGCGTCGTCTTCACCGACCTGGCGATGATGGCCGGCGTCGCCACGACCTGCGAGGACTGTGACGGCAAGCGCTTCGAGGCGTCGGTGCTCGAGCACCACCTCGGCGGCCGCGACATCAGCGAGGTCCTCGCCATGTCGGTCAGCGAGGCCGAGCGGTTCCTCGGCGCCGGGGAGGCGCGCACGCCGGCCGCGCACAGGATCCTCGCGCGCCTGGAGGACGTCGGGCTCGGCTACCTCACGCTGGGCCAGCCGCTGACCACCCTGTCCGGGGGCGAGCGCCAGCGGCTGAAGCTGGCGACGCGCATGGGCGAGGAGGGCGCCGTCCACGTCCTCGACGAGCCGACCAGCGGCCTGCACCTCGCCGACGTCGAGCAGCTGCTGCGCCTGCTCGACCGGCTCGTCGACGCCGGTGGGTCGGTCGTTGTCATCGAGCACCACCAGGCGGTAATGGCGCACGCCGACTGGATCATCGACCTCGGTCCGGGTGCCGGCCACGACGGCGGCCGCGTCGTGTTCGAGGGCACGCCGGCGGAGCTAGTGGCCGCGCGCCGCACGCTCACCGGCGAGCACCTGGCCGCCTACGTCGGCGCCTGAGCGCCCAGCGGCGGCGCACGACCGTGACGCCTCCGTCACACTTCGCCCCCTCATGAGCGCCACGACCCCCGCACCCGGCACCCGCCGCAGCCTCTTCGAGGACGAGCACGACGACTACCGCGAGAGCTTCCGCCGCTTCCTGCAGGCGGAGGTCGTCCCGCACCACGAGGCCTGGCAGGAGGCGCACATCGTCTCCCGCGAGCTCTTCACCAAGGCGGCCGAGTTCGGCTTCCTGGCCATGGCGGTGCCCGAGGAGCACGGCGGCTCGGGGATCGACGACTGGCGCTTCAACGCCGTGCTGGCCGAGGAGGCCGCCTACGCCGGCGTGCAGTCCTCGTGGATGGGGCCGACCGTCCACAACGACCTCGGGCTGCCCTACCTCCTCGCCGCCGCCAACGACGAGCAGAAGGACCGCTGGTTCCCCGGCATCGCCTCCGGCGAGCTCATCCTGGCCCTGGCGATGACCGAGCCCGGCACCGGATCCGATCTCTCGGCGATCGCCACGCGCGCCAAGCGCGACGGTGGCGACTACGTCATCAACGGCGCGAAGACGTTCATCTCCAACGGCATCAACGCCGACCTCGTCGTGACCGCGATCCGCACGGGCGACGACCCGCACAAGGGCCTGTCGATGTGCGTCATCGAGCGCGGCATGCCGGGCTTCGAGCGCGGCAAGCAGATCCACAAGCGCGGCCAGCACGCCAACGACACGGCCGAGCTGTTCTTCAACGACTGCCGCATCCCCGCCGAGAACATCCTCGGCGCGGAGGGCACCGGCTTCGGCCAGCTCATGGCGCACCTGATCCCCGAGCGCCTGGGCCTGGCCGTCAGCTCGATGGCCGCCGCCGAGTCGGCGCTGGCGATGACGCTGGAGTACGTCAAGGAGCGCAAGGCGTTCGGCCGGCCGATCGGCTCGTTCCAGAACTCGCGCTTCGTGCTGGCCGAGCTCAAGACGAAGATCGAGGTCTCGCGCTGCTTCGTGGACCGCACGATCGAGCGCTACGTGCAGGGCACCTGCACCGTCCCGGAGGCCGCGATGGCCAAGTACTGGACGACCGACCTGCTCTCCGAGGTCACCGACCACTGCGTGCAGCTCTTCGGCGGCTACGGCTACACCACCGAGTACAAGATCAGCGAGCTCTGGGCCGACGCCCGCGTCAACCGGATCTACGCCGGCACCAACGAGATCATGAAGGAGCTCATCGGCCGGTCGATGGGCCTGTAGCGGCGCCCAGGGCGTCGAGCTCCGCGCGCATGCCCTCGACGAGCGTCTGCACGTCGGGGGTCTGCTCGCGGTCGGCGGTGATACCGACGTCGATGGCGTCGCGGTAGCTCATCACCGTGACGTTGATGCCGGCCCCGTCGGTGATGATCGACAGGGGATGCAGCGCCTCGAGCCGGGCGCCGGCCACGTAGATGTCGACCGGCGGGCCCGGCACGTTGGAGACGATGATGTTGAAGGGCGGGCGCAGGCCCAGGCGCGGCGAGAGCTCGACCATCCGCCGCGCCGCCCGGGCGTGCAGCGCCGCCGGCAGGAACGTGGTGAGGTCCTGCAGCGCCTTGGCCGGCAGGGCGTTGTGGCGCTCCTTGGCGCTGCGCATCGTCGCGGCGGTCGCGCGCAGCCGCTGCACCGGGTCCCCGACGTCCGTCGGGATCGCGACGAGCATCACGGAGATCTGGTTGCCGAACGTCCCGCGCTCGGCGTCGGTGCGCACCGACACCGGGATCTGCGCGACCAGGGGACGGTCGGGCAGCGCGTCGTGGCGCAGGAGGTGCTCGCGCGCCGCGCCCGCCACGAGGCTCGTGACGACGTCGTTGACCTTGACGCCGAAGTGGTCCTTGACGCGCTTGACCTCCGTCAGCGGCAGCGAGCCCAGGCCGAAGATCCGGTGCGGCGAGACGCGTCCGTCGTAGGCGCCGCGCGGCGGGCGGACGGGCGGGCGCTCGAGGACCGCGGGCGCGTCGCCGCGCGACACCGCCGCCCGCGCGCGCGACAGCACGCGGCTGGCCGCCGTGGTGCCGGGGGCGCCGAGCGCCGACAGGCCGGCGTCGAGGTGGGGCAGCAGCCGGGCGGCGCGCGCGGCGACGTTGCGCGGCGCCCGGGGGAGCACCGCGGCGGCCCGTCCCACGAGCTCCAGGGCGCCCGGCGCGGCGGCCGTCGGCACGCCGTCCGCGGGGCCGACGTCGCGCGGCTCGGGGGTGAGGTCGTAGAGCATGGCGAGGATCTCGCCGCCGGACATCCCGTCGACCGCGGCGTGGTGCACCTTGGAGACCAGCGCCATCCGGCCGCCTTCCAGGCCGTGCACGACGTACAGCTCCCACAGCGGCCGCGCACGGTCCAGGCGCCGGGAGTAGATCCGGCCGGTCTGCTCCACGAGCTGCGCCATGGACCCTGGCGCGGGCAGGGCGAGCTCACGGACGTGGAAGTCCAGGTCGAAGTGCTCGTCCTCGACCCAGTACGGCCAGTCCAGGCCGAGCGGGACCTCCTGCAGGCGCCAGGTGAACGGCGGCACCAGGTGCAGGCGCCGGGCGATGAGCTCCTTCAGCCGCTCGGCGTCGAAGCGCCCGCCGGGGGCCGTCGCCGGGTCGAGGATCGCCACCGACCCGACGTGCCCGTAGTTGCGGTCGTTCTCGATCGCGAAGAACTGGGCGTCCATCGCACTCAGCTGGCGCATGGCGCCTACCGTCCCAGGTCGGACGGGCGGCGTCGACATCAGGCCGCGCCCCGGAGCCCCGCCCAGGCATCGAGTGGCGTGCATCCTCGATATCTCGGGGTCAACACGCCACTCGATGGAAGGGACGCGCCGGGCGGCGCCCGCGTGGGCAACTCGCAGCGGTGGGAGACGTTGTTCCGGCATGGGTCTCCGACGATGCGCCGCCACCGTGCTGGCGGCGATGCCGCTCTTCCCTCTCGCCCGCCGGGCCGCCGCTGGCGGATCGGGGCGCCGGTGCCGTCGAGCTCCGGGACCAGCGGCCCGCTGCAGGCGGCCGTCGCGGGCCGCTACGCCGTCGTCGTGACCAAGCGCTCGTTCGACAAGGACACCGGCGATGTCAGCATCGCCGTCGAGACCCATGACGTGGTTGGCCGCCGGCGGGTGGCCGCTCACACCTTCTTCGTACCGAACCTCCGCGACCGGTCCGCGTGGGAGCCAGCGCTCCCGGCCCTCCTGGTCGCGACGACCGGCGTCGCGGCGTTCGTCGTCGACGACCGGGCGCCGCTGCGGTGGGCGGTCCACCGCCTGCTGCCGCGTCGCACGCGGGCGCACGAGGTCCTCGACGCCGGCGAGGCGGTGGCGCCGCGCTCGCTGCAACGCATCGCCGGTCACCGGGTGCGCTGGGTCAGCGACGGACGGGCGCGGCTCGCATCCCTGCGCCGGCCCTGATCCAGCGCTGAGCGTCCCGCACTGCCCCGTCCCGGGGGTACTACGGGACGCTCGGCGCCACCGTCCCCTGCGCGCCGGTGTCCGACCGCGCCATCGGACATCCGTCCAGGCACCTCCGCATCGGTCCGGACGGCTGTCTACCCTCGGCGACCGCTGCTGGAGGCTCGAAGGGGGAAGCAGTTGATGCAGGCAGGGACCTGGCGCGGTCGCCCGGATGGCGACGCGCACCGACGGGACAAGACCAGGGCGCTCCGGGTGGGCGCCGTCGTGGTGCTGGCGCTGGCGCTCGGGGCCGTGCTGCGGCCGGTGGCCGCCGCGCCCGCGGCCGACGAGGCCCCCGTGCTGCTGGGCGTCAACGTCGCCCGCGGCCACATCGACCTGGCGATGATCGCGCCGGTCAACTCCACCGTCACGTTCTTCGAGGACGTCGAGGGCGCCCCCGTCGAGCTGGGCACCGGCTCGGCCAGGCCGCCGGCGGCCGGCGGACCGCAGGGCATGGCCTCGATCCCCGCGATCCCGTGGCGCTGCGACCGCACCGTGCGGCGCCTGCGCGCGCAGGCCAAGACCACCGACGGGCGCACCATCGAGGCCACCAACGAGGCGCGCACGCCCGAGTGCCGCGACCGCATCCGGATCACGGCGCCGACGCGCGTCGAGCCCGGCGCGCGCATCCCGATCACGCTCAAGGACCGCTGGCAGCTCGGCGACCTGCCGGTCCGCGTCTGCGTCGCGCGCGCCAAGGCGCGCCGGCAGTGCTCGTCGCTGCGCTTCGCGCCCGGCCAGAAGGCGCTGTCGCTCAGCCGCAACGCCGGCGCGGGCGTCGGCATCGTCGACATCGACCTCGTCGTCGCCGGCACCCACCGCCACCAGAAGGTCGGCGTGGGGCGCGACGTGCCCGCCGGCAGCCGCCCGGTCATGCTCGTCACCGGCGACTCGATGATCCAGGGGATCGACACGATCCTCGGCCAGCAGCTCAAGAAGCGCTTCCGCGTGATCGGCCAGACCCGGCCGGGGACCGGCGTCAGCAAGCCGCTGGACACCCCGTGGACGACCTTCGCGCGCCAGCAGGCCACCAACCACAAGCCCGCGGTCACGGTCGTGCTGCTGGGCGGCAACGACGGCTTCCCGATGACCAACCCGGCCGGCGAGAAGGTCGAGTGCTGCGGCGAGGCGTGGCGCGTGGAGTACCTGTCGCGCCTGGAGACGATGGCCGACGCCTACGGCCGCGGCGGGCGCGGGACGATCGTCTGGTCGCTGCTGCCGCCGACGCGGCGCACCGACCTGGTCGAGCCGATGGGGGCGGTCAACGACGCGATCCGCCGGCTGGCCGCCGCGCGACCGCAGATCGAGCTCGTGGACCTGCACAAGCTCTTCGGCCCGACGTACCGCGACGACATCGGGGGCCAGCGCGTGCGCGACCCCGACGGACTGCACTTCTCGCTCGCCGGCCAGCGGATGGCCGCCAAGGCGATCATCGCCGCGATCCGCAAGGCCGCGCCGGCCGGCGGCTCCTGACCGACCCACCCAGCCACCCACCACCCAGCACCCACGCCATGACCCATCGCATGAAGTCCCTGGCGCTCGCCGCCACCGTCGTCGCCGTGCCGGCCCTCGTGCCGTCCGGTGCCTTCGCCGCGTCGTGCAAGCTCACGGCCGACGAGGAGTACCACCGCAGCGGCAAGTCGCTGCCCACGTACACCCGCTCGCTGCGCGTCAGCGGCGGCGCATCGTGCGGCACCGGCCACAAGCTGCTCAAGGCCTACTACCGCTGCCGCGTCGCCGCGCCGTCGCCCGGCAAGAAGGGCCGCTGCACCTCGAAGGTGCTGGGCTACTCCTGCTCCGAGCGCCGCTTCAACTCGATCAAGACGCAGTTCGACGCGAAGGTCAGCTGCCGCAAGGGCCGCGCGCGCATCAACCACGACTACACGCAGTTCACCTAGACCCAGGGCCGGTCCGTGGTCTTCCCGACGATCACCTTCGCGATCTTCTTCGCGATCGTGCTCCCGGCGAGCTGGATGCTCATGCGCCGCCGGGGGACGTGGAAGTGGTTCCTGCTCGTGGCGAGCTACGTCTTCTACGCCACGGCGGACTGGAGGTTCAGCTTCCTGCTGGCCGGCCTGACGGTCGGCAACCACGTCTTCGCGAAGGCCATCCACGCATCCGACGACGACCGCCGGCGCAAGCTGCTGGTGCGCACGGCGGTCGTCCTCGACCTCCTCACGCTCGGGGTCTTCAAGTACTACGGCTTCTTCGTCGAGCAGGTCGACGCGGCGATGGAGGGCGTCGGCCTCGGCGCCCCGCTGCCGGTCTTCGCCATCGCGCTGCCGATCGGCATCTCGTTCATCACCTTCCACGCCATCAGCTACGTGGTCGACGTGCACCGCCGCCAGCTCGAGCCGCCGACGCTGCTGGACCTCTCGCTGTACATCAGCTTCTTCCCGCACCTGGTGGCCGGCCCGATCGTGCGGGCCTCGGAGTTCCTGCCCCAGCTGCGCGCCCCGCGCGACCCCAGGCGGGTCGCCGTCGGCGCGGCGATGATCCTGATCGTCCTCGGCCTGTTCAAGAAGGTCGTGGTGGCCGACACGCTGGCCCGTGAGGTGGTCGATCCGGTCTTCGCGGTGCCCGAGGCGTTCGCCGGGGCCGACGTGATGCTCGCCCTCTACGCCTACGCCGTGCAGGTGTACTGCGACTTCTCCGGCTACACCGACATGGCCATCGGGATCGCGCTGCTGATGGGCCTGACGTTCCCGCAGAACTTCGACCGCCCGTTCGGCGCGCGCAGCATCGGGGACCTGTGGCGGCGCTGGCACATCACGCTCTCGCGGTTCGTGCGCGACTACGTCTACGTGCCGCTGGGCGGCAACCGCAAGGGCCCCGCCCGCGGCGCGCTGAACCTGTGGCTCATGATGGTCGTCGTCGGCATCTGGCACGGCGCCACCTGGGGCTTCGTCGTGTTCGGCGCCATGCACGGCACGTGGATGGTGGTGGAGCGGCTCGCCGGCGACCGCGTCACGTGGCGCCCGCCCGGCTGGCTGGCCACGACGGCGGTGGTGAGCTTCTTCGCGCTGTCGGCCGTGCCGTTCCGCACGCCGGACTTCGACCTGCAGCTCGCGCTGTTCAGCCAGCTCGCGGCCGCCGGCCCGGCGACCCTGTGGGAGCCCGTCGTGGTGCTGATGACCTTCGGCGTGATCCTCAGCCACTCGCTGCCGACGGCGCCCGCCCGCCGCCTGCGCCTGCGGCTCGCCGCCCTGCCGGTCCCGGCGCTCAGCGCCGGGCTGGCCGCGACCATCCTGGTCGTCGCGGCGACCATCCCGTCCCAGGGCGTCCCGCCCTTCATCTACTTCCAGTTCTAAGGGGGAGCTCGTGTCCGCCATCGCCCCGCCGCCCGAGCCCGCTCCGCCGACGCCGCCCAAGGCGCCGGCCACGCACGTGCCGACGGCCGACGACCATCTCCCGGGCAGTCACCGGCTGACCGCCCGCCAGGCGATCGCCACCGTGCTGGCGGCGCTGGCCGTCCTGGTGGTCTGCGACGGCGACGGCATCCGCCGCCAGGGCGAGAAGCTCGACCAAGGCCTGGAGCGCACCGTCGTGCTGGCCGTCGGCCACCCCGCCGGCTGGATCGCCGACCAGCTGCCGTTCTCCTCCGCCGTGGACCAGATGACCGGCTGGCTGTCGCCCGACGAGGACCTCGGCTCCGAGGACGGCAGCTTCACCGCGCCCGCGGCCGCCGGCGCCACGCGCGTGGACCCGGGTGCCTTCGACCCGCGGTCGCTCGGGCTGGCCGCCGCGCGCAAGCCCGCGCTGCGGTCGCTGCTGGTCACGGGCGACTCGATGTCGCAGCCGATGGACGCCGAGCTGGCGCGCGCGCTGACGCCGGCCGGGGTGCGCACCCGGCGCGACCCGAAGTTCGGCACCGGGATCTCCAAGCCCGACCTCCTGGACTGGGGGCGCTACGCGGGCGTGCAGGCCAAGCGCGACCAGGCCGACGCGACCGTCGTGCTGCTCGGCGCCAACGAGGGCTTCCCGATGAAGACGCCGGCCGGCACCGTGGAGTGCTGCGACGCGCGCTGGGCGGCCGAGTACGCCACCCGCGTGCGGTCGATGATGGAGGCCTACCGCCGCGGCGGCCGCGGGCGCGTCTACTGGCTGCTCATCCCCGCCAGCAGCGACGGCGAGCGCAACCGCATGATCCGCGTGGTGAACACGACGATCGAGGTGGCGGCCGGCGCGTTCGGCGACCAGGTCCGCGTGATCGACCTCGCCGCGACGCTGACGCCGGGCTTCCGCTTCCGCTCGGCCATGGACGTCGACGGGCGCACGCAGGTGGTCCGCGACCCGGACGGCGCGCACCTCAACGCCGTGGGCGGCCGCCTGGCGGCGGACGTGGTGCGGCGCGCGCTGGCGCGCGACTTCGACCTCGGCGCCGGGCGGTGAGCCCCCGCCGCGCCCTGGCGGCGGCCGCCGTCGCCGCGTGCGCGCTCACGACGGCGGGGCCGGCCGCGGCCGCGGCGCCGCGCTGCAGCGACACCCACTGGGTGGGGGTCTGGTCAGCGCCGGCCACCGACGCGTCGCGCGGCACCGGCGTGGGCGACCGGGTCGACGGATCCTTCAACGAGAAGACCTCGACGCGCAACGACACCACGCGCGCGATCCTCACGCCGACCTCCGGCGGCTCGACGCTGCGCGTGCGCCTGAGCAACCGCTACGGCGCGGTCCCCGTGACGTTCGGCCGGGTGACCGTCGCCCGCCGCCAGGCCGGCGCGATGCTCGTGCCGGGCACGGCGACCGAGGTGCGCTTCGGCGGGCAGCGCAGCGTGACGCTGGCGCCCGGCAAGGAGCTCGTCAGCGACGCGGTGGCGCTCGAGTTCCCGCCGTTTCAGTCGCTGGCCGTCGACGTGTTCGTGCCGGGCGACGTCGGCAAGCCCACCGAGCACTTCAGCGCGCGCCAGACCTCGTACCTGACGCCGGACGGCACCGGCGACCGGGCGGGGGAGGAGTCGGGCGCGTCGTTCACCGAGCGCACGACGGGCCGGCCGTTCGTGGTCGGCGTGGACGCCCTGCAGCCCGCGTCGGCCGGCGCGGTGCTGGCCCTGGGCGACTCGGTCACCGACGGCTACGACGGCGCCCTGACCGGCGTGCCCGAGACGAAGGACGGCATCGACGCCGACGCCCGCTACACCGACGTCCTGGCGCGGCGCCTGCGCGCCGCCCGCCGCGAGCTCTCGGTCCTCAACTCGGGGATGACCGGCAACCGCGTCCTGCGCGACAGCTCGCCGACCTACGGGCCCTCGGCGCTCAATCGGCTGAAGGCCGACGTGCTGGACCAGTCGGGCGTGACGACGGTGATCTGGCTCGAGGGCCTCAACGACATCGCCCAGCGCCCCTCGGCCGGGGTGCCCGAGCTCATCGCCGGCTGGCGTCAGGGCATCAGCCGCATGAAGGCCGCGGGGCTGCGCGTGCTGCTCGGCACGCTGCCGCCGACCGGCTCGGCCGACACCCGGCCCGACGCCATGGAGGACAAGCGCCGCCGGCTCAACCACTGGATCCGACACAGCGGCGAGCCCGA
>DASPKC010000361.1:0-19333 GCA_035628295.1 Baekduia sp.
CGAGGAGCTCGCCGACCAGGGCGGCACCGCGCTGCAGTACCCCGTCGACTACGGCGGCGCCGGCAACCCCGGCGCCGCGATCGCGGCGTTCGAGACCACGGCGCACGGCGACCTCTCCCTCACTGTCAAGATCGGCGTGCAGTTCGGCCTGTTCGGCGGCGCGGTGCTGAACCTCGGCACCAAGCGCCACCACGACCGCTGGCTGCGCGACATCGCCACGCTGCGGCTGCCGGGGTGCTTCGCGATGACGGAGACGGGCCACGGCTCCGACGTGCAGTCGGTCGGCACGACGGCGACCTACGAGCACGCCACCCGCGAGCTGGTGGTGCGCACCCCGGACGACGCGTCGCGCAAGGACTACATCGGCAACGCGCTGCACGGCCGCATGGCTGCGGTCTTCTGCCAGCTGGTCGTCGACGGGGAGGGCCGAGGGGTGCACTGCGTCGTCGTGCCGCTGCGCGACACCTCCGGTGCGCTGCTGCCCGGCGTCGGCCACGAGGACTGCGGCGAGAAGCTCGGGCTCGAGGGCGTCGACAACGGCCGCCTGTGGTTCGACGACGTGCGGGTGCCGGTCGACCATCTGCTCGACCGCTACGCGCAGATCACGCCCGACGGGCGCTACGTCAGCGCGATCGAGAACCCCGGCCGGCGCTTCTTCACGATGCTCGGGACGCTCGTCATGGGGCGCGTGTGCGTCGGGGCCGCGGGCCTCAGCGCGTCGAAGAACGCGCTGGCGATCGCCGTGCGCTACGCCAACCGGCGCCGGCAGTTCGGCCCGCCGCAGGGCGGCGAGGAGTCGCTGCTGCTCGACTACCGCACCCACCAGCGCCGCCTGCTGCCGCTGCTGGCCCGCACGTACGCGCTGCACTTCGCCCAGGAGCAGCTGACGCGCATGGCGCACGCCTCCTTCACCGCGGACGACCCGCCCGAGCGCGAGCAGCGCCAGCTCGAGTCGCTCGCCGCCGGGCTGAAGGCGGCGGCGACCTGGCACGCGACGCAGACGATCCAGGAGTGCCGGGAGGCCTGCGGCGGCGCGGGGTACCTCGCCGAGAACCGGTTCGCCGCGCTCAAGGCCGACAGCGACATCTTCACGACGTTCGAGGGCGACAACACCGTCCTCATGCAGCTGGTCGCCAAGAGCCTGCTCACCGACTACAAGGACCAGTTCGAGGAGCTCGACGCCGTCGGCATGGTGGGTTTCGTGACCAGCCAGGTCGTCGAGACGATCCTCGAGCGCTCGTTCGCCCGCCAGCTCAGCCAGATCGTCGTCGACTTCATCCCCGGCACGGAGGAGTCGGCCGACCCGCGCGAGCGCGACTACCAGCTGGCCCTGCTGCGCTGGCGCGAGGAGCACATCACCAGCAGCGCAGCGCGGCGCCTCAAGCGCTGGACGGACGAGGGCCACGACGCATTCGCCGTCTTCCAATCGGTGCAGGACCACGTCGTCGAGGCCGGGCGCGCCCACCTCGACCGCGTCCTGCTCGAGCACTTCAGCGCGGCGGTCGCCCGTTGCGCCACCCCGGAGCTCGCGACGGTGCTCGACCGCCTGTGCGACCTCTACGCGGTCTCCACCATCCACGAGCAGCGCGGCTGGTTCCTCGAGCACGGCCGCATGACCCCGGCGCGCGCCAAGGCCTTCACCCAGGCCATCGGCCGGCTGTGCTTCGAGCTGCGCCCGGACGCCGAGCGCCTCGTGGACGCCTTCGGGATCCCGGACGTGCTGCTCGGCGCGCCGATCGCTACCGCCGCTCGGTGACGCCGGTCCGGTCGCCCGGGTCCCTCTCGCCCCGGGCCGACACGCCGGTCCGCAGGCCTCGTCGCGCTTGGCGATGCCGCTCGTGGCCGCGGAGTGGTCGCGCGGGTTGTCCTCGCGGTCGTCATCGTCGTGGTCCTGGGCCGACTCGGCCAGGACCACTCGCCAGCTGGAAGACTGCGCGGCGTGCCGCCGCCCGTCGCCGAGCTGCTCCTCGCCGACGCCCCCGACCTCGCTGCCGCGACCGCGATGCTCGCCGAGCGCCTGGGCGCGCAGCCGGCCGGCGCCCGGCGCCACGACCGGGTGTTGCTCGACACCTTCGACGGGCGCCTGCGCAAGGCCGGCCTGACGGTCGCCCGCCCGGCCGGCGCGGACGCAGCGCCGGCGCTGGACGACGAGGCCCGCGCCGCCTGCGGGGTCCGCGCGCTGCTGCCGGTGGTCCGGGTCCGCAGCCGCGAGCAGGACCTCGTGGTGCGCAACGCCGACGAGAAGGTCGTGGTGCGGCTGACGGCCGAGTGGCCCGAGGCGCTGGGCGACGACGGCACGCGGGCGGCCCTCGCGCCACGGCTGCACGTCCGCGGTGTGCTCGGCTACGACAAGGCCTACCGCCGCGCCATGGCCGCGCTCGACGGCGTGGTCGGCGGGCAGGCGCCGCCGCTCTTCGACGAGGCGGCGCGCGCGGTCGGTCGCGACCCCGCGGGGACGTCGTCCAAGGTGCGCGTGGCGCTCGAGCCCGGGTCGCGGGCCGACGTGGCGGCCGGGGTGCTGCTCGGGCGCCTCGCCGACATCGCCGCGGCCAACGTGCCCGGGACGATCGACGACCTCGACATCGAGTTCCTGCACGACCTGCGCGTCGCGGTCCGGCGGGCGCGCTCGGTGCTGCGCGAGCTGCGCGGCGTCCTGGACCCGGCGGCGCGCGACCACGTGCGCACCGAGCTCAAGTGGGTGCAGGCCGCCACGGGCCCGGTCCGCGACCTCGACGTGCAGCTGCACGACTTCGACGAGCTCGCGGACATGGTGCCCGGGCACCGGCGGGCCGATCTCGCGCCGCTGCGCGACCTGCTGCACGTGCGCCGCGCCGCCGCGGTGCAGGACCTGCGCGCGACGCTGCGGGGCAGGCGCTTCGCCGCGGCGCTCGCGTCGTGGCGCGAGCTCGCCGCCGCGCCGCCGGCGGCGCAGGGCGACCCGGCGCGCCCGCGCGCCGCCCTGCCGGTCGAGGTGGTCGCCGCCGACCGCATCCGCGCGGTGTACCGGCGCATGGTCCGCGACGGGCAGGCCATCGACGACGACAGCCCCGACGAGGCGCTGCACGACCTGCGCAAGCGTGGCAAGGAGCTGCGCTACCTGCTCGAGCTCTTCGGCGGGCTCTTCCCCAAGGACGTCGTGCAGCCGATGGTCGCCACGCTCAAGGACCTGCAGGACGTCCTCGGGCGCTTCCAGGACCGCGCCGTGCAGGCCGGCCTGCTGGAGGACGCGGGCCGCGACCTGGCCCGCCGCAGCAGCGGCCCGGCGGCGCTCATGGCGCTCGGGCTGGTCGTCGAGGCGCTGCACAGCGACCAGGCGGCCGCGCGCGCCGCATTCGGCGAGCGCTTCGCGCCGTTCGCGGCCAAGCCGCAGCGCCGGCTGGTGCGCGCGACGTTCCAGGCGCTGGCGTGAAGATCGTCGCGACATACTCCATCAAGGGCGGCGTGGGCAAGACGTCGGCCGCGGTCAACGTCGCGGCGCTCGCCGCGCTGGCGGGCCGGCGCACGCTGCTGTGGGACCTCGACCCGCAGGGCTCCGCGTCGTTCCTGCTGCGCATCAAGCCGAAGGTCAAGGGCGGCGGGCGCAAGCTCGTGCGCGGCACGCGCGACCCGGCGTCCGCGCTCAAGGGCACCGATCTGGAGGGGCTGGACCTCCTGCCGGCCGACTTCTCCTACCGCCACCTCGACCTCGTGCTCGATCGCGAGCCGCGCCCCGAGGAGGGCATCGGCCGGGTCCTCGGTGCGCTGGCCGACGACTACGACCTGGCGATCGTCGACTGCGCGCCGTCGATCTCGCTCGTGTCCGAGAGCGTCTTCGCGGCGGCCGACGTCCTGCTCGTCCCGCTCGTGCCGTCCACCCTGTCGGTGCGCACGCTCGAGCAGCTCCACGCCTTCCTGCAGCGGCAGGGGTCCGCCGCCCCCCAGATCCTCGCGTTCCTGTCGATGATCGACCGGCGCAAGCGGCTGCACCGCGAGCTGACCGAGAGCCTGCCCCACACATTCCCGGGCATGGCCCGCGCCGGGATTCCGTCGGCCTCCTCGGTGGAGCTCATGGGCCTGGACCGCGAGCCCGTGGTCGCGCGCCGCCCGCGCGACCGCGCCGCCGTCGCCTACGCCGAGCTCTGGGAGGAGCTGCGCGGCGCCCTCGACGGCCCCTGACCCGGCGTGCACGGGGAAGCCAGGCTTCCCCGTGCACCGGATCGTCAGGCCGCGACGGGCTGCGGCGCGGGGGACGGCGACGGGGCCGGTGCTCCCAACGGGCCGATCGCGAAGCCGGCGCCGGCGCCCAGGGTCGCCGCCAACACCATCAACGCGTAGCCGTCCTCGAACGGGGCGGCGTCCGCGCCCGGGGTGCCGATCAGCGCCACGAGGACCGCCACGCCGAGCACCGTGCCCAACTGGCGGGCCATGGTCAGGACCGCCGCGCCCGTGGCGAACCGCCCGGCCGGCAGCGACGAGGCCGCCGCACTGGAGAGCGACGGCAGCGTGAGCCCGACGCCGACGCCAGTGATCAGGAGCCCGGGGAGCATGCCGCCGGCGTAGCCCGCCGACGCGTCCAGCTGCCACAGCCACCAGGCGCTGCCCGCCGCGAAGAGCAGGCAGCCGGTCCCGGTGAGCGCGTGCTGCCCGACGCGGGCCGCCGCCCGCCCCGCCAGGACAGCCGTCACCGCGGCCATGACCGGTCCGGCCGACAGCGAGAGCCCGGCCTCGAGCACGGTGTCGCCCCACACCCCGGTCATGAACAGGACGTTGGCGAGCAGCATCGCGCCGAACGCCGCGGAGAAGAGCACGGCGGCCAGGCTCGCCATGGCGAACGAGCGGACCCGCAGCATGTCGAGCTCCACCACCGGCGCCGGGTGGCGCGCGCTGCGGGCCAGGAACGCGGCCAGCAGCGCCGCGCCGGCGGCGAGCGCGGCGAGCGTGGCGCCCGAGCCCCACCCCCGGTCCGGCGCCTCGACGAGGCCGAGCGTCACGACGCCGATCCCGGCCGCCAGGAGCACGGTCCCGACGAGGTCGGGCAGCCGCCCCGCGGCGGGCTCGCGGCTCTCGCGCAGCACGCGCACCGCGAACGCCCCGGCCAGCAGGCCCACGGGCAGGTTGACGAGGAACACGAGCCGCCAGTCCAGCTCGACGAGCAGGCCGCCGATCGGCGGGCCCGCCGCCGCCGCGATGCCGCCGACCGCCGCCCAAACCCCGATGGCGGCGGCGCGCTGCGCCGGCGGGAACTCGGGCAGCAGGAGCGCGAGGGACGTCGGCAGCAGCAGCGCCGCGCCGGTGGCCTGCAGCACGCGCGCGGCCACGAGCGTCTCCACCGACGGCGCGGCGCCGCACAGCGCCGAGCCGGCGAGGAAGAGCACGAGGCCGGTCAGGAAGCCGCGGCGCCGGCCGACGCGGTCGGCCAGCCGGCCGGCCGGGACGAGCAGCGCGGCGAAGACGATCGCGTACGCGTTGAGCACCCAGGACAGCTCGGCGATCGCCGTCCCGGCGAACTCCCGCCGGATCTCCGGAAAGGCGATGTTGACGATGAAGAGGTCGAGGCTCGCCATGAAGACAGCCACGGAGACCACGACCAGGACCTGCCAGCGACGTTCCACGACGCCCTCCTATGGTTGCATTCTGCAAGCGGACCCGCCGCAGCGTAGCGGGGCGCTGGCAAATGCAAGTGCAGGCGCTACGCTCGCCTCGTGCCCTACCGCCCGTTCGAAGGCCAGAACTGCTCGGTCGCCGGTGCGCTGTCGATCATCGGCGAACGCTGGACGCTGCTCGTCCTGCGCGAGCTGCTGCTCGGGCGCCGGCGGTTCAAGGACATCCAGCGCAACACGGGGGTGGCCACGAACATCCTCAGCGACCGGCTGCAGACCCTGGTCGAGCACGGCGTCGTCGAGCGCCGCACGTCCGGCGACGTCCCCGAATACGTGCCGACGGCCAAGGGGCTCGACGCGGCGCCCGTGCTCATCACGCTGATGCAGTGGGGCGACCGCCACGCCGCGCCCCCCGGCGGGCCGCCGCGGGTCCACGTCCACACCACGTGCGGCCATGACGCCGACCCGCGGCTCGTCTGCGGGCACTGCGGTGACGTCCTCCGCGCGCGGGAACTGCGCGTGCGCCCCGGCCCGGGTGCCGACGAGGCGCAGCTCGCGGAGCCCCTGCTCCCGGCCGCCTGACGCCCTGGACGAACGTCCGGTCACCGTCCGCGTCCGGACCGGCCATGATGCAAGGCGCCCACTGGAGGAGGGAACCCGCGTGTCGGACGCCGGGCGCATCGCTCACCCCCCACGCCGGCGCCGCTGATGGCGACGCTGGGCGAGATCGTGCGCTGGGTCGTCTACACGGTCAGCCGCTGGTACTACCGCGCGGCCGCCCGGCTGATGCGTCGCGACCGGCTGCTGTCGGGGTCGGAACGCAAGTTCCGCGCGCTCCTGGAGTCGGCGCCCGACGCCATGGTCATCGTCGATGCCCGCGGGCACATCGCGCTCGTCAACGCCCAGACCGAGCGGCTCTTCGGCTTCCGCCGCGACGAGCTGATCGGCCAGCGCGTCGACGAGCTGATGCCGGCGGACGTCCGGGCCCGCCACCGCCACCACCAGAAGGGGTACATGCGCGCGGCGACCACCCGGGTCATGGGCCGCGACATGGAGATGCGCGGCCGGCGCAAGGACGGCAGCGAGTTCCCGATCGAGGTCAGCCTGAGCCCCCTGGAGACCGACCAGGGCCTGCTCGTGATGAGCGCGATCCGCGACGTGACCGAGCGCAAGGAGACCGAGGAGCAGCTGCGGCGCCTGGCCGAGCACGACGTCCTCACCGGGCTCACCAACCGCCGCAGCTTCGAGGAGCACTTCGGGCGCGAGGTCGCGCTGGCGGCGCGCCACGGCACGGGCGGGGCGCTCCTGCTCCTGGACATCGACTGCCTCAAGGACGTCAACGACACGCTCGGGCACAGCAGCGGCGACGACCTGCTGCGCCGCGTGGCCACCGTCCTGCGCTCGCGGCTGCGCGCCACCGACATCATCGCGCGCCTGGGCGGCGACGAGTTCGCGGTGATCCTCCCGCAGACCTCGGCCGAGGACGCGCGCCACATCACCGAGCAGCTGCTGCGCACGATCCGCGAGCGGGTGATGGTCGTCGGCAGCCGCCGCGTCACCATCACCTGCAGCGCCGGGATCGCGTCGTTCTCCCACGGCGCGCTGCACGAGGACGTGATGCTCGCCGCCGACGCCGCGCTCTACGCGGCCAAGGACCAGGGGCGCGACCAGCTCGTCGTGCACGCCCCGGCCGACGTCGAGGTGGCCGAGCGCCGGGTGCGCGCGTCGTGGACGCAGCGGCTGCGCGAGACGCTCGACGGCGGCCGCCTCGTCCCCTACCGCCAGCCCATCCTCGACACGGCGCTGGGGCGCGTCACCGAGTGCGAGCTCCTCGTGCGCGTGCTGGACGACGACGGACGGTCGGTCCCGCCGGGGATCTTCCTGCCGACGGCCGAGCGCACCGGGATGATCGTGGAGATCGACCGGTTCATGATCGGGTGCGCGCTGGAGCTCATCGCGGCCGCCCCGGCCGGCGGCGGCGCGCACGCGCCGCTGGCGCACGCGGTCAACGTGTCGGCGCGCTCGCTCGCCGACCCGCAGCTGCCCCGGGCCATCCAGGCGATGCTCGAGGCCTCCGGCGTGGACCCGTCGCTGCTGGTGCTGGAGATCACCGAGACGGCGGCCATCGCCAACATGGACGCGGCCCGCGCCTTCGCCGACCCCCTGCGCGCGCTCGGGTGCTCGTTCGCCCTGGACGACTTCGGCGCCGGGTTCGCGTCCTTCTTCCACCTCAAGCACCTCCCGCTGGACCGGCTGAAGATCGACGGCGACTACATCCGCGACCTGCCGCGCAACGCGATCGACCAGGTGATCGTCGAGCACATGGCGCTGCTCGGCCGGCGGCTCGGCCTGCGCACGACGGCCGAGTTCGTCGAGGACCAGGAGACGCTGGAGATGGTCACGAGCTTCGGCGTCACCCATGCCCAGGGCTTTCACATCGGCGCGCCGGAGCCGGTGCAACCACCGGCCTTCGACGGCCTGGCCGCGGTCCCGCTGGTGGCCGGCGATGCCTGAGTTCGCCCCACGCCAGCACGAGGCCGAGGCGCAGACCGTGCACGTGCTGTGGGTCACCGGCGGCCTGGGGTGCGACGGCGAGTCGGTGGCCATGACGTCGGCGACGAACCCGAGCCTCGAAGATCTGCTGCAGGGGACGATCCCCGGCACGCCGCGGATCGTCCTGCACAACCCCGTGCTGGCCGTTGCGACGGGCGAGGACTTCCTCCAGCCGTTCCACGACGCGGCCAACGGCGACCTGGCTCCCTTCGTCCTGGTCGTCGAGGGCGCCATCGGCAACGAGCGCATCAACGGCGAGGGGCACTGGAGCGGCTTCGGCGTCAGCCGGTTCGACCGCCAGCCGATCACCGTCAACGACTGGGTGGACTGGCTGGCCCCGAAGGCCGCGGCGATCATGGCGCTGGGGACCTGCGCGACGTACGGGGGGATCCCGGCCATGCGCAACAACCCCACCGGCGCGATGGGCCTGCCCGACCACCTCGGCTGGGACCACCGCTCGCGCGCCGGCCTGCCGATCGTCTGCGTGCCCGGCTGCCCGGCCCAGCCCGACACGATGACCCAGACGCTGCTCGAGGTCGTCCTGCACGTCGCGGGGACCGGCCCGGCGCCCGACCTCGACCAGCAGCTGCGCCCGGTGCGACACTTCGGCCGCACGGTGCGCGAGGGCTGCAGCAGGGCGGGCTTCACCGAGCAGGGCAAGTTCGCGTCGCGCTACGGCGACGACCCGCGGTGCATGGTCAAGCTGGGCTGCAAGGGGCCGGTGGTCAAGTGCAACGTGCCGCTGCGCGGGTGGGTCAACGGCATCGGCGGCTGCCCGAACGTGGGCGGCCTGTGCATCGCCTGCACCATGCCGGGGTTCCCCGACCGCTACGCGCCGTTCCACGACGCCGACCCCTGGGGCAACGCGGCGGCGAACTTCCAGCGCTTCACCTACGGCCCGGTCTTCCGGTACTTCCGCCGCCTCAACGTCGAGAAGCGCTTCGACCGCGAGCCGCACTGGCGCGCCCCCGGCCCGCGGCTGACCACGGGCTACGAGCCCCCGTGGGACGCCGGCGGGGCGAACGGGCAGGACGCTGCGCCCGGCGCCTGAGGGACCGCCCGCGGGGTGGCTCGGGGGTTTGCCGCAGACCGTTGGGTAGTTCTCCGCGAACCTGCCGGGAGGCGGCTTGACAGGTGTCATGCCGTTTCTAGGTTCGAAGCATGGCCCTCCTTCTCCCGCCCGATCGGCCGGCGCCCGCGGCGGCGGCGTTGCTGCTGCGCGCCCTGCGCGGCGAGGAGGTCCCGCGCCCGCCGGTCTGGTTCATGCGCCAGGCCGGGAGGTCGCTGCCGGAGTACCGCGAGTTGCGCCGCGGCCGGCGCATGCTCGACCTCTGCGGGACCCCCGAGCTGGCCGCCGAGGTGACGCTGCAGCCGGTCCGCCGCCACGGCGTCGACGCCGCCATCCTCTTCTCGGACATCGTCGTCCCGCTCGAAGCGGTGGGCATCGACGTCGAGATCCGTCCGGGCGTCGGGCCAGTCATCGCCACGCCCGTGCAGACCCGCGCCGACCTGGCCCGCCTGCGCGAGCCGGAGCCCGACACCGACCTCGCCGCGCTGGCGGCGGCGGTGCGCCTGTCCTGCGACGGCCTGGGCGAGACGCCCCTCATCGGGTTCGCGGGCGCGCCCTTCACCCTGGCCAGCTACCTCGTCGAAGGCGGCCCGTCCAAGGCCCAGGCGCGCACGCGCGCCCTGATGCTCGCCGAGCCGGGCGTGTGGGCCGAGCTCCTGGAGCGCCTCGCCGCCATCGCGGCGGCGGCGATCGAGACGCAGGTGCGCGCCGGCGCCCAGGCGGTGCAGGTGTTCGACAGCTGGGTCGGCTCGCTGTCGGCCGAGCAGTACGACCGGCACGTCCTGCCGGCCATGCAGCTGCTGCTGCAGCGCATCGCGGCGCTCGACGTGCCCGTGATCGTCTTCGGCCTGGGGACGGGGCACCTGCTCGAGCGCCTCGCCGCGACGGGCGCCCGCGCCGTCGGCGTCGACTGGCGCACGCCGCTGCCCGAGGCGGCCGCGCGCCTGGGTCCGGCCGTGACCCTGCAGGGCAACCTCGACCCGGCGGCGTGCCTGGCGCCGTGGGAGGTCTGCGAGCGCCACGCCCGGGCCGTGCTGGACAGCGCGCCCGCGCGCGGCTACGTCTTCAACCTCGGCCACGGCGTCCAGCCGCAGACCGACCCGGGGATCCTGACCCAGCTCGCCGCCTACGTCCGGGAGCGCCACGCATGATCGGCGTCGTGGTCATGGCGTACGGCACGCCCGCGGGGCCGGACGACCTCGAGCCCTACTACACGCACGTCCGCGTGGGCCGCCCGGCGCCGCCGGAGCTCGTCGCCGAGCTGGCCGAGCGCTACGGCGCGATCGGCTGGCGCTCGCCGCTGGCGCAGATCACGCGCGCGCAAGCGGCGTCGCTGGCCCGCGAGCTCGAAGCGGCGGCACCCGGGCGCTTCCGCGTCGCGGTGGGCTTCAAGCACGCCGAGCCGTGGATCGAGGACGCGGTCCACGAGCTGCTCGACGCCGGTGTCGAGCGCCTCGTCGGCATCGCGCTGGCGCCGCACTTCTCCGCGCTGAGCGTCGGCAGCTACGCCAAGCGCCTGCGCGAGGCGGCCGGCGGGACACCGGTCGCCGTGGTCCGCAGCTGGCACCTCGCGGCGCCGTACGTCGAGCTGCTGGCAGGCGAGGTCCTGCGCGCGCTGCGCGAGCTCGGGCCCGACGCCGCGGGCGCCGAGGTGGTGTTCACCGCCCACAGCCTGCCGGAGCGGATCCTTGCGTTGGGCGACCCGTACCCCGAGCAGCTGCGCGAGACCGCCCGGGCCGTCGCCGAGCGCGCGGGCCTGCCGCGCTGGAGCGTCGCCTGGCAGAGCGCCGGGCGCACGGCCGACCCATGGCTGGGGCCCGACGTGCTGGAGGTGCTGCGCGCCCGTGCCGGCACTGTCGCGCCCGCCGTGGTCGTCTGCCCGGCCGGCTTCGTGGCCGACCACCTCGAGCTGCTCTACGACCTCGACCTCGAGGCGGCCGGCCTGGCGCGCGAGCTGGGGATCGCGTTCGCGCGCACCCGGGCGCCCAACGACGCCCCGCTGCTCGCCCAGGCCCTCGCGGGCGCCGTCCTGGCCGCCGCCGGAGCACCGGCGCCGGCGGCCGTCGCGTGATGCGCCGGCACGTGGTGGTCGTCGGCGGGGGCGTCACCGGCCTGGCGGCGGCGCACCGGCTCGCGGCGGCGGGCGCGGCCGCGCCCGCCGTCGCCCTCGTCGAGGCGACCGGGCGGCTGGGCGGCCGGGTGCGCACGGCCACGGTCGCGGGGCGGGTCGTCGACACGGGCCCGGAGGCGCTGCTGACCCGGCCGTCCTGGGCGGTCGACGAGGTCGAGCGCGCCGGGCTCGGAGGCGACCTGGTCGCCCCGGCGCCGCTGCCCAGCCTCGTCTTCGCCGCCGGCGCCCTGCGGCCGCTGCCCGCCGGCGTGCTGGCCGGGATGCCTGCCGGCCCGGCGCCGCTGCTGCGCTCGCGCATCCTGTCGCCGGCCGGCGTCGCCCGTGCCGGCTTCGACCTCGTCCTGCCGCAGCGCAGGCGCGAGCAGGACGAGTCGATCGGCGCGCTGGTGCGCCGGCGCCTGGGCGACGAGATGCTCGAGCGGGTCATCGACCCGCTGCTCGGCGGCATCCACGCGGGATCCTGCGACGCCCTCAGCGTCCGGGCGGTGGCCCCGCAGCTGGCGGCCGCCAGCCGTCACCGCGGCGGCCTGGTGCGCGGCCTGCGCGCCGGCGCCGCCCAGGCCCCGAAGCCGGCGCCGGGCGCGCCGCCCCGGCCGTTCATGCTCGGCATGCGCGGCGGCCTGGCCCGGCTGGCGCAGGCGCTGGCCGCCGGCCTGCCGGAGGGCGTGGCGGTCCGGACCGGCGCGGCGGTCCAGACGCTCGCGCGCCGCGACGGCCGGTGGGAGCTGCGGCTCGACGGCGCCGACGCCGTGCGCTGCGACGCCGTGGTGCTGGCGGTGCCGGCTCCGGTCGCCGCGCGGCTGCTGACCGCCGCCGCCCCGGTCGCCGCGGCCGAGCTCGCGCCGGTGGTCACCGCCTCGGTGGCCGTCGTCACGGCCGCCGTCGCGCCCGCGGGCGAGGCGCGCCTGCCGCAGGCCACCGGGTTCCTCGTCGCGCCGCCCGAGCGCCGGACGATCACCGCGGCGACGTTCACGACGCGCAAGTGG
Organism: Baekduia sp.; assembly: GCA_035628295.1. Lineage (GTDB taxonomy): Bacteria > Actinomycetota > Thermoleophilia > Solirubrobacterales > Solirubrobacteraceae > Baekduia. The sequence continues at coordinate 12,319 of DASPKC010000361.1, forward strand.
CCGCACCTCGCCCGCGACGGCGAGCCCGGGCTGCTGCGGCTGTCGGTCGGCTCGGCCGGCGACCAGTCGGCGCTCGAGCTCGGCGACGCAGACCTGGCGACCGCCGCGCTCGACGACCTGCGGCGGATCACCGGCGTCGGGCTCGACGTCGCGGAGGTGCAGGTGACGCGCCACCGCGGCGCCTTCCCGCAGTACGAGGTGGGCCATCTCGAGCGCCTGGCACGGCTGGACGCGGCGCTGGCCGACCTCCCCGGCCTGCGTTTGGCAGGGTCTTCCTACCGAGGCGCGGGCGTGCCGGCGTGCATCCACCAGGGACACGAGGCGGCCGACGCGGTCCTCGCCCACCTGCAGGACGACGACCGGCCGCGCGCCGAGCGCGCCGGCCTGACGCTACGAGGAGCAGTCACGTGAGCAGCCATCCCGCCCCCGCCGACCCGCCCGCCGTCGACCCGGACCGCCTCTGGACGACCTACGCCGTGTTCCGGCTGGCCGACGGCACGGGGCTGTCGGCGGCCGCCGCCGGCGCCGAGGCGGCGGCCGCGGCGCAGGCCGCCCTGACCGCGGCGGACCGGGTGCAGCTGCGCGGCGCCTACGCCCTGACGGCCTTCACCGCCGACGCCGACCTGCTGCTGTGGCTGCACGGCCCCGGGCCTGACCAGCTGCAGGAGTCCCTGCTGGCGTTCCGCCGCGGCGCGCTCGGCCGCGAGCTGCGCCAGGTCTGGACGGTCACGGGCGTGCACCGCGACGCGGAGTTCAACAAGGCGCACATCCCGGCGTTCGTCGCCGGCGAGGAGCCGCGCGCGTACCTCAACGTCTATCCCTTCGTGCGCTCGTACGACTGGTACCTGCTGGCCCCCGAGGAGCGCTCGGCGATGCTGCGCGAGCACGGGATGATGGCGCGCGACTTCCCCGACGTGCGGGCCAACACCGTGAGCGCCTTCGCGCTGGGCGACTACGAATGGCTGCTGGCCTTCGAGGCCGACGACCTCACCCGCATCGTCGATCTGATGCGCCACCTGCGCGGCGCCGAGGCGCGCCGCCACACGCGCCAGGAGCTGCCGTTCTTCACCGGGATCCGCAAGCCGCTGGAGCAGGTGGCCGCCGAGCTGGCCCGGGAGGCCTGAGCGGCGGCTGTCCGCGACCGGACGGCGGGTGCCCGCACGCCCACAACGTCCGCGCGGGTCGTCGTCGCCGCGCCACAACGGCGGCGGCGCCCGGCTCGCTTAGCCTCGGGGCATGGCACCCCCACCCCGTCCGGTGGCCGAGGTCGTCTGGGCGATCCACCGCAAGCTGTACGGCGCGACGCGCGGACGCATCGGCCATCACTTCCTGGGCATGCGGTCGCTGCTGCTGACCACCCGCGGGCGCAAGAGCGGGCAGCTGCGGTCGACCGCCCTGATGTACCAGGAGGACGGCCCGGCGCTGGCCGTCGTCGCCTCCAACCTCGGCAGCGACCGCCCGCCGGCCTGGTGGCTGAACCTGCAGGCCAACCCGGTCGCCGAGGTGCGCCTCGGAACCGAGCGCCGCCGGATCCGCGCCCGGGAGGCGGCGCCCGACGAGCGCGACCGCCTGTGGGAGCGCTTCGTCGAGATGTACGCCGACTACGAGGCGTACGAGTCCTCGACGTCGCGGCGCATCCCGATCGTCCTGCTGGAGCCTGCGGCATGAGCGCGCCGGAGCAGGTCGACGCCGTCGTCGTCGGTGGGCGCATCGCCGGGCCCGCGGTGGCGATCACGCTGGCCCGCGCGGGCCGCCGCGTGGTCGTCCTGGAGCGCCGGACCCTGCCGTCCGACACGCTCTCCACGCACGTGCTCGTGCCCTACGCCGTGGCCGAGGCGGCGCGCCTCGGCGCGCTGGAGCGCCTGCTGACGCTCGACCCGCCGCGCTGCGACATGGTCCAGGCGCGGTGCGGGGACGCCGACGTGCTCGAGCCGTGGTCGGCGGTCGACGGCATCGGCTACGCGCTGTGCATCCCGCGCCCGGAGCAGGACCTCGCCTTCGCGCAGACCGCGGTCGCCGCGGGCGCCGAGCTGCGCGAGTCCTGCGACGTCACCGAGGTGCTGTGGGAGGACGGCCGCGCCGCCGGCGTGCGCTACGTCCACGACGGGACCGAGCACGTGCTGCGCGCCAAGCTCGTCGTGGGCGCCGACGGCCGCCGCTCGACCGTCGCCGCCGAGGTCGGCGCGTGGCGGCCCTACCGCGGGTCGCGCAACGGCCACCTGGCCGCCCTGCGCTACATGGACGACCCGCTGGCCTCCACGCGCTGGGGCCGGACGATGTCCCAGTGGCGCTGGGGCCGGACGATCGGCTACACGTTCCCCACGCCCGGGGGCCGGATGGTGGTCATGCTCATGCCGCCGGTGGAGGACATCACGCGGTTCCGCCGCGACCCGGACGGCGCGTGGGATGCGTGCGTCGCCGAGGACCCGCTCGGCATCGCCGAGCGCATCGCCGGCGCGACGAACGTCACCAAGGTGCGCTCCACCGCGGACCTCGTGTCGTTCTTCCGCGCCTCCTCGGGGCCCGGATGGGCGCTGGCCGGCGACGCGGGCCACTTCAAGGACCCGGTGATCGGCTCGGGCCAGCGCGACGCGCTGCGCTTCGGCCGGCGCCTGGGCGAGGTCGCCGCCCCGCTGCTCGACGAGGACCCGGCGCAGCTCGACGACGCCCTGCGCGCGTGGGAGCGCGAGCGCGACGTCGAGTGCCTGGCGTCCTACCACTGGGGCAGCCGCGAGAGCAGCCGCGCCGGCTCGCCGTCGAGTCCGCTCATCCGCGAGGTGCTGCGGACGTTCGCCGGCAACCCGGACCGCCTGGCCGACAACTTCAACCGCACGCGCCCGCCCGAGCAGGTCATCGGGCCGCGCGCCCTGACGCTCGGCCTGCTCAACGCCCTGCACCGCGAGCGCGGCGGCCGCGGCGAGGTCCTGCGCCAGGCGCTCGCGGAGCTGCCGATCGAGGCGGGCATCCGGCTCGACCGCTGGTTCAGTGCCTGGCGCGCGCCGGTGCACCGGGCGTCGGAGCGGCCGGACTTCGACTGGCCGGCGGCGCCGCAGCGCCGGGCGTCAGCGACCCGCGCGGGCGGCGATGCGGACGTGGACGTCGTCGGCGACGAGGCGGTCGCCGGCGCCCAGCCACTGCGGGAAGCGCAGCCCGTACCGTGAGCGGCGGATCGTCCCGCTGAGCTCGACCCAGAGGCGGCCGGCGCCGGTGTCGCGCACCTGGCCGGTCAGCGTCAGCGGGCAGGCCCGGCCGGCGATCGTGAGCGGGCCGTGGAGCTCGAGCTCGCCGGTCGGCCCGGAGTGGACCTGGTCGGCCTCGAAGGTGATGGCCGGGCAGGCGCCGACGTCGAAGAAGCGCTCGGAGGCCAGGAAGTCGTCGCGGCGCCGCACGCCGGTGGACACCGAGGCGGCCTCGACGGCGCCGCGGGCAGCGACCACGTGGCCGTCGGCGCCGACCGACACCTCGCCCCCGAAGCGCGCGAACCGCCCGGAGACGGTGGGCATGCCGACGTGCTCGACGGTGAAGTCCACGCGGCCGCGGGCCGGGTCGACGGCGTAGGTCCCCGGGCGCAGGACGCTGGTTGCGAGCATGCCCTGATGCTCCGCTTCCGCGGCCGGTGCCACATCCGTACGTTCGCCGGGCCGCGTCGGTAGCGGGTGCTGGGACATGCGTCCAGCGCCCCAGGCGCGCCCGGGCCGGCGGTACCGTCCGGGCGTGTCCGCCGCTGTGCGCCGCCTCCGCGCCGTCGTCCCAGCGGTGCTCGCCGCCGCGCTCGGCGCTGCGGGCCCGGCACCCGCGCAGACGGGCGTGGCGGCGTGCGACCCGGGCGTCGACCGGGCCCGGCGGACCCCGGTGCTGCTCCTCCACGGAACGGGCGTGACGGCCGAGCAGAACTGGTCCTGGGGCTACGCCCGTGCCCTGCGCGACCGCGGTCACGGCATCTGCACCGTCGACCTGCCCGACCGCGCCCGGGTGGACCTGCACGACAGCCTGCCCCGCACGCGGGCCGCCGTGCTCGAGGCGTCGCGCCTGGCCGGCGGACGGCGCCTGGCGCTCGTCGGCCACAGCCAGGGCGCCTTCCAGGCCGTGGCGGTGCTGCGGCTGCACCCCGAGCTCGCCCGGCTGGTCGACGACGTCGTCGGTCTGGCCGGGCTCTACGAACGCGGCTCGGACGCGATCCGGGCGACGTGCGCGGAAGCCGTGCTCGCCGCCGTTCTGGCAGGTGGCCACGGGGTCGCGCTTCCTCGAGGCGCTGCTGCGCCGCCCGATCCCGTCCGGGCCCTCCTACACCGCGGTCGGCACGCTGCGCGACACCGTGGTCACCCCGCAGCCGGAGGTCAACCGGTTGGCCGCCGGCCGGGCGGTCCAGATCCAGGACGTGTGCCCGGGCCGCGCGTTCGCCGGCGGCCTGGACCACATCTACCTCGCGGCCGACGCCGTCGGCTTCGCCCTGGCGGTGGACGCCCTCGACCATCCGGGCGCGGCGGACCCGGCGAGGATCGATCCCGCGACGTGCCTGTTGCAGGTGCTGCCGGGCGCCGACCTCGCGGCGCTCGGGCGGCTCGGGCCCGGCCTGGTGCAGGCCGCGGGCGCCGCTGGTCCGACCGTCGCGGCGGAGCCGCCGCTGCGCTGCCCGCTGGCCGATGGCTGCGACCGCCCGTCGGCGGCCGTGCTGCGCACGTCGGTGCGCCGCGGCGCAGGCGTCCCCGTCCGGGTCAGCGCGCCCGAGGGCGGCCGGGTGCGGCTGCGGCTGGGCGACCGCGCGTTGCGCAGCGTGGTCGTGGGCGTGGGCACGACGCGCGTCCGGCTGCCGCTCACCGCCTGCCGGCGCTGCCGGCCGCCGGAGCCCGGGACCTGTCGCGCGACCGTCGAGCTGCGCCCGCGCGGGGCGCGCGCGTTCACCGCGCTGGTGCGCAGCCGGCTGCGCGTGCGCTGAGCTGCGCGGCCACGGCCTCCACCGCGGCCGCGACCGCCGGCGACAGCCCGGCGCCGTGGTCGAAGCAGGCGCCCTCGATCGCCACGACCTCGAGCGCCGCCGGCAGCCGGCCGAGCGCCCGCGCGAGCTCGACCGCCTCGGCCACGCCGAAGGCATGGCTCGAGGACCGGGTCAGGCGCACCGGCAGCCGGCCGGCCCGGGCGTCGAAGCGCTGCACCGTGCCGGGCGGCGCCCCGGAGCTCGCCGCGTCGACGACCACCGCCGCGCGGGCGCCGGCCCACAGATCGGCCAGGGCTGCCTGGTCGCCCTCGGCGCGGACGACCCGCACGCCGCGCGGCGCGGCAGCCGCCACGAGCCGGGCGACCTCCAGACCGGCCGCGTCGTCGCCGCGCCAGGCGTTGCCCACGCCCACGACGACCAGCGTCACCGGCGGTCCACCTCGAGCGTCAGGAAGTGCGTCGCGCAGGAGATGCACGGGTCGTGGTTGCGGATCGCGTGCTCGCAGCGCCGGCGCAGCTCGTCGTCGGGGAGGTCGGCGAAGCGCTCGACGCAGGCGCGCAGGTCCTCCTCGATGCGCCGCTGGTTCTGCGACGTGGGCGGCACGATCTCGGCTGCGGTGATCGTCCCGTCGCCGTCGATCGCGTACCGGTGCCACAGCAGGCCGCGCGGCGCCTCGGTCCACCCGGCGCCGACGGCAGCGCGCGGCACGACGTCCACCGCCGGCGGGTCGGGCGGCACGTAGCCGGCCAGCAGCGCCAGCGCCTCCTCGACCGCGTGGAGCACCTCCACGGCGCGCACGACGATGCTGCGGTAGGGGTTGCGGCACACCGGCCCGAGGCCCGCCGCGGCGGCCGCCTCCCGCGCACCGGCCGACAGCTGTGCGTGGTTGAGCGCGTAGCGCGCCAGCGGCCCGACGAGGTAGGTCCCACCGTCGCGCAGGCGCGAGTGCAGCGCGGTGGAGTGCGCCACCTGCTCCTCCACGAACGCGTCGCGGAACGCGTGGGGCCCGAGGTCGAGCCCGTCGCTGGAGCGCAGCCGGCCGCCCTCGATGGCGTAGCGGTCCGGCTCGGCGAGGGCCACGAACGTGGGGTCGAGCTCGATCTCCGGCGTCGGCAGCGAGGCGACGAAGGCCGGCGCCGACCGCGCGAACGCCAGCACCGCCTCGAGGGCGCGCTCGGCCTCCGCCAGCTCCGCGCGGGTCGGCGCGCGGTGAAAGCCGCCGACGCGGACGTTGACCGGGTGGATCTCCCGGCCGCCGATGATGCGCATGAGCGTGTTGCCGGCCTTCTTGAGCGCCAGCGCCCCCTCGAGCACGTCGCGGTGCTCGGCCGCCAACTCGAACGCGTTGTCCAGGCCCAGGAAGTCGGGCGCGTGCAGCAGGAAGATGTGCAGCGCGTGGCTCTCGATCCACTCGCCGCAGTAGAAGAGCCGGCGCAGCGCCCGGATCTCCGGCGTCACGGTCGCGCCGCAGGCGTCCTCCATCGCCGCCACGGAGCTCATCTGGTAGGCGACCGGGCAGATGCCGCAGATGCGCGCCGTGATGTCCGGCACCTCGGTGAACCGGCGCCCGCGCAGGAACGCCTCGAAGAAGCGCGGCGGCTCGTAGATGCGCAGGCGCACGTCCTCGACGCGGCCGTCGCGCAGCGTCACGTGCATCGCGCCCTCGCCCTCGACGCGCGCGATGGCCTCCTGCACGAGGCGCCGGCGCGGGTGCTCAGGTGCGGGGCTCACCGAACTCCTCGGCGCCGGCGTAGAACAGCCGGTGGCGGCGGATGACGTCGGCGTCGTCGTCACCGTGGTCCTCCAGCCAGCGGGCCAGCGCGCGGGTGTTCGGCGTCTCCATGGGGCCGAAGCAGCCGTAGCAGCCGCGGTGGTAGCTCGGGCACAGCGCACCGCATCCGGCGTGGGTGACCGGCCCCAGGCAGGGCGTCCCGTGGGCGACGAGCACGCAGACGTTGCCGCGCCGCTTGCACTCCAGGCACACCGAGTGCGCGGGGATGGCAGGGCGGCGGCCGTTGAGGAACGCGCCGAGGACCGCCAGCAGCTGTCCGCGGTCCGGCGGGCACCCGTGCAGCTCGA
>DASPKC010000362.1:0-5180 GCA_035628295.1 Baekduia sp.
GATCGGGTTCACGTGCCCCCAGTAGGACTCGGGCTGGGGATGCACCTGGGGATCCCCATAGACCTCGCTCGTGGAGGCGGTCAGAAACCGCGCCCGATGGTGCTTGGCCAGCCCGAGCGCGTGATGGGTGCCGTAGGAGCCGACCTTGAGCGTGTGCAGCGGCAGCCGCAGGTAGTCGATCGGCGACGCCGGCGAGGCCAGGTGGTAGACGACGTCGACCTGCTCCTCGACGAAGTACGGCTCGACGATGTCGAGCTGCAGGAACTGGAACTCGGGCCCGCGGATGTGCTCGATGTTGGCCAGCGAGCCGGTCTCGAGGTTGTCGACGCAGATGACGCGGTGGCCGCGACGCAGGAGCTCGTCGCAGAGATGCGATCCGAGGAAGCCGGCGCCGCCGGTGACAAGGCAGGTGGACATGCGACCCGTGAGGGTATCCCGCGGCGCGGGCCGACGCCGCGGCGGCCGCTAGGGTCGGCCGCATGCCCGCCGCCGCCTTCGTCGCCCGGCTCAACGAGCAGATCGCCTACGAGTTCGCCGCCTCGCAGCAGTACGTGGCCGTGGCCGTGCACTTCGACGGCGAGACGCTGCCCCGCCTCGCGGCCTTCTTCTACGCCCAGGCGCTCGAGGAGCGCAACCACGCGATGATGATGGTGCAGTACCTCCTCGACGCCGACGCCGAGGTGACGATCCCGGGCGTCGCAGCCCCGCAGACGGGCTTCGACGGGATCGTCGCGCCGGTGCAGCTCGCACTCGACCAGGAGCAGCGCGTCAGCGACCAGATCGCGGCCCTCGTGGCCGTCGCCCGCGAGCACGGCGACTTCCAGTCCGAGCAGTTCATGCAGTGGTTCCTCAAGGAGCAGGTCGAGGAGGTCTCGACGATGTCCGACCTCCTGCGCATCGTCCAGCGCGCGGAGCAGGACCCGCTGCGCGCCGAGGAGTTCCTCGCCCGCGAGTCGATCGGCGACGGCGGCGGCGAGGACGCCGGGGCGCCGGCCGCCGCCGGCGGCGCGCTCTAGCAGCCCGCGGCGGATCCGGACCGGCGTCCCTGGACGCACGTCCGGGATCGTGGCCCGCGGCCGGACCGCCGAGGATTCGGCGGGCGCCGATCAGGCCACCCCTGCTGTGGATGCGGATCGTCGTCCTGACGACCCCCGGCGGCCCCGTCCTCGAGGCGGCAGGGGGCGACCACACCGTGCGGGCGACCCCTTCGGCCGATGGTGCCCGCGCGCTCATCCGGCGCCGGCACCCCGACGTGCTCGTGGTCTACGGGCGCGCCGACGCCGCGCTGGACCTCGCCCGCGAGGTCCGCTGCGATCCCGACCTCCTGGGCACCGGCGTCATCGCGCTGCTCGACGACCCGGCTGCGGTGGCAGGCTGGGCCGACGTGGCCGACGACGTCCTGCTGACGGCGACCGCCCACGCCGAGCACCTGCCGCGCCTGCGCACGGTCGCCCGCCTGGCGGCGCTGCGGCGCGAGCTGCACGCCCGCACCGAGGCCCTGGAGCAGCTGGCCTACACCGACGTGCTGACCGCGCTGCCCAACCGGCGATACCTCGAGGGCCGCCTCCACGCGCTCGTGTCGTCCGGGCGCCGCCACGAGCGGCCGCTCGCGGTCCTGCTCGTCGACGTCGACCACTTCAAGGCGGTCAACGACCTCCACGGCCACGACGCCGGCGACCGGCTGCTCATCAGCGCCGCGCACGGCATGCGCCGGCGGCTGCGCACCGAGGACGTGCTCGGGCGCTGGGCGGGCGACGAGTTCCTCGCGATCCTCCCCGACACCGAGGTCGAGGCGGCCGCGCGGATCGCCGAGCGGCTGCGCGACGGCGTCTCGCGCGACATGCGCCGGGCCGCCCCCGGCGTCCTGACGGGGCTCAGCATCGGCCTCGTGGCCTGGGAGGGCGAGGACGCGGCGACGCTCGTGCGCCGCGCCGACGACGCGCTGTACGAGGCCAAGCGCAGCGGGCGCGGCCAGGTCGCGCTCGGCGCCGCCGGCTGACCCACCGGCCCAGCCGCCTCAGAGCGGCTTCGTGAAGTGGTACGAGGCGATGCGCATGCCGTGGCCGAAGTAGCGCCGGTGCGCGGCCTGGCGCTCGGGCCCGACGCCCGAGTCGAGGTGCAGGGCGGCGCAGCCGGCCTCGCGGGCGTGCGCGTCGAGCGCGCGCAGCAGGGCCGTCGCGTGGCCGGCCCCGCGGTGGGCGCGCACGGTGACCAGGTCGTCGACGTAGAGGAACGTCCCGTGGGCGAGCATCCGCAGCACCCGGAAGCCGGCCACGGCGGCGGCCTGCTCTTCGCCGGCAGCGAACGCGGCCAGCAGCCGGTAGCCGTCCGGGCGCAGCGCGGCTGCGGCGGCCGCCGGGTCGCCCAGGTGGGGACGCAGCTCGCGCAGGGCTGCGGCCGCCAGCCCCTCCTCGCCCGGGCCGAGCTCGCGCACGTTGCTCATGCCGGGCGCCCCGGGTCGCGCAGCGTCCAGCGGCCCGGTCCGGCGGGCTCGAGCACGCGCTCCTGGGCCAGGCGCTCCAGCAGCGCGCCGGCCACCTCGGGCGCCGCGCCGAGTGCCGCCGCCAGTGCCGGCGCGTCGACCGCGCCCTGCGCCTGGCAGGCGCCGCGCGCGAGCGCCTCGGCCTCGGCGAACGTGCGGGCGTGCACGTGGCGGGCGCCCGCGAGCGGCACCGCACGCCCTGCCGCCTCGAGGTAGGCGAGCTCCGGACGCGGCAGGTCGGCGTCGGGCGGGGGCGCGGCGCCGGCGGCGCGCAGCCGGGCGTCGAGCGCGAGCGCCACGTCCTCGTCGGCCTGCGGGGCGTCGGCCTCGAGGCCGTCGAGCAGCCGGCGCAGCCGGATCACGACGTCGTTGTCGGTGCCGTGCCGTCGCGCGTCCGGATCGAGGACGACGCCCTCGACAGGCGGACCGCCTTCGGGCTCGACCGTCACCCGGTCGCCGCGGCACCCCCCCGCGACGCCCTCGCAGCGCAGCTGGTGAAACGGCCCGCCCAGCCACGAGACGCGCGCCGCGTGGGCGTCGGCGCCCAGCCGGACGATCGCCTGCGCGCCGTGGGGCAGGCGACCGTCCAGGGCCACGTCGAGGGTGCTCAGAAGCGCGCCGACCGGCGGTCGCGGATGGCCGTGCGCACGATGTCGTAGCGCGTCGTGGCGGTCGGGTCAGTGCCGAAGCGCGCGTTGACGGCCCAGATCCAGCCGGCCGCGGGGGCGACGGTCGTGGGGACCTGGAAGTCCGCGTCGGCCACGCGCCGCACGACGCGGCCGCTGGCGTAGCCCGGGTCCAACCGCACCTCCGCCACGCGGTTGTCGCGGTTCTGCACGACGTACAGCGTCCGCTGACGCTGGAAGAGTCCGTCCCCGTTGGGCAGCGTGGCGCCGCCGAGGTCGATCTCCTTGGTCTGGCCGTTGCGCGGATCGATCAGGAACAGCTTGCCCGTGTTGCTCTGGACCGCCACGAGCATGCTGCCCATCTGGGCGATGCCGTTGAGGTTGAAGCCGGCCTGGTAGCGCAGGTCGCCGGTGAGGGGCAGGCGGACGATCTGGCCGCCGTTGCGCAGCGACATCGCGTACAGGACCGGGTGCACGCTGTCGGTGAACCAGGCCGCGTACGGCGTGATCGCCACGTCGTTGATGAAGCCCTGGCCCGCCGGGAAGATGCGCCGCTCGACGATGTCGGCGCCCGTCCGGGCGTCCTGCACCCGCACGACGCCGGTGCTGCCGCCGGCGATGAAGATGTTGCCCAGCGCGACCTCGATGCCGGCGGCGACGCGACCGGGCTTGCCGGGCGCGAGCACGCCGCCCTCGCCGGTCCGGGCGCTACCGCGCCAGATGGCCCCGTCGGCCAGCGAGCCGACGTAGAGCTGGCTGGCCGCCCCGGCGGCGATGCCCTCGGGCTGGAAGCCGTCGGGGAGCCTGATGGTTGACGGTGTCTGCGCGACGGCCGTACCGGACAGCGCCAGCGCCGCGGCCGCCGCGACGAGCAGGGTTCGCATGGCGCGAGCCTTCCTGATCAGCGCCACGGCGACAACCCGCCCGGTCGGGCGGGGCACACCCTCGCCGCTCAGGCAGTCGGCGGGACCGCCTCCTCCTTCCAGGCGCCCTCCTCGCGCTTGAAGATCGGCGCCTCGGCCTTGATGCGGTCGATGATCTCGCGGGCGCCGGCGAAGGCCTCGGGGCGATGGGGCGCGCTGGCCGCCACCAGCACGCTCGGCTCGCCGAGGCCGACCCGCCCGATCCGGTGATCGGCGGCCGCGGCGCACAGGCCGTGGCGCTCGATCGCCTCGGCGACGATCTGGTCGATGCGCTCGGCGGCCATCTCGGCGTAGGCGTCGTAGTCGAGGTGGTCGACCTCGCGGGTGACCCCCGAGAACGTCACGACGGCCCCCGCCCGCGGGTCGCGCACGCGGGCGGCCACGGCGTCGAGCGACAGCGGCTCCTCGGTGACGGCTCCGCCGCTGACGGGCGGCACGACGGCCAGCTCGTCGCCGGGCGCCAGGCGCGTCTCCGGGGTGGCGTACTCGCGGTTGACGGCGAGCACCAGCGGCGAGCCGGCTGCGAGCTCGCGCACGGCCTCGAGCGCGTCCGCCGCCGTCGCCCCCTCGGGGAGCTCCAGCTCGAGCTCACCGCGGCCCGCGCGCTCGCGCAGGGCCGCGAACAGGCGCACGGTCACCAGCATGGACCTGAGCGTAACCTGCCCGCCATGGCCACGACCGAGCACCCGCCGGCCGACTCCGGCGACGACCGGCTGACCGTCGCCCCCATCGTCGGCCCCGACGACCCGCGCCGCTTCAGCGACTCCGGGATCGAGATCCAGCCGCTCTACACCGAGGACGACGTCCCCGCCGACCTCGAGCTCGGCGAGCCCGGGTCGTTCCCCTACATCCGCGGCGTGCACCGCGAGATGTACCGCAAGCAGACGTGGACGATGCGCCAGTACGCGGGCTACGCGAGCGCCAAGGAGTCCAACGAGCGCTACCGCTACCTGCTCTCGCGCGGCGGCACCGGCCTGTCGATGGCCTTCGACCTGCCGACCCAGCTCGGCCTGGACTCCGACAACCCGCGCTGCCTGGGCGAGGTCGGCCGCACCGGCGTCGCGATCGACACCGTCGAGGACATGCGTATCTGCTTCGACCAGATCGACCTCGGCGAGGTCTCGACGTCGATGACGATCAACGCGCCGG
>DASPKC010000363.1:0-18491 GCA_035628295.1 Baekduia sp.
CGGGCCCGACGCTCGCGGCGCCGTACCACCTGGCCGGCGCCGTCGAGGGCGAGCCCTACGGGTACGGCCGCTACGCCAACCCGACATGGAGCGCCTACGAGCAGGCGATCGGCGAGCTCGAGGGCGGCGAGGCGCTCGTCCTGTCGTCCGGGATGGCGGGGGCCGGCGCGATCCTCGCGCAGCTGCGCCCCGGCGAGATCGCGGTGCTGCCCTCCGATGCCTACAACAACGTGCGCGACGCCGCGCGGCTGTGGAGCCACGGGGTGCAGCTGCGGCTCGTCCCGACCGACGAGCGCGCGGTGCGCGAGGCGCTGCCCGGCGCGCGGATCGTGTGGGCCGAGACCCCGTCCAACCCCGGGCTCGACGTCCTCGACGTGGCGGCGCTGGCCCGCGACGTGCACGCCGCGGGCGCGCTGCTCGTCGTCGACAACACCCTCGCCACGCCGCTGCGCCAGCGTCCGCTGGAGCTCGGTGCCGACGTCTCGGTGATGAGCGCCTCGAAGTTCCTGACCGGGCACGCCGATCTCGTCCTCGGCTGCGTGACCGCCCGCGACCCGGAGCTCGTTGCGCGGCTGCGGTCCTGGCGCTCGACGGTCGGGGCGATCGCCGGGCCGTTCGAGGTGTGGCTGGCGCACCGGTCGCTCGCGACGCTCGCCGTCCGGCTCGAGCGCCAGGAGACCGCGGCGCGCACGGTCGTGTCGGCGCTGCGCGAGCATCCGGCCGCGACGCACGTCCGGTGGCCGGGCGTCGGGTCGGTCCTGAGCTTCGAGCTGGCGGGCGAGGAGGCGGCCGGCCGCTTCTTCGCCGCCTCGCAGCTCGTGGCCGAGGCGACGAGCTTCGGCGGCGTCCACACGTCGGCTGAGCGGCGAGCGCGCTGGGGCGCGGATGACGTCGCGCCCGGGTTCGTGCGGCTGTCGTGCGGGATCGAGGACCCGGACGACCTCGTGCGCGACGTGCGCGCCGCCCTCGACGCCGCGGCCTGACGCGCGGGGGAGGGGGCGAGGTCGTCCGCCCCCCGGCCTACCTTCAGCGAGCCCATGGCCCGTCCCGCCACCCAGTTCGTCTGCTCCGAGTGCGGCGCCGCGCACGCCAAGTGGTTCGGGCAGTGCCCCTCGTGCACCGCCTGGGGCTCGCTGGTCGAGGAGCGCGCGCCGGCGCCGTCGGGCGGCTCGCGCGCCGGCGCCCGCCGCAGCGCGGCGGCGGCGCCGCGGGCCGTGCCGCTGCGCGACGTCCGCTCCGAGCAGGTCGCGCGGCTGACCACGGGGATCGGTGAGCTCGACCGGGTGCTCGGCGGTGGGCTGGTCCCGGGGTCCCTCGTGCTCCTGGGCGGCTCGCCCGGCATCGGCAAGTCGACGCTCACCGGCATGGCGCTGGGCAACCTCGTCGCGGCGGGGCGGTCGGTGGTCTACGTCTCCGGCGAGGAGTCGGCGGCGCAGATCCGCCTGCGCCACGAGCGCCTGGAGCAGGCGTCCTGCCAGGCGCTGGACGTCCCCGTACTGGCCGAGACGGATCTCGACGCCGTCCTGGCCGCCATCGAGGCCGAGCGGCCGGCGGTCTGCGTCGTGGACTCCGTGCAGACCCTGCACGCCGCCGAGTTGACCGGCGCGCCGGGCTCGGTGGGCCAGGTCCGCGAGGTGGCCGCCCGCGTCATGAACGTCGCCAAGCGCGTCGGCACGGCGGTCGTGCTGGTCGGGCACGTGACGAAGGAGGGCTCGATCGCCGGCCCGCGCGTCCTCGAGCATCTCGTCGACTGCGTCCTGCAGTTCGAGGGCGAGCGCGAGCGGACCTATCGGACGCTGCGCGCCCTCAAGAACCGGTTCGGCTCGACGTCGGAGACCGGCGTGTTCGAGATGCGCCAGGGCGGCCTCGTGGAGGTGCTCGACCCGAGCGCGCGCTTCGTCGGCGAGGCGACGGGCAAGCCGGGCAGCGTGGTCCTGGCGGCGATGGAGGGCTCGCGGCCGCTGCTCGTCGAGGTCCAGGCGCTGGTCTCGCCGTCCGAGCTCGTCCCGCCGCGGCGCGTGTGCACCGGCTTCGACCGCAACCGGCTGGCGCTGGTCCTGGCGGTGCTCGGCCGCCACGCCGGCGTGGGCGTTGGCACGGCGGACGTCTTCGTCAACGTCGTCGGCGGCGTCCGGGTCGAGGAGCCGGGGGCCGACCTCGCCGTCGCGCTGGCCGTGGCCAGCGCCGCACGCGGGATCGCGCTGGGCGAGGAGCGCGCCCCGCTGGCGGCCTTCGGGGAGCTCGGCCTGACCGGCGAGCTGCGCACCGTCGCGCACCCCGAGCGCCGGCTCGCGGAGGCCGCGAAGTTCGGCCTCGGCGACGTCCTGCACCCCGGCGGCGCGCGGACGCTGCGCCAGGCGGTGGGGCGGGCGCTCGCGGCCCGCGGCGAGCGCGCGGCGGCGTAGCGCCGTGGCTCCCAAGGTGCACGAATGCACCGGGACGGTGCATTCGTGCACCCTGGCGCGGTCGGAGCGCCGTCACCGGCGCGCGGCGAGGCGCTCCCAGTAGGCGATCCACACCCGCTCGTGCTCGATGCCCGCGTCGAGCGTGAGCACGGGGCCCTCGCTGCCGGGCGTCCCGGCCAGGGCCTCGCGCAGGGTCTCGTACTCGGCCAGGCGCGCGCGGTGGCGGTCGAGCTGGCCCGCGGCGACGCGCGCGGGGTCGGCGCCGAAGAAGAGCTTGAGCAGCGCGGGCTCGCGCAGCTCGGCAGGCGGGGTGCCGGCATCGGCGAGCCACCTGGCCAGCGCCTCCCGGCCGGCGTCGGTGATCGCGTAATGCTTGCGTCGGCGGCCGCCCTGCTCCTGGCGCACCGTCACCAGGCCGGCGGCCGCCAGGCGGTCGGGCTCGGCGTAGAGCTGTGAGTGGGGGACCGGCCAGAAGTTGCCGACCGAGCCGGCGTGGCCGGCCTTGAGCTCGTACGGCGTGGCCTCGCCCGCGAAGCTGAGCAGGCCGAGGACGACGTACGAGGTCGGCGTGAGGGCTGGTGCGGTTGACAATGCTCCGATTTGGACGGTACCGTCCGGAGCGTACCGGCGGCAGGCGCGGGAGGAGCGCACCATGGCAGGCGAGACGGTCAGCACGCAGGCGGTCGGGCCGCAGCTCGGGCTCACGGACCTCGCCGAGGAGCGCGTCCTTGACGACCTGCCGGTGGAGGGCGAGCTGCCGCCGTGGCTGGCCGGCAGCCTGCTGCGCACCGGCCCGGCACGCTGGGACGTCGGGGACCGGTCGGTCAACCACTGGTTCGACGGCCTGGCGATGCTGCATCGCTTCACCTTCGGGGCCGGCGGCGTCTCGTACGCCAACCGCTTCCTGCGCAGCCGCGCCTTCGAGGCGGCCGAGCGCGAGGGCCGCCTCGCGTACCGGGAGTTCGCCACCGACCCGTGCCGCTCGGCGTTCCGGCGTATCGCGAGTGTGTTCCGCCCCTCGGCCGAGCTCACCGACAACGGCTCGGTCAACGTCCACCGGCTGGGCGAGCAGTGGCTCTCGCTGACCGAGACGCCGATGCCCGTGGAGTTCGACCCGCGGACGCTCGAGACCCTCGGCGTGGGCCCCGCGCCACCCGGCCACCACACGACGGCGCATCCGCACGACGACGGCGGGGAGCTCTGGGGCCACGCGGTGCGCTTCGGCGCGCGCAGCCACTACCTCATCTACGCGCAGCGCCCGGGCGAGCGCCGGGTCGTCGCGCGCCATGCGGTCCGCCGCCCGGCCTACCAGCACTCGTTCGCCCTGACGCCGCGCCATGCGGTGCTCGCCGAGGGCTGTTTCGTGGCAGACCCGCTGCACCTCGCCCTCGGCGGCCGGACGTTCGCCGAGAGCTTCACGTGGGACCCGTCCCGCGGTGGGCGCCTGCTCGCCTTCGACCGCGCCACCGGCGCCACCGCCGGGAGTTGGGAGACCGACCCGTTCTTCTGCTTCCACCACGTCAACGCCTTCGAGGACGAGGGCGACATCGTCGTCGACCTCCTGGCCTTCGACGACGCGGCGATCGTCGGCGCGCTCGCGCTCGGGCGCCTGCGCGCCGGCGAGGAGGTGCCGCTGCCGGAGCTGCGCCGGTTCCGGCTACGCGGCGACGGCGGGCGCGTGACGCCGGAGCGGCTGTGCGACCACCGCTTCGAGCTCCCGGTCACCCACTACGCCCGGGTCAACGGCCGCCGCCATCGCTGGGTCTGGGGTGTCGGCGCGAGCGACGGCTGGTTCGACGAGATCGTCAAGGTCGACGTCGACACCGGCCACGCGACGACCTGGCGGCAGCCGGGGGCGTACCCCGGCGAGCCGGTCCTCGCGGCGCGCCCCGGCGGCGAGGACGAGGACGACGGCGTCCTGCTGTCCGTCGTGCTCGAACCCGAGCGCGGCGCCTCGTCGCTCGTCGTCCTCGACGCGGCGACGCTCGACGAGCTCGCCCGCGCGCAGGTCCCCCACCACATCCCCTTCGGCTTCCACGGCCACTTCACCGAGGAGGTGTCCTGATGTGCCGTCATCGCGCCCCCCACTCCAACCGCCACGGCGCGGTCCACGCCGCCGCGCGGCCGGCGCGCCGCGGCGCCGACGTCCGCGCCGGCGACACGGAGCGCACCGCCGTGCAGGAGCGTCTCGCGGCGCACTTCGCGGCCGGCCGGCTGACGGCCGACGAGCTCGAGGAGCGCACCGCCGCGGCGGGCGCCGCTCGCACGCGCGGCGAGCTCCACGCGCTCGAGGCCGACCTGCCGCGCCTCCCGCGCCCGCCGCGCCCGCCGCGCTCGCGGCGCGAGCGGCTGGCCGCGGCGGCCTGGTGCCACGCGCCGTGGGCGGTGCCCGTCGGGCTCGTCGTCCTGCTGTAGCCGGTTTCCGGACCCCCGGGTCCGGACACCTTGAGGGCGTGCGGCTCGTCCTCCTCACCCTGCTCGCCGTGCTCGCGCTGGTCGCGCCCGCGGGCGCCGTCGTCACGCCGGCGACGGAGGCGGGCGTCGTGCAGCGCACCGCCGACCAGCTGCGCACGTCCAACGTCGTCGTCGACCCGGCTGCCGAGCTCGCGTTCGGCGAGGATCGCGTCGCCCGCCTGAAGGCGCGCATCGCCGAGGCGGACATCGGACCCGTCTACGTCGCGATCCTCCCCGCCGCGGCGGTGGAGGAGGCCGGCGGCGACGCCGACACGCTCCTGCGCGAGATCGCCCGCAGCCTCGGTCGCGAGGGGACCTACGGCCTGATCGCCGGCCGCGCGTTCCGCGCCGGCAGCACCACCCGGCGCGACGCCGACGAGGCGGCGACCGCGGCGGCGCGCGACGCGCAGGGCCGGGGCGCCGCCGTGGCGCTGGAGGGGTGGATCGACCGGCTGGCGGACGGCAGCCCAGGGTCGGGCGCGGGCGGCTCCGGCGCCCCGATGGGCGGCACGCTCATCGTCCTCGGTGTCCTGGGCGGCGGCGCGCTCGTCGTTGCGGGCGTCTCGCGGCGGCGGCGCCGCCGGGAGGTCGAGGCCCAGCTCGCCGAGCTGCGCGACGCCGCCCACGACGACCTCGTGGCGCTCGGCGAGGACGTGCGCAGCGTGGACCTCGACATCGAGATGCCGGGTGCCGACCCGCGGGCGCGCGACCAGCTCCGTCACGCGCTGGCTGCCTACGAAAAGGCCGAAGCCGGGCTCGACCGGGCCCGCCATCCGGACGACTTCGAGCACATCACCGCCACGATCGAGGACGGGCGCTTCGCCATGGCGGCGTGCCGCGCGCTGCTCGACGGGCGTGAGCCGCCGCAGCGCCGCCCCCCGTGCTTCTTCGACCCGCGCCACGGTCCGTCCACGGACGACGTCCTCTGGGCGCCGGAGCCCGGTCTTCCCGAGCGCGAGGTGCCGGTCTGCGCGGCCGACGCGGTGCGCCTGGCCACGGGGCACGATCCGCAGACCCGCCACGTGCGCACCGGCGGCGAGCTCGTGCCGTACTACGCCGCGCCGGCGCACTTCGGGCCGTGGGCCGGCGGGTTCTTCGGCGCCACAGGCGGTCTTCTGCCCGGCCTGCTGATGGGCGGGATGCTCGGCTCGATGCTCTCGCCCGGTATGGCCTGGGGCGACGGCGGCGGGCTTGACGGCGGCGGCTTCGACGCCGGCGGGTTCGACGTGGGGGGCGGCGACTTCGGGGGCTTCGGCGGCGGGGACTTCGGCGGAGGCGACCTCTGAGCACCTGACGCGCCCTGCACCGCGGGGCCTGGACGCAAGTCCCCTGGTAAAGTTGGCGTTGATGGTGCAGCGATCCGGGGACGAGCTCACCGAGCTCGACAGCCGTCAAGAGCCCCGGCTCGTCAAGGCGCTGGAGATGGTGGCCCCCGGCACGGCGCTGCGCGAGGGGATCGACAACATCCTGCACGCGCGCACCGGCGGGCTGCTGGCCATCGCCGATCCCGAGGAGCTGAGCTTCCTCTTCTCCGGCGGGATCAAGCTCGACGTCGACTACACCCCGGCGCTGCTGTACCAGGTGGCCAAGATGGACGGCGCGCTGGTCCTCAACGCCAACGCGACGAAGATCGCGATGGCCAACGTCCAGCTGACGCCCGATCCGACGATCCTCTCGCTGGAGACCGGCACCCGGCACCGCACGGCCGAGCGCGTCTCGAAGCAGACCGAGGCGCTGGTCATCGCCATCTCCCAGCGGCGTGAGGTCGTCTCGCTCTACGTCGACGGCGCGAAGTACATCCTGGAGGACATCCCCGTCGTCCTCGCCAAGGCCAACCAGGCACTGGCGACGCTGGACAAGTACCGCACGCGCCTCGATCAGGTCTCGACCCGCCTCACCGCCCTCGAATTCGAGGGCGGTGCCACATTGCACGACGTCCTCACGGTCCTGCAGCGCTCCGAGCTCGTGACGCGCATGGCGGTCGAGATCGAGCGCTACATCGTCGAGCTCGGCACCGAGGGCCGGCTCATCGAGATGCAGCTCGAGGAGACCATGGTCGGTGTGGCCGCCGACAAGGGCGCCCTCCTGCACGACTACCTGGCCGACGGCGCCGACGAGGCGTTCGCCGCGGCGCTCGACCAGCTCGGGCGGATGCCGCACCAGGACCTGCTCGACTTCGGGCGCCTGGCCGAGCTGCTCGGCTACGACCGCAAGCTCAACACCTTGGACTACCCCGTGTCACCGCGGGGCTTCAGGATCCTGGGGCGCATCCCGCGCCTCCCAAAGCTCGTCGTGACCTCGATCGTCAAGGAGTTCGGCGGTCTGGACGAGCTGCTCGCTGCCACCGATGCGGAGCTGGAGACCGTGGAGGGCGTCGGCGAGATCCGGGCGAAGGACATCCGCGAGGGGCTTCGCCGCTTGCAGGAGATCAACCTCGTCGACCGCTACCTGCAGACGTAGTGGCGTCGACGCGACAAGGAGGAAGCACCATTCCCGAAGCAACGGAAGAGACGCTGGAGGAGCTCGAGGCTCCGGTCGTCGAGAACATCCTCTTCGAGGTCGGCGACAACGTCGTGTACCCCCATCACGGCGCGGGCATGGTCCTCAAGAAGGAAGTCAAGAAGATGTTCGGTGAGGAGAAGGAGTACCTCACCATCAAGATCCTGCACAACGACATGACCGTCATGGTCCCGTGCGCCAACGCCGGCCTGGCCGGCCTGCGCCGTGTGATAGACGAAGAGACCGTGCAGAAGGTGCTGGGCGTCCTCAAGGACGACGTGTCGGAGATGCCCAAGAACTGGAACCGCCGGTTCAAGCACAACCGCGACAAGATCAAGACCGGCGACATCTACGAGCTCGCCGAGGTCGTCCGCAACCTCGCGCTGCGCGAGCACGAGAAGGGCCTGTCGACGGGCGAGAAGCAGATGTTCACGCGGGCGAAGAAGATCCTCGCGTCGGAGCTGATGTACGCGCTGGACAAGGACGAGGAGGAGGCCGAGGCCTACCTCGACGACCTGCTCGCGACGTCGGCGACGGAGAAGCTGGCCAAGGCCGGCTGAGCCACACAGACACGGAAGTGGCGGTCGCGCTGCTCGTGGCCGCCGGACGCGGCGAGCGCCTGGGATCGGACGGTCCCAAGGCGTTCGTCGCGTTGTACGGGCGGCCGATGTGGGAGTGGAGCCTCGACGTGCTGCGCGCCACGTGCCACGACGTCGTCGTCGCGCTGCCCGAGGGCGTCGAGGCGCCCGAGGGGTGCGTCGGCGTGCGCGGCGGGGCGCAGCGGTCGCACTCGGTGCGCAACGCGCTGGGCGCGTCGTCGGGCGACCCGGTCCTCGTGCACGACGCGGCGCGCCCCCTGGTGACGCCGGAGATCGTCCGGGCGTGCCTGGACGGCTTGGCCGGGGCGGACGCGGCCATCGCGGCGGCCAGGGTCGTCGACACGATCAAGGAGGGCGGGCCGGACGTCGAGCGCACGCTGGACCGCTCGCGCCTGTGGGCGATCCAGACGCCGCAGGTGTTCCGGCGCGCCGTGCTGGAGCGCGCACTGGCCCAGGACGACGCGGTGCTCGCGGCCGCCACCGACGACGCGTCGCTGGTGGAGGCGCTCGGCGGGCGGGTCCGCCTGGTCCAGACGCCGCGCACGAACCTCAAGGTGACGACGCCCGAGGACCTCGTGTTGGCAGAGTCCCTGCTGGCACATGCTCACGGATCTGCACGTCCACCTTCGCCCTGACGGGCCCGACACCCCGGCCGAGCGGTACTTCACCGCCGCCAACGCCCAGCGCTACCGCGAGGTGGCCACGGAGCGCGGCATCACCGACCTCGGCGTCTCCGAGCACGTCTACCGCTTCACGCGCGCGCTGGAGGTCTGGGACCACGAGTACTGGCGCGAGAGCGCGCGCGACGACCTCGACGCCTACGCGCGCTTCGTGCGCGAGGACACCGACCTGCTGCTCGGCATCGAGGCCGACTTCATCCCCGGCCGCGAGGACCGCATGGCGGCGCTGCTGGAGGAGCACGAGTGGGACTACGTCATCGGCTCGGTGCACTTCCTCGGCGACCGCGCCGTCGACTACGACAAGTACGACGTGTGGACCAGCGGCCGCTCCGCCGACGAGGTCTGGCGGACGTACTTCACGTGGCTGGGCGAGGCTGCCGCGTGCGGCCTGTTCGACCTGCTCGCCCACCCCGACCTCGTCAAGGTGTGGGGGGCCGGGCGGCCGGTGCCCGAGAAGGACCCGCGCTTCTACTACGACCTGGCGATGGAGAAGATCGCCGACTCCGGCATCGCCGTGGAGATCTCCACGGCGGGCCTGCGCAAGCCGGTCGCCGAGGTGTACCCGGCGGCCGCGCTGCTGGAGATGCTCGTCGACGCCGGCAACCCGCTGGTGCTGAGCTCCGATGCGCACGTGCCCGAGCACCTCGGCCACGGCTACGAGGACGCGCTGGCCTGGCTGGCCGACCACGGGGTGCACGACCTGGCCACCTTCCGCCGCCGCGAAGTGCGCGTGGAGGCCATCGCGTCGTGACCGTCCGGACGGGGATCGGCTGGGACTCGCACCGCTTCACGCCCGGCCGGCGGCTCGTGCTGGGCGGCGTGGAGATCGCGCACGACGAGGGGCTGGCCGGGCACTCCGACGCCGACGTCCTGACGCACGCGGTCATCGACGCGGTGCTGGGCGCGGCGAGCCTCGGCGACATCGGCCAGCACTTCCCCGACACCGACGAGCGCTTCCGCGACGCCGACTCGCTGGTGCTGCTCGACGCGGCGCTCGAGCGCGTGCGCGCGGCGGGCTTCGCGGTCGAGCACGTCGACACCACGATCCTGCTCGAGCGGCCGAAGGTCGGGCCGCACCGCGACGCCATCCGCGCGTCGCTCGCCGGCCGGCTCGGCCTCGCGCCCGAGGCGGTCAACGTGAAGGCCACGACCGGCGAGGGCATGGGGTTCGTGGGCCGGGGCGAGGGTGCCGGGGCGCTGGCCGTGGCGACGCTCGTGCGCCGGTAGCGGATGGAGCACGGCGAGCTGCTGATCCTGGCCCTGGTGCTCGGGGCCGGCGCGCTGCTGCTCGTCTCGTCGCGGACGGGGATCCCGTATCCCATCCCGCTCGTGGCTGGCGGCGTGCTCCTGGCCTTCGTGCCGGGCGCCGAAGAGGTCGTCCTCGAGCCGGAGGTCGTGCTCGTCGCGTTCCTGCCGCCGCTGCTGTACTCGGCGGCGTTCTTCTCGTCGCTGCAGGACCTGCGGGCCGAGATCCGCCCGATCGGGTTCCTGGCCGTCGGCCTCGTCACGGCCACGACGGTGTCCGTCGCGGCGGTCGCGCACTGGGTGATCGGCATGCCGTGGGAGGCGGCGTTCGTGCTGGGGGCGATCGTCTCGCCGACGGACCCCGTCGCCGCCGTCCAGATCGCCCAGCGGGTGCGGGCGCCGCGCCGGCTCATCACGATCGTCGAGGGCGAGTCGCTCATCAACGACTCCACGGGCCTGATCGTCTACAAGTTCGCGGTCGCGGCGGCGGCGACCGGCGCCTTCTCGCTGGGGGACGCGGTGCTCGAGTTCCTGTGGTCGGCCGCGGCAGGCGTCGCGATCGGCTTGGCGGTGGGCTGGCTGGTGGAGCAGGTGCGCCTGCGGCTGGACGACCCGCCGGTGGAGATTGCGATCTCGCTGCTCACGCCGTACGTGGCGTACCTGCCGGCGGAGGCGCTCGGCGTGTCGGCCGTGCTCGCCGCCGTGGTCAGCGGGCTGCTGCTGGGCTGGAACTCCCCGCGGCTGATCACCCCGCAGACTCGGATCCAGGCGTTCTCGTTCTGGGAGATCCTGGTCTTCGCGCTCAACGCGGTGCTGTTCGTGCTCGTCGGGACGCAGGTGCACGCCGCGCTCGACGCGCTGCAGGAGCGCCCCGCCGAGGAGCTCGTGCTGTACGGGCTGGTCGTGTCGGCGACCGTCACGGCCACGCGCCTCGCGCTGGTGTTCCCCTGGTCGAGCCTGCTGCCGCGGGTCCCCACCGAGCGCGATCCCCGGTTCGCCGCGCTGCTGGGGTGGTCGGGGATGCGCGGGGCGGTGTCCCTGGCCGCGGCGCTCGCGGTGCCGCTGGAGACCGAGGCCGGAGCGCCGTTCCCCGAGCGCGACCTGATCGTCTTCTGCGCGTTCACGGTGATCTTCGTGACGGTGGTCGCGCAGGGGCTGACGCTCGGGCCGCTCGTCGGGCGCCTGCGGCTGTTCGACGACGAGGAGACGGTCGCCGAGCAGGAGGCGTCGGCGCGCATCCGCGCCGCGCAGGCGGCGCTGCAGCGGCTGGACGAGCTCGCCGGCGAGGCCTGGGTGCGACCCGAGACGCACGGGCGCATGCGGGCGCTGTACGACTTCCGGGTGCGGCGCTTCGAGGCCCTGCTGGACGCCGAGGACGACGGGGACCTGGAGCGCGGCTCGCAGGCCTACCAGCGCCTGCGCCGCCAGGTGCTCGAAGCGGAGCGGGCGGAGATCATCCGGCTGCGCAACCGCGGGCTCATCACGGACGAGATCATGCGGCGCATCGAGCGCGACCTCGACCTGGAGCACGCCCGCCTGGAGGGGCCCGCGTGAGGCGCATGCCGCCCGCGGGGCGCCTGGTGGGCGTCTCCGTTGCGCTCGCGGCGCTGACGCTGCTGGCGCCTTCGGCGCCGACGTACGACCCGTGGGCCTGGATCGTCTGGGGTCGCGAGATCACCCAGCTCGACCTCTCGACGGTGCACGGGCCCTCGTGGAAGCCGCTGCCTGTCGCGTTCACGACGCTGTTCGCGCCCGCCGGCAGCTTCGCCCCGGAGCTCTGGCTGGTGGTGGCGCGCGCTGGGCACGTCGCCGCCGCGCTGCTGGCCTTCGCCGTCGCACGGCGCCTGGGCGGCGGCTGGGCGGGGGGCCTCGCGGCGGCCGTCGGCATCCTGCTGGCGCCGTGGATGGTGCGCAACGCGGCCCTGGGCAACTCCGAGCCGTTGCTCGTGGCGCTGCTGCTCGGCGCGGTGGACCGGCAGCTGGCGGGGCGCCACCGGGCGGCGTTCGCCCTGGGAGCGGGCGCGGGGCTGCTGCGCCCGGAGGCCTGGCCGTTCCTCGGCGTCTACGGCCTCTGGCTGCTCTGGCGTCGCCGCGAGCGTTCCGCGGTCGTCGTGGGGGCGGGCGCGGCCACCGTCGCGCTGTGGACCCTGCCGGAGTTGTGGGGCTCGGGCGATCCGCTGCGCGCCATGTCCCGGGCGCAGGACCCCAACCCGGGTGCGGCAGCGTTCGCCGACGACCCGGTCGGCCGGATCCTCTCCGACACCGAGGCGCTGCTCGTCGTGCCGGTGGAGCTCGGGCTGCTGGCGGCGCTCGTGGCCTGCGTGGTGCGGCGCGACCGGCGGCTGGCCGCAGTCCTCGCGCTCGGCGCGGCCTGGCTGGCGATCGTGACGGTCATGACGGCCGACGGCGGGTTCTCCGGCAACCAGCGCTACCTGATCCCGCCGGCTGCGCTGGCCGTCGTGGCGGCGGGGGCGGGCGCGGGCTGGGCGCTCGGGCGCCTGCGCGCGCCGGCGGTGGCGGCGGCCGCCGTCCTGGCGGCCGCGGCGGTGGCCGCCACCGCGTCGGGGCTGGAGGAGACGCTCGATCGCGTCGACTACCAGGCCCGGTTGCACGAGCAGCTCGAGGACGTCGTCGGCCGGGCCGGCGGCGCCGACGCGATCCTGCGCTGCGGGCGCCCGTTCACCGGCCCGTTCCTGGTGCCGGCGGTCGCCTGGCAGCTCGAGGTCCACACGACCTACGTCGGACTCGAGCCGCAGCGGCCGGCGGTCGTCTTCCGTGTGCGCACCGAGCGCGGGCGCGGCGCGGTCCCCTCGCTGCGCCCCCTCGACGCCACCACCGCGCGCACCACCGGGCCTGGCCCTCTGGTGCGCGCAAGAGGGCCTGGCCCTGTGGTGCGCACGCTGGCCGTGGCGCGCGACTGGCGGATCGTCGGGGCGTGCCGTCGTGGCATGCTGGACGGCACCGGATGAGCGCCACGGCCGCACCCGGGCGCACGCCGCGCGCGCTCGCCGACCGCCTGGCCCGGCTCGCGGGTGAGCGGCCGCTGCTCGCAGCCGCCGCGCTGCTGGCGCTGCTGTGCGGCCTGTCGACCGCCCTGCGCACGCAGGCGCTCGACGCGAAGCTGTGGATCGACGAGGGCCTGTCGATCGGCATCGCGTCGCACGCGTTCACGGACATCCCGTCGGTGCTGCAGCAGGACGGCTCCCCGCCGCTGTACTACCTGCTGCTGCATCTCTGGATCGAGGCCCTCGGCGACGGGGAGGCGCGCACGCATGCGCTCAGCCTCGCGTTCTCGCTCGGCACCATTCCGGCGGGGTTCTGGGCCGGCCGGGCCCTGTTCGGCACGCGGGCGGCGTGGGCCACCGCCGCCCTGGCGGCGCTCAACCCCTACCTGACGTTCTACGCGCAGGAGACGCGGATGTACTCGCTCCTGGCGCTGCTGTCGCTCGGGACCACCGCCACGTTCGCGCTGACCTTCGCCCAGCGCCGCCGTGGCGCGCTGCCGGCCTTCGTGGTGCTGGCCGCGCTCCTGGCCTACACGCACAACTGGGGCCTGTTCCTGCTGGCCGGCACCGCCGCAGCGGTCGTGGGCCTGGTGTGGCAGGAGGAGGACGCGCAGGCGCGCCGGGGGCTGGTGCGCGACGCGGCCATCGGCTACGGCGCGCTCGCGCTGCTGTACGCCGCCTGGCTGCCGACCCTGGTCGGCCAGGCCCGGGAGACCGGGGCCCCATGGGCCGAGCGGCCGGGCCTGCACGACGTCGTCGTCGGCTTCACCGGCGCGCTCGGCGGCGACCCTGCGTCGTCGCTGGCAGCCTTCATGGCGATCACCGGGCTGGTGGCCACGATCCGCGGCGCGCGCCGCAGCGACCCGGTGGCCCGGGCCCTGCTGGCCATCGCCGGCGCCGGCCTGGTCGGCGTGCTGCTCGCGTTCCTGGCCTCCCAGGTCTCGCCGGCGTGGGCCAGCCGCTATCTCGGCGCGTTCCTGGGGCCGGTCCTGCTGCTGCTCGGCGCTGGGCTGACGCGCTACGGCCGGCTCGGGCTCGTGGCGCTGGGCATCGTCCTGCTGCTGTGGCTCGACCCGCGCGAGGACCAGCTGCGGGGCAAGAGCAACGCCTTCAAGGTCGCCCGGACGCTGCAGGACGAGGGCTACGTGCGCGACGGGGACGTGGTGCTCACCACCCATCCGGAGTACGGGCCGGTCATGCGGTACTACCTGGGCGACGGGCTGCGGTGGGCCGACGCGCTGGGCTGGGTCCGCGACCCGCAGATCTTCGACTGGCGCGACGCCCTGGACCGTCTGGAGCGCACGGGGCCGATCACCGCCTCGCGCCAGGTGCTCCCGGCGCTGCGCCCGGGCCAGCACCTGCTCCTCATCCAGCCCATCATCCGGACGGGCCGGTGGGGGGCGCCCTGGACCAGGCTCGTGCGCCGGCGCGCGGCGAAGTGGGAGCGCGCGCTGGACCACACCGGCGGGCTGGCCCGGGTCGAGCCGGTCCCGAGCTTCACGGACCGCCGGCTGCCCCGGGGCGTGCGGGCGGTGGTCTACCGCCGGACACCGGGCCCGTTGCGGATCCCGGCACCGGACCCGCCGGCGCCGCCGGAGGACCCGGTGCAGGAGCCCGGCCCGAACGTGAAGAACCGTTAGGAAAGCGGGCCGCGCGGTCGCTTCCCGCACGCGAGCGGGAAGGATCCGCGCCGATGACGCTCGCCGACGCCGTTCCGCCCGCCGCCGCCGACGACGAGGACCGCGACGCGCGGCCCTACGTCGTGATCGGAGGCGGCCCCGCCGGCCTGACCGCCGGCTACCTGATCGCCAAGCGCGGTCGCCGTGTGGTCGTCCTGGAGGCCGACGATCAGGTCGGCGGCCTGGCGAAGACCGTGGTCGACCCCGACGGGTACCGCTTCGACCTCGGCGGCCACCGGTTCTTCACCAAGAACCAGGAGGTCGACGACCTCTGGCACGAGATCATGGGCGACGAGTTCCTCAAGCGCCCGCGGATGTCGCGCATCTTCTGGCACGGCAAGTACCTCGACTACCCCCTCAAGGGCACCGACGTCATCCGCAAGCTGGGGCCCGTCGAGCTCGTCCGCTGCGGGCTGTCGTACCTCTGGGCCGCCATCAAGCCCAAGGGCCGCGAGGAGAACTTCGAGCAGTGGGTGTCCAACCGCTTCGGCAAGCGGCTGTTCCAGCACTTCTTCAAGGGCTACACGGAGAAGGTCTGGGGCGTCCCGACGACCGAGATCCGCGCCGAGTGGGCGGCCCAGCGCATCAAGGGCCTCTCGTTCGCCAGCGCCGCCAAGGCCGCGTTCTTCGGCAACAAGAACAACAAGATCAAGTCGCTGATCGACGCCTTCAACTACCCGCGCTTCGGCCCGGGCCAGATGTGGGAGACGATGACCCAGCGCATCGAGGAGCTCGGCGGCGAGGTGCGCCTGGAGTGCCCGGCGACGAAGATCGAGATCGAGGACGGCGTCGTCACGCGCATCCACACGCCGGTCGACGTCCTCGAGCCGCGCGCGACGATCTCGTCGCTGCCGCTGCGGGCGACCGTCGGCCTCGCGTCGCCCACGGCGCCGCGCGAGGTGCGCGACGCCGCGCAGGGCCTGCGCTACCGCGACTTCCTGACCGTCGCGCTCGTGCTCGACGGCGAGGACCTCTTCCCCGACAACTGGATCTACATCCACGAGGAGGGCGTCCGCGTCGGCCGCATCCAGAACTACCGCTCGTGGTCGCCCTGGATGGTCCCCGACCCCGACACCGCCTGCGTCGGCCTCGAGTACTTCTGCTTCAAGGGCGACGACCTGTGGACCGCGACCGACGACGAGCTCGTGGAGCTGGCCACGCGCGAGCTCGACGCCCTGGGCCTCGCGACGCCCGACAAGGTGCGCCGCGGCCACGTGGTCCGGGTGCCGATGGCCTATCCGATGTACGACCGCGACTACGCCGAGCGCGTGGCGACCATCCGCTCGTGGCTGGACCCGCTGCAGGGCTTCGTCCAGGTCGGGCGCAACGGCCTGCACCGCTACAACAACTCCGACCACTCGATGCTGTCGGCGATGCGCGCGGTGGACAACATCCTCGGCGGCACCGCGCACGACATCTGGGCGGTCAACGTCGAGTCGGCCTACCACGAGGAGTCCACCGACGCCGAGGTCGAGCAGCCGTACCGCGAGACGCCGTCGACGGTCTACGAGCGCGAGCCGCTGACCGAGGCGGCGTAGGCCGCCGCGCCCGCCGGCGCCGAGGTGCGAGTTGGTCCCGCTGAGCGAGATCACCTCGCGCCTCGGGCGAACAGGCGCGCCTCGAGTGCCGGCCAGCCGCCGTGCGCGTCGTGCCAGCGCGCGCGCTCGAAGAGCAAGCCGGCGGCCTCGAGGTCGGTCTGCTTGCGTTCGTCGCGCCTGCGCGCGGCCGGAGAGGCGTGGTACGCGGCGCCGTCCGCCTCGAGCACGAGCTTGGGGCCCAACCAGACGGCATCCACCTCGTACGTCCTCCCGCTCGCGCCCGCGACATGGACGTTGAAGCGCGGCATGGACAGCGGCGACGAACGGATACGGTGCTTGATCCGGCGCTCGAGCTCGCTGCGCAGCAGGTCCGGCTCGTCGGACAGCTCGGCCATCGCGGCGGCAACCCGCCGGACGCCGCGCTGGCCGCGGCACCGGTCGAGCAACTCGGCGAACTGCGCGAGGTCGAACACCTTCAGCCGGAGGGCCTGCTCGAGCAGGTCGACGAGCGCCGCCGACCGCAGGCTGCACGCCACGTCGAGCGCCACGCGCGCGACCGACACGCAGGGGATGCCGTCCACCACGTCGCGGTCCGCGTCGGTCAGGCCCGTGCGCAGCAGCGGTCGGATGCCCTCGTGCCCGCGCCCGGCCGCGCCGGCCGGGATGGCGACCTCGATCGGACCTCCCCCCACGGGCAGCAGATCGCGCAGTGCCCCGGCCGCGCGCCCGGCGAGGAGCGCATCGTCACCACAGACCAGGACCGCGGCGCTCCACCGCGCCTGGCGGTGGAGGGCATCGTGGCCGAGCGCGTAGACGCCGCGGTGCAGCGGGCGCAGGCGAGCGCCGGCGAGCAGGCGGCCTATCTGCTTGGGCGAATACCCGAGCCACTCGAGCTGGCGGTGCGCCACGACGCCCTTCTGGCGCGTCGCGAGGTCCGCGAGGGCGTGGGTGCGCAGGTGAGGTGCGAGGTGATCTCGCTGAGCGAGATCGTCTCGCAGGTCGATGGAGGACATGCCCGCAGCGTCGCGCGGCGCGCGTCACGGATCACCACCCAGGCGTTGAAGGTCTGCGTCAGCCGCCCGGCGGCGCGACGGGGAGCGTCAGGACGAAGCGCGCGCCCGGGCCGTCGGCGAGCGCGAGCGTCCCACCGCTGTGCTGTGCCAGTTCACGGCCGATCGCCAGGCCGAGACCGAAGCCGCCCTCGCCGCCGGTGTCCGAGCCGCGCTGGAAGCGCTCGAAGATCCGCTCGCGCTCGGTGGGCGAGACGCCCGGGCCGCGATCGGTCACCTCGATGGCCGCGCCGTCGCCGGCGTAGCACGCGGCGACCGTGACGGCCTCTCCCGCGGGACAGAAGCGCAGCGCGTTGTCCAGCAGGATGCGCACCACGCGTGCCACGGCGCCGGCGTCGGCACGCGCCCAGACGGCGGCGGCCGGCGGGCGCACCTCGACCCGCACGCCCCGCTCGCGCGCGCGCAGCTGGAACTCCGCGGCCACCGCCCGGGACAGCTCACCGAGCTCCAGCGGCCCGGGGCGCAGCTCCACGCCCGCGTCGAGCCGGCTGAGCTCCAGCAGCTCGGTGGCCAGGCGCCCCAGCCGGCGCAGCTCACCGCGTGCGGCCTGCACCTGCTCGAGCGCCTCGCCGGGGTCGGCCCCCGGCTCGGCGAGGTCCTCGGCGAGCAGCTCCATCGTGCCCTGCAGCGAGGTCAGCGGCGTGCGCAGCTCGTGCGAGGCGGTGGCCACGAACGCGCGCCGCGCGTCCTCCTGGCGGCGCAACGCCAGCTGCATCGCGGAGAACGCCCTGGCCAGGTCGCCCACCTCGTCGTTGCCGCGATCGTCCGGCGCCGGCGCGTCGGGCCCCTCGAGCGCGAGCCGCTGGGCTACCGCGCGCAGTCGCCCGAGCCGGACCGCCAGGCGCGACGACAGCCCGACCCCGAGCAGCAGGGCGACGGCGAGGCCCACCAGCGCCGCGGTGAGGAAGGCGCCCCGGACCTCCGCGAAGACCTCCTCGATGTCGCTCTCCGGCTTGCGGACCGCCAGGACCCAGGCCACGCGGCCGCCGGTGCGCAGCGGGACCGCGATGCGGGCGCCCTGCGCCGTCGTCGACTCGACCGTCCGCCGGTCGATGAAGACCCGGTAGACGTCATCGGTGGCGAACGGCCCGGTCTCGGTGTCGATCCGATCGGCGTCGTCCACGCGCGGATACGGCTCGAGTGCGACCAGCGCCACGCGTGCGTTCGTCCGCGCCGCCAGGTCGAACACCGCGTCGGTGACCTCCGCGCCGGCGCCACCCTCGCGCTCGAGGAGCGCCTCGAGCTGGGGGCGGGCCGACAGCGCCGCCGCGGCGACCGACTCGCGGCCCTGCTCGCGCAGGCGGTCCTGGAGCGGCG
>DASPKC010000364.1:0-8694 GCA_035628295.1 Baekduia sp.
GAGGGCGGCGTGCGCAACCCGTCGGCCAACGAGACGCAGGCGCTCACTCGCGAGACGGAGATCATCGCGAACACGAGCACCTACGGCACCCGCCAGTCCAACAAGTCCGACAACGGCGGCGGGGCGATCTACGGCTGCCGCTCGGGCGCCGGCGGCACGGCCGCCAAGAACGAGCCGTGCGTGCGGGCCAACAACCTGTCGTCCGGCCTGGCGTTCGAGTTCGAATCCGACGGCAACCTGATCGGCACGTTCACCGTCGCCAAGCCGGGCGACGAGGCCCGGCCGTTCACCACCAACGCCACCGGCGTGGCCACCGGCCTCAACGCCGACCGCGTCGACGGCGCCGACCTCGCCGAGATCGTCAAGGCGTCGACGCCGCGCTGGGCGCTGGTCAACGAGCAGGGCCAGATCGAAGCGCAGTCCGGCGGCTTCCGCGTCGTGACCGCCTACCCGGGCGGCGCCGACCAGAACGTCTACCTGGACACCGGCGAGGACGTGCGCACGCGCGGCCTCACCGCGACGATCGCGTTCGGGCCCAACCCGAACGGCGAGGTCGCCGCGGGCGCCTGCGGCCTGGAGACCGTCACCTGCGCCGCCAACGGCACGGAGAACGCGAACACCATCGTGGTCTCGCCGCGCCTGAGCAACGGCGACGCGACGGCCGCCGACTCGCGCCGGCGGTTCTACGTCACGGTCACCCGCTGAGCCGGCCGGTGGACTGGGGGGACGGTCCCCCCAGTCCACCGCCGTGACGTCAGGCCGTGGCCGCCGCCGCCTCGGTCGCGGCCGGAACCGTGCCGCGGATCAGGTCCGCCGCGCGCTCGGCCAGGCAGATCGTCGGGGCGTTGGTGTTGCCGCGCGGCGTGTCCGGGAAGACGGAGGCGTCGACCACGCGCAAGCCCTCCACGCCGCGCACGCGCAGCTCGGCGTCGACCACCGACGTGGCGTCGCCGCCCATCCGGCAGGTGCCCACCGGGTGGTAGATCGTCTGCATCGTCTGGCGCGCGTGCATCTCGACGTCCTCGCGCGAGCGCGACGCGGGCACCATCCACGGCTCCTTGATGAGCTCGGCCAGGGCCGGCTGCTCGCAGATGTCCATCGCGGCCTCGAGGCCGGCGACCTGCGCCTCGAAGTCCTCGATCTCGGCGTAGTAGTTGTGGACGATGAACGGCTTGGCCGTCGGGTCGGGGGACGTGATCGCGACCTGGCCGCGGCTGCGCGGCTTGAGCACGCAGGCGCTCAGCGTGAAGCCGTGCTCCGGCGGCGGGGCGAGGCCCTCCTGTTCGAACATCGCCGGCACGAAGTGCAGCTGGACGTCGGGCGCCTCGAGGCCCGCCTTCGTGCGGATGAAGCCGCCCGCCGGAGCGGGGACGGTGGTCAGCGGCCCGGCGCCGCCCATCCACGCCTCGAGGTTCTCGTCGTTGAGCGCGTCCTTGAGCGAGATCGGGTCGTTGATGACGTAGGTGACGCCCGCGGTCGGGTGGTCGGAGAGGTTGAGGCCCAACTCGGGGCTCTCGGCGACCATCGGGATCTGCAGGAGCTCCAGCTCCTCGGGCCGGCCGAGCCCCGAGAGCGTGAGCAGCTGGGGCGAGAGATAGGCGCCGCACGAGACCAGGACCTCGCTTTCGGCGCGGAACTGCAGGACCTCGCCGAGGCGGAGGCCCTCCACGCCCACCGCGCGGGTGCCCTCGAACAGGACCTTCGACGCGTGGACCCAGGTCTTGACGCGGAGGTTGGGCCGCTCGGTCGCCGGGTGCAGGTAGCCCGCCGCCGTCGACCAGCGCTTCCCGCCGTTGGTCGTCGTCTGGTACCAGCCGAAGCCGTCCTGGGCCGCGCCGTTGAAGTCGGCGTTGGTGGGGTGGCCGAGGCCCTCGGCCGCGCGCAGGAACGCCTCGGCGAGCGGGTGCTTCTCGGGGTGGTCGCACACGAGCAGCGGCCCGGAGGCTCCGTGGAAGTCGTCCGCGCCGCGCGCGTTGCCCTCGGCCCGGCGGAAGTACGGCAGCACGTCGGCGTAGGACCAGCCCTCGCAGCCCTGCGCGGCCCAGCCGTCCCAGTCGGCGCGCGCCCCGCGGATGAAGATCATCGCGTTGATCGACGACGAGCCGCCGAGCATCTTGCCCCGCGGCAGGTAGATCCGCCGCCCGTTGCACTCGGGCTCGTACGCCGTCCCGAGGTCCCAGTCGTTGCTGCTGCGGAACAGCGCCGCCATCGCCGCCGGGATGTGGATGAAGTCGTTGGTGTCCGGCCCGCCCGCCTCGAGCAGGAGCACGCGGCAGTCGGGGTCCTCCGTCAGGCGGTTGGCCAGCACGCAGCCCGCGATGCCCGCGCCCACGATGACGTAGTCGAAGCTCTCCATGCAGCGACACTGCCCCTGGGCCGACGCGCTGTCAAGCGGCCTGGCGCGCGCTGCCATCCAGCAGCACCCGGGTGACGAGCGGCGTGTCGTCCCACATCGGCACGTGGCCGCAGCCCGGCAGCACGAGCGACTGCGTCAGAGGCGCGCGCAGGGGCGCCGGTCGCAGGAGCCGGTCGCGCTCGCCCCAGCCGACGGTGACCGGCACGTCGATGCGTTCGGCGCCCTGCAGGTGCGAGGAGCGCATGGCCAGGCTCGTCGCCTCGTAGGCGCTGGCGCGGGCGTAGGAGCTGACCATCCGGGCGGCGGCGCGGCGCGGGACGCGCTCGGGGTGCGCGACGAAGTTCATCAGCGCCAGGCGCCGCGCCCGTGCGCTGAGCATGAGCAGCCCGACCACCGGGCTCAGGGCCTTGGCCGCGCGGCGCGCCGGGTTCTGCTGCGGCACCGTCGCGGTGGTCAGCGGGCGGCCCCACAGGCCGGCGGGACTCAGGCACGTCACCGTCCGCGCGCGGCCGAGCTTGGCGAGCTCGAGCGCCACCCAGCCGCCGAGCGAGTTGCCCGCCACGTGCACGCGCTCCAGCCCGTGCACGTCGAGCCAGGAGGCCACGGCCCGCGCCAGCGCGCCCGGCGTCGGCGCGACCTCGTCGGAGAGCGGTGCGCTGCGCCCGAAGCCCGGCAGGTCGACGGCCAGCACCTCCCGGTGCTCGCCCAGCGGCTCGAGCACCGGCTCCCAGACGCACAGCTCCGAGCCGATGCCGTGCAGCAGCACGAGCGGCGCCCCCGAGCCGGTGCGTTCGACGTTCAGCGTGGGCGCCACACCGGGCGGCTACCCGGCCAGGGAGTCCAGGCGCGCCACGATCTCGTCGGCGTGACGCGTGTAGTGCCCGAGGTCGAAGATCGTGTCGACGTCGACGCCCAGCTCGTCGGCCCGCGGCTCGAGCAGCGAGCGCAGCGGCGTGCGTGTGTCCCACGCCTGCTGCGTCAGCTCCTGGGTGATGCGGTAGGCGTCGTCGCGGATCCGGCCGCCCTCGACGAGGGCGAGCAGCAGCCGCTGGCTGAACAGCGCGCCGTAGGTCAGGTCGAAATTCTCGCGCATGCGGTCGGCGTGGACGACCATCCCGCGGGCGACCCGGGTGGCGAGCCCCTGCATGTAGTCCAGCGCGATCGTCGCGTCGGGCAGGATCACCCGCTCGGCGCCGGAGTGCGAGATGTCGCGCTCGTGCCACAGCGCCACGTCCTCCACGCCCGCCTGCGCGTAGCCGCGCAGCACGCGCGCCAGGCCAGTGATGCGCTCGGTGGTGATCGGGTTGCGCTTGTGGGGCATCGCGCTCGAGCCCTTCTGCTGCCCCGAGCGGAACGGTTCCTCGACCTCGCGCACCTCGGTGCGCTGCAGGTGGCGGATCTCTGTGGCGAAGCGCTCGAGCCCCGCGCCGGCCAGCGCGATCGCCCCCAGCAGCTCGGCGTGGCGGTCGCGCGGGACGACCTGGGTGGAGACGTCCTCGCGGCGCAGCCCCAGCCGGCGCAGGACGCGCTCCTCGAAGTCCGGCGACGTGGCCGAGTACGTGCCCACCGCGCCGCTGACCGCGCCGACCGCGACCTGGTCGACGGCGCGCTGGAGGCGCTGCACGTTGCGGTCGGCCTCGAAGGCGAAGCCGGCGAGCTTGACGCCGAAGGTCGTCGGCTCGGCGTGGATGCCGTGCGTGCGGCCGGTGCAGACGGTCTGCACGTGCGCCCGCGCCTGCTCGGCCAGCGCGTCGCGGACCTCCCGTGCGCCAGCGACGAGGAGCTCGCCGGCCTTGCGCAGCTGCAGCGCGAGCGCCGTGTCCAGCACGTCGGACGAGGTGAGGCCGAAGTGGATCCACCGGCCGGAGTCGCCCGCGCTCGCGCTGAGCACGTCGACGAACGCCGCGACGTCGTGGTCGGTGATCTTCTCGCGCTCCTGGACGGCCTCGACGGTGAACGTCGCCGCGCGGATGGCCTCGAGGTCCTCCGGCGTCGGGCCTTCCATCTCCTCGCAGGCGGCGACCTCCACCTGCCGCCAGGCCTCGAGCTTGGCCTCGTCGGTCCAGAGCGCCCCGATCTCGGGGCGGGTGTAGCGCGCAATCACGCGGCGAGACCCTAGCGGCGGCCATCTGTCGGCGGATCGACCATGGGATGCCGCGGCGATCCGCCAACAGCTGCCTGCGTCAGCGCGGTGCCCAGGCGGCGGGCGGCCGCGGCCTGGAGCTGTGCCGGGCGAGTGGTCCGACCCCGGGCTCCCCCGTCGCCGAGCCGTCGGCGGGCGCCCCGCGGTGCCGCAGCAGCCCGGGCCGCACGCCACCCGCCCCGACGAGCCGCCCCTCAACGCACCTGCTGGCGGATCGACCCCGGGATGCCGCGGCGATCCGCCAACAGATGCCGGGGCGCGCCCGCCCCTCAGCGGTTGAGGATGCG
Organism: Baekduia sp.; assembly: GCA_035628295.1. Lineage (GTDB taxonomy): Bacteria > Actinomycetota > Thermoleophilia > Solirubrobacterales > Solirubrobacteraceae > Baekduia. Next base: position 4,787 of record DASPKC010000364.1, read on the forward strand.
CAGCGCCAGGTGACCGGCGTTCTTGGCGTTGTCGAGGCCGACGCACGCCACGGGGACGCCCGGCGGCATCTGGGCAACCGACAGGATCGCGTCGAGGCCGCCCGCCGCGCTCAGGCGCGAGGACAGCGGCACGCCGATGACCGGCAGGTCGGTGTGCGCGGCCGCCACGCCCGGCAGCGCGGCGCTCAGCCCCGCGCCGGCGATGAGGACCTGCAGTCCGCGCATGCGCGCGTTCTTGCAGTACTCGGCCACCGTCTCGGGGTCGCGGTGGGCCGACATGACGCGGGTCTCGGAGCGGATCCCGTGGTCCTCGAGGACCTTGGCCGCGGCCTGCATCGTGTCCATGTCGGACTGCGAGCCCATGATGATGCCGACGCGCGGGGCGTCGGGGTCTGTCTCCTCGAGGGCCTCGAGGGTCTGCGGCTCGGTCTCGGTCTGCTGGGGCTGTTCGGTCATGTCCGTCCCACGGCCCGCAGCGCGATGTCGGTGCGCAGCTGCCGGCCCTCGAAGGTGATCAGGTCGGCGGCAGCATAGGCGGCGTCCCGCGCGGCGGCGGTGTCGTCGCCCACCGCCGTGACGTTGAGGACGCGACCGCCCGCCGTGACGATGTCGCCGTCGCGTCGCGCGGTGCCGGCGTGCGTGACCTCGACGCCCTCCCCGACGGCGTCCAGGCCGGAGATGACGTCGCCCTGCGACGGCGAGGCCGGATAGCCGCCGGCCGCCAGCACGAGCGTGACGGCGGCGCCGTCGGCCACCTCGATCTCCGTGCCGGCGAGGCCGCCCGTCCGCGTCGCGCGCAGCAGCAGCTCCAGCAGGTCGGAGCGCAGCAGCGGCAGGACGGCCTGCGTCTCGGGATCGCCGAAGCGCACGTTGAACTCGAGCACCCGCACGCCGTCCGGCGTGAGCATGAGGCCGGCGTAGAGCACCCCGTGGAACGGCGTGCCCCGGCGCTTGAGCTCGTCGACCACGGGCTGGTGCACGAGCGCGCACAGCTCCTCCGGGTCCGGCGCGCCCGGCACCGGCGCGTAGGCGCCCATGCCGCCGGTGTTGGGGCCCTCGTCGCCGTCGCCCAGGCGTTTGTAGTCCTGGGCCGGCACGAGCGGCAGCGCGCGCTCACCGTCGCACAGCGCGAAGAGCGACAGCTCCTCGCCCTCCAAGAACTCCTCCACGAAGACGTCGCCGCGCCCGAAGACGCGCTCCTCCAGCATCTCCTGCAGCGCGCGCCTGGCGGTCTCCTCGTCCGGCGCGACGACCACGCCCTTGCCCGCGGCCAGCCCGTCGAACTTCACCACGGCCGGGTAGCGGCCGCCGATTGCCTCGAGTCCGGCGTCGACGCTGTCGACCACCGTGTGCGCGGCCGTCGGGACGCCCGCGGCCGCCATGACCTCCTTGGCGTAGGCCTTGGAGCCCTCCAGCCGCGCCACGTTGGCGCGCGGGCCGAAGGCCGTGACCTGGCTCAGGCGCAGGGTGTCGACCAGGCCGGCCACGAGCGGCGCTTCGGGGCCGACCACCACGAGGTCGCACCCTTCGTCGATCGCCGCGCCGGCGATGTCGTCCAGCCGGTCCAGGCCGATGCCCAGGCACCGGGCGTCGGCCTCGATGCCCGGGTTTCCGGGCGTGCACAGGACCTCGGGGCGCTGCGGGGAGCGCAGGAGCGCCCGGACGATCGCGTGCTCGCGGCCACCCGAGCCGACGACGAGGACCTTCACCTACAGCGACGCGATGAAGTCGTCGATCGGGATGGCCGGCAGGGTCTCCCACCGGCCCGTGCCGCGGCTGCCCAGCTCCGTCGACACCCGTGCCATCACGGCGTCGTCGGGCGCCTCGATGATGTTCACGAAGTCGAAGCGGCCCAGGCAGGCCCACTGCGCCTTGACCTCGGCCCCGAGCTGCTCCAGCTCCTTGTTGACCTCCCGGATGCGGGCCGGGTTGTTCTTCAAGGTCTGCACGCCCTCTGGGGTGAGGGTCGTGAGCATGATGTAGGTGGGCATGGCGCCCTTCTACCCGATCGCCGCAGCGCCTGCCTGCACCCCCTCGAAGACCAGCTCGCCGTCGCGGGCGTCCACGCGCACCGTCTCGCCGTGCTTGACGGTGCCGTCGAGCAGCGCCAGCGCCAGCGGGTCGATGAGGTGCTTCTGGACCGCGCGCTTGAGCGGCCGGGCGCCGTAGGTCGGGTCGTAGCCGAGGTTGCCCAGCAGGACCTTGGCGTCGTCGGAGACCTCGATCTCGATGCCCCGCTCGCGGGCGCGGTCCAGCACGCGCGCCAGCTGCAGGTCGACGATCGACGTGAGGTGCTCGCGATCGAGGCTGTGGAACTCGACGATGTCGTCCAGGCGGTTGATGAACTCGGGGCGGAAGTGGCTCTCGGCCCCCATCCGGCCGCCCGGGATGTTGGACGTCATGATCAGCACGACGTTCTTGAAGTCCACGGTCCGGCCCTGGCCGTCGGTGAGCCGCCCGTCGTCCATCACCTGCAGCAGGACGTTGAAGACGTCCGGGTGGGCCTTCTCGACCTCGTCCAGCAGCACGACCGTGTACGGCCGCCGGCGCACCGCCTCGGTGAGCTGGCCGCCCTCGTCGTAGCCCACGTAGCCGGGGGGCGCGCCGACCAGGCGCGAGACCGCATGCTTCTCCATGTACTCCGACATGTCGATGCGGACCATCGCCTCCTGGCTGTCGAACATGAACTCGGCCAGCGCGCGCGCCAGCTCGGTCTTGCCGACGCCGGTCGGGCCGAGGAACAGGAACGTGCCGATCGGCCGGTCGGGGTCCGACAGGCCGGAACGCGAGCGGCGCAGCGCGTTGGACACCGCGCGCACCGCCTCGTCCTGGCCGACGACGCGCTGGTGCAGGCGCTCCTCCATGTGCACGAGCTTGGCCGCCTCGCCCTCCAGCAGCCGGCTGACCGGGATGCCCGTCCAGCGGGCGACGACCTCGGCGACGTCCTGGGCGCCGACGACCTCCTGCAGGAACCCGGCGTCGCCGTCGGTGCGCTCCTCGGCCGTGGCGAGCTCGCGCTCCAGCGACGGGATCTCGCCGTGGCGCAGCTCGGCCGCGCGGCCCAGGTCGCCGCGGCGCTGGGCGACGTCGAGCTCGTGGCGGGCGTGCTCCAGGCGCTCCTTGAGCGTGGCGACGCCCTCGATGGCCTGCTTCTCGGCCTGCCAGCGGGCGGTCATCGCCGCCGACTGCTCGCGCAGCTCGGCGACCTCGCGCTCGATGGCGGCGCGGCGGGCCACCGACGCCTCGTCCTCCTCGCCCTCCAGCGAGGTCAGCTCGATCTCGAGCTGCAGCACGCGACGGTCGAGCTCGTCGATCTCGGTCGGCTTGGAGTCGATCTCGATGCGCAGGCGCGACGCCGCCTCGTCGACGAGGTCGATCGCCTTGTCGGGCAGGAAGCGGTCGGCGATGTAGCGGTGCGAGAGCGTCGCCGCCGCGATGATCGCGGGGTCGGCGATGCGCACCTTGTGGTGCTGCTCGTAGCGGTCCTTGAGCCCGCGCAGGATGGCGATCGCGTCCTCGACCGAGGGCTCGTCGACGAAGACCGGCTGGAAGCGGCGCTCGAGGGCGGCGTCCTTCTCGACGTGCTTGCGGTACTCGTCGAGCGTCGTGGCGCCGACGGCGCGCAGCTCGCCGCGGGCCAGCATCGGCTTGAGCAGGTTGGCGGCGTCGACGGCCCCCTCCGCGGCGCCCGCGCCGACGATCGTGTGCAGCTCGTCGAGGAACAGCACGACCTGGCCGCCGGCGTCCTGCACCTCCTGCAGCACCGCCTTGAGGCGCTCCTCGAACTCGCCGCGGTACTTCGCGCCGGCGAGCATCGCGCCGATGTCCAGCGAGATCACCCGGCGGTCGCGCAGCGACTCGGGCACGTCCTCGTCGACGATGCGCTGCGCCAGGCCCTCCGCGATGGC
>DASPKC010000365.1:0-4357 GCA_035628295.1 Baekduia sp.
CCGGTACCTGTCGCGCGGCGATCTGCCCAGCGCCTGGGAGAAGTGGGGCGAGGCGAAGTTGATGTTCGGGATGGGGGTCGCGTTCGCGGTGCGTGACGGCATCCTGAACGACACGCCGTCGATGGCGCGCGTCCGCCGGGCGCTGGAGGCCGTGGCCGAGGACCTGCGCCGGGCGACCCACTTCATGGCGCAAGGGAGGGCAGCGTGAGCCTCGACAAGTTCCGCGCGATTCTCGACGCCGCCCGCGACAACGACGTCGTGTTCGTGCTGTGGAGCGACGGCACCACGCGCGAGATGTCGTTTCACCAGTACATGGCGACCGCGCTGATCGACCTCGTCGGGACGCGCGTGTTTGTCGACCGAGACGAGTTTCACCGCGCCGTGCTGGAACTGGCGGCGCACCGGGAAAGGATGAACTGACATGAGCGAGGCACAGCAGGAGCAGACGAGGGCGCTGGCCAAGTCGGCAGCGAACGGGACGGCGGTCGAGGCGAAGCCAGCGGCACGGGCGGCAGGCGGGCCGACGGCGCTGTCGGTGATGTCCCCCGAGGGCTACCAGGCCGCGATGCGGCTGGCGCACACGCTGGTGGAGAGCGGGTTCCTGCCGCGGGGAATCGACCGCCCCGCGAAGGCGCTGGCGGTGATCTTGGCCGGCCAGGAGATGGGGCTCCCGCCGATGCTCGCGCTGCGGAGCTACCACTTCATCGAGGGCAAGCCGACGCTCTCCGCGAACGCCCAGTTGGAGATGTTCCGGCGGCGCGGCGGGCGCTCGCGCTGGGTCCGCAGTGACGCCGCCGTCGCGGAACTGTGGCTGCACGCGCCGAACGGCGACGAGCACACCGAGACCGTCACGCTCGACGAGATGCGGGCGGCCGGGGTCGCGACGAAGGACAACTGGAAGCGCTACCAGAAGTCCATGCTCCGGGCGCGGGCCATCGCCTTCGGGCTGCGGGCGCTGGGTGAATCCGAAGGCATCTACTCGCCCGACGAGCTGGGCGCGGTCACGGACGAGGAGGACCGGGTGGTGGACGCGCCGCCGCCGCGCGAGAGCACGCGCAAGGCGAAGCCGGTGGACGTGGAGGCCGCCCCTGCCCCGCCACCGCTCGTCACGCCGGAGTTCGTCGAAGCCCCGAACACCAGCGCTGGCGAGGCGCTGGCCGTGGAGGCCGAGGCCGCCGACACGGGCGAGGCGTCGGAGCCGCACGAGCACGACCGGCTGCGCGACGTGGCCAAGCAGCTCGGCTGGCCCAAGACGCGCGCGGTGAACTGGCTCAAGAAGCACTTCGGCGTGACGACCGTCGAGAGCCTGTCCAAGCAGCAGGCCGCCGACTGCCTGACGCTGCTACTCGGGGCGCAGCAGGGCGAGCACCTGTACGACCGGGTGCTGGCGGAGCTGGCCGGCATGGGGCGGGTGAAGCCGTGAGGTGGTCGGCGTCGTCGCTGGTGCGGCACTGCGCGCACCGCAACGTGCTGTCGAAGCTGCGGCCCCGCCCCGCGCGCACGGTGGCGGCGGCCGACAAGGGGACGCTGTTTCACGCGGCAGTGGAGCGCTGGATCCGGTCCGGCGAGGTGCCGGAGGTCGAGGACCCGGAGGTGCAGGGGTGGCTCGACATGCTGGCCGTCGACTGGACGCCGCACCCGCGCGCCGCGGTCGAGATCGCGCTGGGGGTCTCGCCGGAGCGGAAGTTCGTCGAGGTTGAGGAGCCCCGGCCGCATGACTACGTCCCGACCGACCACAAGACGCCGCTGCTGACGGCGGGGCGCGCCGACGTGGTGTGGACGGAGGGCGACGTGGTGGTGGTGCGCGACTGGAAGACCGGCGTGTGGCCCGTGGCGCCCGCCGCGGAGAACCTCCAGGTGCTGGCGCTGGCGTTCGCGGCGGCTGACCTGACCTGGGCGCGGGCGTTTCGGGCGGAGATCTACTACGTCCGGGACGGCTACTGCGACAGCAGCGGCGAGGTCGCGCTGGGCACGCCCGAGGCCGAGGCGTGCTGGGCCATCGTGGAGGAGGCGGCGCTGCTGGACGAGACGCCGCGCCCGGGGCCGTGGTGCGGCGGCTGCTGGGAGCGGCGGGGCTGCGCGCACGCTGCGACGACGGAGGCGGCATGAGCGCCGCGCTCTACTGCCACGCTTGCGGCCACTGGGGCGGGCCCGGACCCGCGTGCGCCGACTGTGGCGAGGCCGAGGACGTGATGTTCGCGCCGCCGTGCGAGGACCACTGGCAGCACCCGGTGCTCGACAACGAAAGCTGCGTCGAGTGCAAAGCCGTGGCCGCCCAGTGCGCCCGGCGGGAGGCTGACGCGGAGTGCCGGGGCGACTACATCCGGGACCAGCGGAAGGACCACGCGTCATGACCGCTTACGAACGAGGCTGGCGTGATGCCCGGGAGGCGGCGGCACAGGCGTGCGAGGAGACGGACATCCGCCAGTACCGCTGGGGCGGGGAGTTCCACGACGACGCCCGCGGCACTCTCCACGACGCCGAACGCGCCATCCGCGCCCTGGAGCCGCCCGCGGCGGCTGCCCCGGCCCCGGTGCCCCGTGGCCACTGCAACCGCTGTTCGCGCTGCGGGTGGACGTTCATGCTCAACGGCTGCGTGCCTGGTGACTGCGCGTATCGACCCGGCCGGCCGGTCGAGCCGCGCGCGACCTGCGCCGGGTGCGGAGCGCCGTATGCCCCGGAGCCCACGCCATGACCATCACCGACGACAAGCGCGCCGCCGTCCGTGCGGCGTTGAAGCGGGAACGCGCCCGCGTGGTGCGGGTGCTGGCGGGCTACAGGGATTTGTACCGACGCCGCGCCGGCCTAGGCGACCCGCGTGCCAGTTCTGGCATGGCGCTGTGCGATGACTTGATCCTGGTGTTCGGCGGCCCCGGGGCCGTGGCCCGCGTGAAGCGACGGGAGGCCCGCCGTGGATGATGAGTTCAGACGGCTTGCGCTCGCACTGTATCGAGGCCCGTTTCGATATGAACGCGGCTATGTCTGGGACGCCAACATGGACATGGTAGCGGACACCGGCGGATACGAGAACAGTGTGATGCGTGTCCGTGGTTGGGGGCATATCCAGCGACTGCCTGACCCTGAGAAATTGCAAGACGCCGTCGGCGAGTTGATGGCCGAAGCGCTGACGGACCTGTGGCGCAGAGAGCACGAGGCCCGCCGTGGCTAGCCTCACCGACGCCGAGCGCGCCCGACTGCGGGAGGTGGCGCGGGCGGCGATGCGCGAGGTGCTGCGCACCTGCTCTCCGATTGACGGATGGGAAGCCATCGCCGCCGCCCTGGAGCGCGCGGTGCTCGACGAGCGGACGCGGTGCGAGCGGGCTGTCGCGGAAGTGCGCTGGCACATGGGCGCCGACGAGCTAACAGATGACAGACGGGCGCTGCTCCGAGAGGGGCTCCATCACATCGCCGACGCCATCGCGAGGGGGACGTGATGAGCGAGTGGACTGGAACGTGGTGTTCGCAGTGCGGGCCAGACGTCACCTACGACGAAGACGGCTGCTGTTGTACATGTGGCGCGAACTGCGTGGGAGACGGGGTAGAGCAGGCGCTTGCCCTCCGCGCCGAGAACGAGCGGCTGCGGGCCGCGCTCAGGTCGGCCGCGGACTGGCTGCTCAGCCAACGTGACCTGACAGTGCAGGAGGAACGGCTGGAGCAGAGCATTCACCGGGCCCTGAACGCGCGCGGGGGGACGTGATGGGCGCCCACGACTGCTCAGCCTGCGGTCGCGGCACCGTGATCCCGACCTGCGACGACTGCGGCGAGCAGTGGCTCGACGAGGGGCTGGCGAAGCGGTTGGACGACCGCGACGATCTCACCGCCCTCCGCGCCGAGGTCGAGCGGCTGCGGGCTGACATGGCCTCGATGGCGCGCGAGAGCACGCAGGCAGCGGAGACATGGCAGAAGCTGGACGACGTCGCCCACGGCGTCAGCGACCTCCACGACGACATCGTCAGAGCGCCGTTGCTGCACGAGGCGAAGCGGCTGCGCGCCCATGCCCGGCGGTGGAAAGCGGCGGCGCGGCGGTGGCGGGAGCGCGCACTGGGGCTGCCAGTGTCCACAAAATAGGACAGTGATGTCCGCAATTTAGGACACATGACGCGGGTAACAAGAAAGGCGGTAACTACCTAGAAGTCCGTATTGCCCAGCATCCTGGATGCTGTGTATATGCGCTGCGCTGAGTTGTCGCGGCGCGGTGCTCGCACGTGACCCTCGGCGTGTGGGCGGCGTTGGTGCCCGACGCTCGGCGTGTGCCCGGCGCACGCAAGCAGAAGGGGGACGACTGGACGACGAGATACGCAGGTTGTTGCTGCAACATGCGCGCGAGCTGAAGGACCTGCGCCGCGAGATCGCCGAG
>DASPKC010000366.1:0-7315 GCA_035628295.1 Baekduia sp.
CAGGGCGGCGGCGGTGGCGGCGGCCGCGGCGGCGGCGGCGGCCGCGGGCGCGGCGGCCGGGGTCGCGGCGGTGGCGGTGGCGGCGGCGGGCCGCAGGGAGGTGGCCGCTGATGCTGTCCCCCAAGCGCGTCAAGCACCGCAAGCAGCACCGCGGCCGCCGGGCCGGGCTGTCGCGCGGCCAGACGACGGTGCAGTTCGGCGAGTACGGCCTGAAGTCCCTCGAGGCCGGCTGGCTGACGAACCGCCAGATCGAGGCCGCCCGAATCGCCATGACCCGCAAGATCAAGCGTGGCGGCAAGGTGTGGATCAACGTCTACCCCGACAAGCCCTTCACGAAGAAGCCCGCCGAGACCCGCATGGGCTCCGGCAAGGGCTCGCCCGAGGGCTGGGTGGCCGTGGTGAAGCCGGGCCGCGTCATGTTCGAGCTGGCGGGCGTGCCCGAGCCGCTGGCGCGTGAGGCGATCCGGCTCGCCGGCATGAAGCTGCCCGTGAAGACGAAGTTCGTGACGGCGGAGGACGAGGGCTGATGAAGGCCAAGGAGATCCGCGATCTCGAGGACAAGGAGCTCCTCGAGCACATCAAGACCGTGAGGCGCGACCTCTTCGGCATCCGCTTCCAGCACGCCACGGGCGAGCTGGAGAACACCGCCGGGCTGCGCACCTCCAAGCGCGACCTCGCGCGGGCCCTGACCATCGCGCAGCAGCGCGGCATCGACACGAGCAACCTGTGATGGCTGACGAGACCCCTGAGACCCCGGACACCCCGGTGGAGCCGACGGCCGAGGCGCCGGAGGCCCCCGAGGCCGCCGACGCCGCGGCCGAGGCCGCCGAGGCGACCGACGCTGCGCCCGCCGAGGGCGAGGCGACGGAGGCCGGCGACCCGACGTCCGAGGGCGCCGCGCCCGCCGAGGCTGCCCCCGACGCCGCGCCCGAGCCGGTGACCCCGCTGACGCCCAAGGAGCGCAAGGTCGCTGCTCGCGCCCGTCGCGGCGCGCGCCGCGGCGCGACGCCCGAGGAGCGTGCCGCTGCCCGCAAGGCCAAGGCCGCCTCGCGGTCGCGCTGGCGTGCCAAGCAGCGCGAGAAGCGCCAGGCCGACCGGGCGGAGAACGGCCCCCGGCCGACCACGCCCCCGGCCGAGCACGGCGAGGGCCGTCCCAAGGTCCGCCAGGGCACGGTCGTGTCCGCCGCGGCCGACAAGACGATCACCGTGCGCATCGACACCGCCCGCCGGCACCGCCGCTACGAGAAGATCGTGCGGTCGTCGACGACGCTGCACGCGCACGACGAGACCAACGACGCCCGCCAGGGCGACACGGTCCGCGTCGTGGAGTGCCGGCCGATGAGCCGCCTGAAGCGCTGGAAGCTCGACGAGGTCCTGGAGCGCGCGAAGTGATCCAGAACGAGACCCGCCTCAAGGTCGCCGACAACACCGGCGCCCGCGAGATCCTCTGCATCCGCGTGCAGGGCGGCTCCCGCCGCCGGTACGCCGGCGTGGGGGACGTCATCACCGCGACGGTCAAGCAGGCGGCGCCGAACGGCAACGTCAAGAAGGGCGAGGTCGTCAAGGCCGTCGTCGTGCGCACGAAGAAGGAGTTCGGGCGCGAGGACGGCACCTACATCGCCTTCGACGAGAACGCGGCCGTGATCATCGACGCCCAGAACAACCCGCGCGGCACCCGCATCTTCGGGCCGGTCGCGCGCGAGCTGCGCGAGCGCAACTTCATGAAGATCGTGTCGCTCGCGCCGGAGGTGCTCTAGCATGGGTATCCGCATCCGCCGCGACGACGAGGTCGTCGTCATCGCCGGCAAGGACCGCGGCAAGACGGGCAAGGTCCTCCGCGTCGACCCCGGCAAGCAGCGGGTCTACGTCGAGGGCCTGAACCTCGTCAAGCGCCACCAGCGCCCCACCCAGCTCAACCCGCAGGCCGAGGCCGGGGTCATCGAGCGCGAGGGGCCCATCCACATCTCCAACGTGATGCTGCTCGACCCGCAGACGAACAAGCCGACCCGCGTGGGCGTGTCCCGCGAGGGCGGCGCGTACCACCGGGTCACCAAGCGCTCGAACACCAAGCTCGACTGACATGGCCGCCACCGCAGAATCAGACGCCCGCTTCAAGCGGCAGTACCTCAACGAGATCCGTCCGGCGCTGATGGAGCGCTTCGGCTACTCGTCGATCATGCAGGCGCCCAAGATCGAGAAGATCACGCTGAACATGGGCGTCGGCGAGGCCAAGCAGGACTCCAAGGTCCTGGAGGCGGCCACCGAGCAGCTCGCGCTGATCGCCGGCCAGAAGCCGAACGTGCGCCGCGCGCGCAAGTCGATCGCGCAGTTCAAGCTGCGCGAGGGCATGCCCGTCGGCCTCAGCGTGACGCTGCGCCGTGAGCGCGCCTACGAGTTCCTCGACCGGCTGATCACCATCGCGCTGCCGCGCGTGCGCGACTTCCGGGGCGTCAAGCCCACGTCGTTCGACGGCCGGGGCAACTGGTCGATGGGCATCCGCGAGCAGGTCATCTTCCCGGAGATCGACTACGACGCCGTGGACACCATCCGCGGCCTCGACGTCACGATCACCACGAACGCCAAGACCGACGAGGAGTGCTACGCGCTGCTCGAGGCCTTCGGCATGCCGTTCTCCAAGGACGGCAATCCCTACGTCCAGACCCAGGAGTCCTGACCATGGCCAAGACGTCACAGGTCGTGCGCCAGGCGCGGCCCGCGAAGTACAAGACCCGCGAGTACACGCGCTGCCGCCGCTGCGGTCGCCCGCGAGCCGTGTACCGCAAGTTCGGCGTGTGCCGGATCTGCCTGCGCGAGCTCGCTCACGAGGGGTTCATCCCCGGCATGACGAAGTCCAGCTGGTAGGGGAGGTCGCCGCATGTCCATGACCGACCCCGTCGCCGACTTCCTCACCCGGATCCGCAACGCCATCCAGGCGGCGCACGGCACCGTCGAGATCCCCTCGTCGAACCTCAAGAAGGAGATGGCCCGCATCCTGCAGGAGCAGGGCTACATCGCCTCCCACGAGGTCCTCGCGCCGGATGCCCAGCACCCGGGCGAGCGCATCAGCATCAAGCTCAAGTACACCGACGACCGCCGTTCGGCGATCTCTGGGCTGCGCCGCGCCTCGCGCCCGGGCCAGCGCCACTACGCGCCGGCCAAGGGCATCAAGAAGGTGCAGGGCGGCCTGGGCATCGCCATCGTGTCGACCTCGACCGGGGTGATGACCGATCACGACGCCCGCAAGGCCGGCGTCGGCGGCGAGGTCGTCGCGGAGGTCTGGTAGCCCATGTCCCGCATCGGCCGCAAGCCCATCCCCGTGCCCTCCGGCGTCACGGTCCAGATCGAGCCTGAGGTGGTCCGTGTCAACGGCCCTCGCGGCGAGCTCTCCGAGCGCGTCCACCGCGACATCACCGTCGCCCAGGACGGCGAGGAGCTCCTCGTCACGCGCCCGACCGACCGCGGCGAGCACCGCGCCCTGCACGGGCTGACGCGCTCGCTCGTGGCCAACATGGTCGAGGGCGTCACGTCCGGCTTCCAGAAGACCCTGGAGATCCAGGGCGTGGGGTACCGCGCCGTGCTCAAGGGCAAGGACCTGGAGCTGGCGCTGGGCTACTCGCATCCGGTCAACATCAAGGCGCCCGACGGCATCGAGTTCGAGGTCCCGCAGCCCACGCGCGTGATCGTCAAGGGCATCTCGAAGCAGCTGGTCGGCGAGGTCGCCGCCAACATCCGCAAGCAGCGCCCGCCGGAGCCCTACAAGGGCAAGGGCATCCGGTACGAGGGCGAGTACGTCGCGCGCAAGGTCGGCAAGCGCGCCTAATGAGGTCCATCTAGATGTCCGTCAAGACCAAGCCCGCGCAGCGCCTGCGCCGCCGCCGTCGCGTCCGCGCGAAGGTCATCGGCACGGCCGCGCGCCCGCGCATCTCCACCTTCCGCTCGAACCGCGGGATCTCCGGCCAGCTCATCGACGACGAGGCCGGCCGCACGCTGGCGTCCGTCAGCTGGACCGAGGCCGAGCTCAAGGGCCTCAAGCCCATGGAGCAGGCCAGCAAGGCCGGCGCGCTGCTCGCGCAGCGCGCGAAGGCCGCCGGGATCGAGCGCGCCGTGTTCGACCGCGGCGGCTACCAGTACCACGGACGCGTCAAGGCCTTCTGCGAGGGCTGCCGCGAAGGGGGCCTCGCCGTATGAGCATCGGCACCGACATCGACCGCACCGTCTCGCCCGTCGGGCTGGACCTCCAGGAGCGCGTCGTCGAGATCAACCGCGTCGCGAAGGTCGTCAAGGGCGGCCGGCGCTTCTCCTTCACCGCCCTCGTGGTGGTCGGCGACGAGAACTCCGTCGTCGGGGTGGGCTACGGGAAGGCCAACGAGGTCCCCACGGCCATCCAGAAGGGCGTCGAGCACGCCAAGAAGAACCTCTTCCGCGTGCCCAAGCACGGGTCGACGATCACCCATCAGACGATGGGCATCTTCGGCTCGGGTCGCGTGATGCTCAAGCCGGCCTCGCCCGGTACCGGCGTCATCGCCGGCGGCGGCGTGCGCGCGGTGCTCGAGCTCGCCGGCATCCACGACATCCTGAGCAAGTCGCTGGGCACGCAGAACCCGATCAACCTGGTCAAGGCGACGGTCGCCGGCCTGCAGGGCCTGCGCAAGCCCGAGGAGGTCGCGCAGCTGCGTGGCATCTCCGTGGCGCAGGTGCTCGGCCTGTCCGAGGACCGCGGCGCGTCCGAGGTCCTCGCCACCGAGGCGCTCGAGGACGGCCGTACCACGGCCGACCAGGCGGAGGCCCAGGCCGAGGCGGCCCAGGAGGCCACCGGTCCGGAGGAGCCCGTCGCGCAGGACGCGCCGCAGTCGCCGGCCGCCGAGACGGTGGCGCCCGCGGGCGTCGAGGCCGAGGGCGAGCCGACCGCCGCCGAGGCCGAGGCCGCCGGCGGCGACGAGGCCGCCGCGGAGCCCGAGGCCGCCGCCGAGCCGCAGGCCGAGGGCGAGCCCGCCGGTGAGGGCGAGGAGGCGACGTCGTGAAGGTCAAGCAGGTGAAGTCCAAGAACGGCTCCACCCAGCGCCAGCTCGACACGCTGCGCTCGCTGGGGCTGCGCCGCATCGGCCACGTGGTCGAGGTCAAGGACACCCCGCAGGCGCGGGGGATGGTGCACCGCGTGCGCCATCTCGTCGAGATCCAGGAGGACTGAGATGGCAGACGAGCAGCAGGACGAGCAGATCGGCCTGCACAACCTCAAGCCGGCCCCGGGCTCGCGCAAGGCGCGCAAGCGCATCGGCCGCGGCGAGGGGTCGGGCACCGGCAAGACGTCGGGTCGCGGGCAGAAGGGCGCGGGCTCGCGCTCGGGCTCGAAGTCGCGCGCGAACTTCGAGGGCGGTCAGATGCCGATCCACATGCGGATGCGCAAGCTGCGCGGTCCGCACATGAAGAAGTCGATGCCGTTCGAGCCGTTCCGCACCCACACGCAGGCGGTCAACCTGGCCGACCTCGAGGACCGCTTCGACACCGGCGCCGACGTGACGATCGACGCGCTCAAGGGCGCCGGCCTGGCGCGCCGCAAGGACGTCGCCATCAAGGTGCTCGCCAGGGGCGAGCTGACGAAGAAGCTGACGGTGCACGCGCACGGCTTCTCGGCGTCGGCCCGCGAGGCGATCGAGGGCGCGGGCGGGACCTGCGTCGTCGTCGAGGACAAGCCCGTGGCCGCCGGCGACGTCGCCGCCGCGACGGAGTAGCCGCACCCCATCCACGCTGGGCCGAGGGCCGTCCCGCCGGGGCGGCCCTCGTCGCTTGTAGGGTCGGCCGATGGCCAAGGTGCTCTACACGGCAGAGGCTCACGTGACCGGCGGTCGCGACAAGGGCCACGGGAAGACGAGCGACGGGGTGCTGGAGGTGGATCTCCGCCTGCCCGAGGACCTCGGCGGTCCGGGCGGCGCGACGAACCCCGAGCAGCTCTTCGCCGTCGGCTACGCCGCGTGCTTCGAGGGCGCCCTGGGCGTCGCCGCGCGACGGCTGAAGGCCGAGGCCGGCGACGCGGAGATCGACTCCAAGGTGATGCTCCTGCCGACCCCCGAGGGCGGCTTCAAGCTGGGCGTCGAGCTCGACGTCCGGCTGCCGCAGGTCGACGACGTCGAGGTCGCCAAGGAGATCGTCGGCAAGGCGCACCACATCTGCCCGTACTCCAACGCGACGCGCGGCAACATCGACGTGGCGCTGACCGCCAACGGCGAGCCCGTCGAGGCCTAGCGGCCACGGCCGCCCGGACGCCGCGCGACGGTCAGTGGCGCAGGATGCGCTCGCAGGTGCCGTCGGTGCGGTCGTGGCGGTCGAGGTGGACCGTGTCGAGGCCCGGGCCGCACGAGATGCGCGACGGCCGGCGGGTGTACGCGTGCACGACGTCGTCGCCCGGTCCCGCGTCGACGGTGCTCGGGCCGCGCCCGCGCAGGCGCACCTCGTCGGCGCCGGGCCCGCCGAAGATGCGGTTGGCGCCCGAGCCGCCCTGCAGGTAGTCGTCGCCGTCCTCGCCGAAGATGTCGTTGCGGCCCGGGGAGCCGTAGACGACGTCGGCGCCAGGACCGCCCCAGAGGCGGTCCAGCGCGGTGGAGGGGTCGCCGTGCAGGCGGTTGCCCCACAGCACGTCGCGCCCGCCGCCGCCGCGGATGCGGTCCGGCCCGGTCGCGCCGAGCAGCGTGTCGTCGCGCGGCGTGCCGCGCTTGGACGCGCCGCGCAGCGGGCCCAGCCAGGTGATGCCCTTCGCCGGGTCCTTGGCGCGCGCGGGCGTCAGGAGGACGTGCTCGCAGTGGCGTACCCGCCCGCGCCGGCGCAGCTGGCGGTCGGACGTGCCGCCCCGGGCGCCGATCGGGTCCATGTGGACGGTGTCCTCGCCGGGCCCGCAGTCCACGAGCGTCTGGCGGCCGCGGTCGTTGGCCCAGAGGACGTCGTCGCCCGCTCCGCCGTGCAGCTGGTCGGGGCCGGAGTCGGCGAACAGGACGTCGGCGCCCGCGCCGCCGCGCACGACGTCCTCGCCGGAGCCGCCGTGGACGACGTCCGGGCCCGGGCCGCCGTCCAGGCCGTCCTGCGCCGCGCCGCCGTGGAGGTAGTCGGCGCCCGCGCCGCCCTGCAGGCGGTCGTGGCCGAAGCCGCCGACCAGGACGTCGTGCGCGCTGCCGCCCAGCAGGACGTCATCGCCGGAGTGCCCGTCGACCCAGTCGTGGCCCAGGCCGCCGAGGACGCGGTCATAGCCCGTCTCGCCGAAGAGCTCGTCGTCGCCGCCGCGGCCGGAGAGCAGGTCCTGCCCGTTGTGGCCGCGCAGCTCGTCGGC
>DASPKC010000367.1:0-3144 GCA_035628295.1 Baekduia sp.
GATCTGGCGAATCCGCTCGCGCGTGACGTTGAACGTGCGGCCGACCTCGTCGAGCGTGCGGGGGTGCTCCCCGCCGAGCCCGTAGCGCAGCTCGAGCACGCGGCGCTCGCGGTAGGAGAGGTTCTCGAGCGCCTCGCGCAGCGCTTCCTTCGTGAGGATCTCGGCGGCGCGCTCGTACGGCGACTCGGCCCGCTCGTCGGCGATGAACTGGCCGAACTCGGACTCCTCCTCGTCGCCGACCGGCTTCTCGAGCGAGACCGGCGCCTGGGCGGAGCGCTTGATCGAGTCGACCTCCTCCGGGTCGATCCCCGTGACGTCGGCGATCTCCTCCGGCGTGGGCTCGCGACCCAGCTCCGTGACGAGCTTGCGCTCGGCGCGGCCGATCTTGTTGAGCTTCTCGACGACGTGCACGGGGATGCGGATCGTGCGCGCCTTGTCGGCCAGCGCACGGGCGATCGCCTGGCGGATCCACCAGGTCGCGTACGTCGAGAACTTGAAGCCCTTGCGGTAGTCGAACTTCTCGGCCGCGCGGACCAGGCCGAGCGTGCCCTCCTGGATGAGGTCCAGGAACGGCAGGCCCTGGTTGCGGTAGTTCTTGGCGATCGAGACGACCAGGCGCAGGTTCGACTCGACCATCTTCTGCTTGGCGTCGAGGTCGCCGCGCTCGATGCGCTTGGCGAGGTCGACCTCCTCCTGCGCCGTGAGCAGGCGGACCTTGCCGATGTCCTTGAGGAACAGCTGGAGGCTGTCCGTGGTCATGTCGGGACGCAGGTCCAGGGCGGTGGACTTGCGCGCGCGGCGCTGGCGCTTGTCGGGCGCGCGCTCGACCTCGTTGGCCGCGGCCGTCGCGGGGTCGATCTCCTCGACGAGCTCGATCTCGGCCTGCTCGAGATAGGAGTGGAGCTCCTCGACGTCGGACTCGTCGAGATCCAGCTCGGAGACGGCGCCGGCGATCTCGGCGAACGTGAGCACGCCGGCCGCCTGGCCCTTGACCATGAGGCCCTTGATCTCTTCGAGTTCCTGGAGTTCCACTACTGACATCAGCGTCCGTTTCGTTCGCCGGGCCTGTGGGGACCGCGGCTGGTGGTCATCGGGGCGAGGCCGCCATCACCCGGCCAGGGCCGCAGGTCGGCCGAGCCTAGGTCGTGACGTTGGCGCTCATGGTAGTTCGACGGCATCGGGGCGTCCACGTTGTGTGATCCGGGTCACACACCGCATGGGATACCCGGCGCGAGGCGGGCTCCCGCACGGGCTACTACGCGAAAGGTGGCCTGGGGTTTCAGCGGTTGTGAGCACGTCATCGGATGCGGGCCGCCCCGGCTTGACCCGCAGGCGGGCGCGCGGGGCCTTGCGATGCGCGATCATCCGGTCCATGAGCTCCGGCGACGGCGAGCACGACGTCCTCACGCACCTGCCCCGCACGCGGCCTTCGCGCCGCAGCGCCAAGCGCGGCGGCCCGGCAGCCGAGGCCGCCCCGGCAGGCGACGCGCCCGCCGCCGGCCCGAAGGCGGCAAAGGCCGCCGCGAAGCCCAAGGCCGCCGGGAAGCCGAAGGCCGTGGCGAAGCCGAAGGCCGCCGCGAAGCCCAAGACCGCCGCCAAGCCCAAGAAGCCTGCGAAGCCGAAGACGACGGCGGCGGCCAAGGCGAAGGCCGAGCCCGCGGCCGCCAGGCCGGCGCCGGTCGCCGCCGAGGTCCCCGAGGCCGGCTGGGCGAGCTCCGAGGCCCAGCGCGAGCGCGACGGCGGCGGCGTCGACGTGCTCGGGGCGGCCAAGCAGGTCGCTGAGGGCGTCGCCGGCGCCGTCGGCAAGGTGCTCGGCCGGCTGCCCAGGCCCTAGCCGAGCTCAGGGGCCGGCCGGCACGCATCGCGCGGCCGGTTCCCATAAGCTGTCGCGCGTCGATAGGCCGAGCCTCCGCGCGCCATGCGCCCGGAGGGCGGGGGACCCACCGCCACACCTCGTGGCAGGGGCGAACCGGTTCAGCTGAACCGCAGCGCCGTCTCACGGCGCGAGCCCGACAGCTCACCTCGTAGGCCGACCGGCACCCACATCGTGAACGTGCCTGCTCGCACCCGGCCTCTGCTCGCCGCTGCCCTCGTGGTCGGCGTGAGCCTGCCCGCCGTCCCGGCCCTCGCCGGCACGGGCGGCGCCGCGTACGGGGAAGGCGAGCCCGGTGTGACCGCCAGCCCCGCTCCCCAGGGCCCGCTCACGGTCCGCGGCTCGCGCCTCGTCAAGCGCAAGCTGCGGGTCGCCGGGGTGCTGTCCGGCGTCCCGGCGGGCACCCAGGTCGCCGTGCAGCGCCTCGATCCCCGCCGCGGCTGGCTGACCGAGGCCACCGTCCCGACGGCCGCCGACGGCTCGTTCGTCGCGTCCTTCGCGCCGCGCTCGAGCGGCCGCGGACAGCTGCGCGCCGTCCCGGCCGGCGTGGGCCCCGGCGCCCAGGCCGCGACGGCGCCGCCTGCGCAGCCCCTGACCGTCTTCCGCCCAGCCACCGCTACCTTCTTCGGGCCCGGGCTGTACGGCCGCACGACCGCCTGCGGGCAGAGGATGACCAGGACGCTGCAGGGCGTGGCCCACCGGCGCCTGCCGTGCGGGACGCAGGTCGAGCTGCTCTTCCGCGGGCACACCATCACCGTGCCGGTGGTCGACCGGGGGCCGTTCAAGGACGGCGTCTCGTGGGACCTCACGTGGGCGACCGCCCAGGCTCTGGGCATGCAGGAGACCGCCACCATCGGCGCCGTCTCCATCCGCCCGTAGCGCAGCCTCAGCGCACCAGCACGCCCGCCGCGCGCGCGGCGAACATCCGCTCGTCGGCCAGCCCGACCAGCTGCAGCGGGTCCTCGCCCGCCTCCCGGCGCACCGCGACGCCCGCCGTCCCCTCGACGTCGGCGGCGATCCGCGCCGCCAGGTCCATCGCCCCGTCGGCGTCGGCCACGACGAGCCACCGCCCCTCGGCGGCGTCCACGCAGCCGTGCACCCCCGAGCCTGGCTCGCCGGTGCCCGCGTGCACACCCAGGCCTGGCTTGCCCGTGCGCGTGCCCTCGACGGCGATGACGGCGGCGGGCAGGGGCGCGGCGCCCAGCAGGGCCGCCGCGCGCTCCTCGGGGTCGACGACGGGCGTGGCGGCGGCCGCGGCCAGGACCGCGCAG
>DASPKC010000368.1:0-23544 GCA_035628295.1 Baekduia sp.
CCAGCGCGCCGCCCAGGACGCCGTTGCCCCGGGCGATCGCGACCGCCATCTCCTCGGCCACGCGATCCAGGTCCGGGACCATGTCCGTGGCGACGGTGCGTATGGTCTGCCGCGTCTCAGCGGGTGGGACCGGCGTGGTCATCGCCTCGAACACCTGCATGGGGGTAGCACCGTCCGGCCGGCCTCAGTCTCCCGCGCTCCGGCCGGTGGCGCCAGCCTGGAGTACCCGGCCTGGCGCTCGCCACGCCCCAAGGACCTCATCGAGCTCGGTGAGCATGCCGCTGATCTCGTCGAGGGCGTCCTCCGCGAGGCGTCCCTCGAGGGCCAGCGCCGCCAGGGTGGCCGCCCGCGGCTCGAGCGCCGCCACGCGCTCTGTCCACGTCGCGACGTCGCGCCCGGCGGCCGGGTCCTGGTGCTCGGCTGCCGCCTCGCGCAGCTCAGCCGCCGCGAGGTCCACGCACGCGCGCAGCTGCACGGCGGCCGCCCGCGGGCGGTGCTGGTCGACGTCGGCCAGCGCCCGCAGCGCCAGGTCCTCGGCCTCCAGCAGCCCCAGCCGCCCGCCGAGGGCGAGCACCACGACGTCCGTCGGGCCCAGGCGCTCGGAGCGGTCGATGCGCGGCATGCGCGGGGGCGGCGGCGTGAACGCCGCGCGCCACCGCCCCTCGGTCAGCTCGGCCGCGGTCCCGTAGCCGACGCGCACCTCGCGCGGATCCGCGCGCGTCAGCTCCGCGGCGTACGGGTCGCGCGCCCCGGCCCGGTGGGCACGGATCGCGATGTTGACGATCTCCACCACCGCGGCGACCAGCTCCTCGCGCTCGTCCTCCTCGCGGCGCAGGCGCTCGAGGCGCGCCTCGGCGTCCTCGCGGTCGCGCATCGGCTGGCTGGCCCCGATCCACATCACCCGCAGCAGCGACAGCTCGCGTGGCGGATCGTCGTCGCGGGCCGCGCGGTTGCGGCGCACGAGACGGCCGCCGGTCGGCGGCGGCGCCCCCACCACGCGCAGCTGCAGCACGTCGGCGTCCTCGCCCTCGCCGACGACGTAGCGGCCCTCGCCCGGGCCGATGGCATGGGTGAGCTCGAGCTCGACGAACGGCAGCAGCGTCGTCATCGCGGGTCGCGCGCGCGGCTCGCGCGCCGGTAGCGATCGAGCAGGACCACGGCGAGCAGGGCGAACACCGCCATGTCGATCAGGATGGACACCGGCCCGCGGTAGTCCTCGTAGATCCACAGCGCCACGACGGTGTGCAGCGCCACGACCGGCAGGAAGGCCAGCAGCAGCACGTGGGAGCGGAAGCCGCTGAAGTGCTCCCGCCCGGCCAGCTCGAGCACGCCCGCGGTGGCCAGCAGCGTCCCCGCGCCGATGAGCGTCGCGCCGTCCTCGCCGCGCGCGACGCCGAGCACGAACAGCAGCAGCCCGCCCGCGATCGCGATCTCCGACACCGGGATCGGATGCCAGACCGCCTTCGGCCGCTCGGCCGCCCGCCGGCCGAGCCGCGTGGCGTCGAGCCCGGTGGGTGAGGCCGCCCGCCCGGCGGAGCGCGGGGCAGGCCGCTCGCGCGTGACGGCGGCGGTCCCGCCGCCGCCCCGCTTGCGGCTACGCCGACCCACCGCCCGGCCTCCCTGCCCCCACCGGGCGCCCGCGGACGGGCTGCCAGGGCACAGGTTCGCCCGTCGTCCACGACGGCCCGAGGCCGCCGGGCCACCAACCCAGCAGCAGCAGGCCGAGCGATCCCAGCCAGCCGAGCAGCAGGCCCTGGCCGGCGAGGGGCAGCAGCACCGACGCGAGTCCCGCGCCGGCGCCCCAGTAGCCCAGCGTGGTCGTGAAGAGCCCGGCGCGCAGCCCGGCCAGCGAGACCCACGCCAGCCAGCCGGCGAACACCACCCCGAGCACGATGCCGAGCACCGCGGCGAGCCGCTGCAGACCGCCCTCGGAGAGCAGGTCCTCCGCGCGGGCCTCCGTCATCGGGCCGCCGGACGTGAACGCGTCAGCCGCGTCGATGAGCGACAGGTGCCCGAGCAGCGCGCTCAGCGCCAGGCCCACGGGGGCCGCGATGGCCAGCGGGCCGAGCGCCTTCGGCACGTCGACGCGGTGACGGACCAGGACGACGAGCCGCCACCCCACCAGGGCGATCAGCAGCGCCGACAGCACCCGCGCACCGACCGCCGCCCACAGCGTCGTGGCGTTCTGGTCGGCCTCCAGCAGCGACCGCCGCGCGTCGTCGTCGCCGGTGTCGGCGGTCGTCGTGCTCACCAGGAGCAGCAGCGCGGCGAACGATCCGGCCACGCTGAGCATGGCGGCCACCCCGGCCACCCGGTTGCCCCGCCGCTCGCGGGCCACGTCCGCGGTCATCCCGCCATCTCCGTCGTCACCTTCTCACGTCGGGGCCGCGGCGCGTCGCGATCGACCCGTGCACGGCGCATCGCCCGCTCGTCCAGCGCGGCGGCCAGCTCGGGCACCAGCCGCACCGCCAGCGCCGCGCAGAGCAGCACCTCGATCGCCACGAGCACACCGAACTGGCGCAGCAGGCCGAGGTCGCTGGCCAGCAGCACGGCGAAGCCGGCGGCCGCCGCCAGGGCGGACACCCACACGGCGGCGCCCACCCGGGCCACGGCGATCTCCCGCGCGACGACGGTGGACGCGCCGGTCCGGCGCGCCTCGTGGTAGCGCGCCTCGAGCAGCACGCCGAACTCGACCCCGACCGCCAGGACGAGGGGCTCGAGCGCCGCGCCGAGCGGGGAGAGCTCGATCCCGATCAGCCGCAGCACCAGGGCCGACGCACCGGCCGCCAGGACCGTGGGCACCAGCGGGACGAGGGCGCGGCGCAGGCTGCGCCGCACCGCGAGCAACAGCAGGGCGACCACGAGGAGCGCGAGGAGCAGGAGCGCAGGCCGGGCGGCCTCGAGGTCCTCGACGCTCTGCACGGCGCGCGGCACGAGCCCCGCCGGCGCCACCTCCACGCCCTCGGGCAGCGGCTCGAGCGCCTCCAGCACGGTCTCCAGGATCTCGGCCTGCTCGGGCACCGGCACGGTGGGCACGCCGAACGAGAGCTCGGCGCGCTTGCGGTCCGGGGTCACCACGGCGTCCAGGAAGTACTGCGGAATGACCTTCAGCAGGCGCTCGATGTCCTCGCGGGCCGGCGGCAGGCCCTCCTCCACGAGCAGCTCGCCGACGTTCGGCCCCGCGCGTAGACGATCCTCGGCGCGCAGCACCCGCAGCGCCGCGTCGCGCTGCCAGTCCAGCGCCTGCGGGGACAGGACGTCGTCGCCGGTGATCGCGAGGCGCAGCGTGCCGCTCGTGCCCAGCTCGCGCTCGACGGCCTGCAGGCGCTCGAGCTCCGGCAGCCCGTCGGGCGCGAGGATCTCGAGATCGCTCTGGACCTTCGTCCCAGAGGCGACCGCCAGGCCGGCGACGGCGACGACCGCGAGCGGCACGAGGACGGCGGGGCGTGCCAGCCGCGCGGCGCGGCGCGGGCGCACCAGCTCCGGCGGCGCGGCGCCACCCGTGTCCCGCCAGGCGATCAGCGCCGGGCCGAGTCCCAGCACGATTCCGACGGCGAGCAGCGTGCCGACCGCCAGCGTGATCCCCAGGCGGTCGATGAGCGGGATGGGCGAGATGCACAGCGCCGCGAAGCCCGCCGCCATGGCGACCGCCGCGAGGCCCAGCACGGGCAACAGGGCGCCACGGGCGCGCGCCGCCGCCAGGGGCGGCGGCCGCCCCTCCCGGCGCTCGTGCCAGTACCGGGTCTGCAGCTGCACGGCGTAGTCGACGGCGAGCCCGAGCACGACCGGGAGCGCCGCCACCGTGGCGGGCGTCAGCCCCAGCCCGAGCAGCCGGGACGCCGCGGCGGTGCCCAGGACTGCGCCGCCGGCCAGCAGCAGGAGCCGCAGCCGCCGGCGACCACGGCGCAGCCCGAGCAGCAGCGCGGCCGCCAGCAGCAGGACCACGACAGGCGACAGGCGCAGCAGATCGCGCGTGAACGAGTCGGCCGTGGCGCTCACCGCGAGCGGCACGCCGGCCACCGACAGGCGCACGCCCTGGATCGCGGCGCCCTCGGCCAGCTCGGTCAGCCGGTCCCCGAGGGCCCGCATGCGCTCGTCGCTGAGCCCGGTCTCCGGTCGCACGAGCACGAGGGCGTGCTCACGATCGGGGAACAGCCAGCGGAAGCGCTCCTTGGGCTCGGTGCCGGCCCCGAAGACCACCGAGAGCACGAAGTTGCGGTTGCTCAGCGACGGCAGGCCGCTGGCCCCCAGCCGGACGAGCAGGTCGGCGTACTCCTTGGCCAGCGGGCCGAGCGATCGCAGGCGCGCCCGTTCGCCGGCCCGCGCGGCCTCCCGCCGGGAGGCGCCGGCGCGCCGCGCGCGGGTGGCGGCGGCACGAGCGGCGTTGTCGGCCTGCTGCGCGGCCGGACCGAGCTCGCGCTTGATGACGTTCTCGATCTGGGCGAGCGACGCGTTGAGGAACGTCGCCGGCCCGTACACCGCCCGCACGCCCGGGACCTGCGCCATGCGGCCCTCGAGCTCCAGCAGGCGCAGCAGTTGGGGCACCACGAGCGTCCTGGTGGCCAGGTCGCCCTCGGCCACCACCACGATCGGCTCGCCGCCGAACGCGCGCTCCTGCGCCGGCGTGGCCCGGACGCGCGGGGCGTCGGGGTCCGCGAGGAGGTCGAGCGAGGCGCTGGGGCGCAGGTCGAGGGCTAGAACGGCGGCGACGATCGTCAGGATCGCCGCCGCCGCCGCGAGCGCGGCGCCGCGCAGCCGCACCGCCTACTCGTCCGGGGTCACGCGGTCGTACGTCCCCTTGAACGGCTTCGGGTCGCCGGCCTCGCCGGGGCGCGGGTACGCGTTGTCGAGCTCGCCGTTGTAGATCGACGCGGCCCCCAGCTCCATGAAGGCGTTGAGCGCCTTGCGCATCGCCGGGGTGAAGTGCGTCAGCGACGACGCCGCGAACACCGCGTGGACGCGGCCCTTGCCGCCCGTGGCGTCCCGGGCGCCGAGCGCCGAGCCGACGTTCGCGAAGAACGAGCCGATGTCCTTGTCGTACGGGCTCAGGTACTGCACCGTGGGACCAGCCTGACGCAGGAACGCGTCCAGCGCGCCGATCGCCGGCTCGAGCTTGCCCGCGAAGGGCCGGAGCGCCTGGAGGAGCGGGTCCGTTTGCTTGAGCGCGCCGGGCAGCTCGTCGAACAGCTGGCGGGTCTCGGCCACGGCCGGGCGCAGGTCGCGCATGACCGGGCGCAGGTCCGCCGCCACGCCGGCCAGCTTGCCGACCGTCGGCGTCGAGCGCGACGCGAACGAGCCAAGACGGTCGACCGAGCTCTGCGCCTGCGTCAGCGTCGGGCCGAGCTCGCGGAACGCCGCACGGAACGCGTCGTCGCGCGAGGCGGCGGCCTGGGCCGTGCGCCGGGCCTGCACCGCGAGCGTGCGGACCTGCTGCTTGCGGTCACCGAAGGCCTGCAGCGTCTGCCCGGTGTCGTGGACGAGCGCGGCCAACTGGCGACGCTGGGAGGCGAGGATCCGCATCGCGGTCCCGCCGTCGCGCGCGGTCGGGCGGACGGCCGCCCAGAGACGGTTCAGCGCCTTGCCGCGGTCCTGGAAGCCGGGGCCGAGGACGTCGAGGTTGCGCTGGACCTGCCGGCGTGTGTCGCGGTCCAGCGAGTCGAGGATCTCGTCCAGCTGCACGGCGTCGGCCGCGCGAGCCAGCGGCAGGGTGCCGCCGTCGGGGAGCTCGCCCGCCTGCGGCGTGCCGGGATCGACGTCGAGGTAGTTCTCGCCCACCAGCGTCTTGGTCCGCACCTGCACCGTCGCGTCCTTGTAGAGCGGCGCGTGCTTGTCGGAGCTGATCTCGACCGTCACGAGGCCGGTGTCGCCGACGTTCGTGATGTCCCGGACGACGCCGATCTTCACGCCGTCGCGCCGGACGTCGCCGTTCTCCACGAGCTGGAACGCCGTGGGCACCTGGACCTTGGCCTGGTAGGGCGTGCTCAGCCGGAGCACGCCACCGGCGGCCTGGTAGAGGTAGATGAAGATCGCGACGCAGACCGCTGTGAACAGCAGCAGGCCGGAGATCTTCCAGCGGCGGTGCTCGATCCTCACTTGGCCGGTCCCTTCGCGCAGGTGGGCGAGCGCCGCAGGCCGATGGCCTTGATCGCCCCGCCCACGGTGTCGGCGTCCTCGGAGTCATCGCCGCGCGGGAAGGCCCCGTACGCGTCGCTGAACTTCAGCACGGACAGCGTGTCGTGGAAGAAGTTGCTCGCCTCGTAGAAGCACGGCGGCAACTGGCTGGTGATCCGGTCGTAGCGCGGAGCCTGCGGGCGGAACTCGCGGAACGCGCCGGCCAGGGCATCGGCCGTCGGTCGCAGGTCCTTGGCCAGCGGGCGCAGCTGTGCCAGCGCCGGGTCGAGGGCGCGCAGCGCCGGGTCGAGGTCGCGGCTCAGCGTCTCGAGCCCCTCGAGCCCGCTCTCGAGCTGCTCGGCCACCGGCCGCAGCTCCTCGAGCGCCGGGTCGAGCTCCTCCTGCGCGGCGCGCAGGCGCGAGAACGAGGTGCGCAGCACCGACAGCGTCGGCGGGATCTCGGCAAGCGTCCGGCCCAGCTCGTCGTCGGCCTGCCCGAGCTGCCCGAGCGTGGCGTTGCCGTCGTTGACCAGGCCTGTCAGCTGGCGGTCCTTGCGGGCCAGCTCCGTCGTGATCGTCTTGAGGTTGGTCACGAGGCGCGCCATCTGGCTGCGGCGCGCGGCCACGACGGACGCCGTGCGGTCGGCCGCCTTGAGGAACGGCACGAGCTCGACGAACGCCTGGCGCAGCTCGCCCCCGTTGTCCTCGAGGCCGTTGCCGAACTGGTCGAGCAGCGTCTGCAGCCGCTGGCGCGTCGCCTGGGGGAACTCGTTCATCACCCGGGAGATGTCGACGGGCGACTCCGTCGTGCGCGCCGAGAGGACGTCGTCCTTGCCCAGCTCGCCGGCCCGCTTGGTGCCGCGGTCCTCGATCTGGACGTACATGTCCTGCAGCGGGGTCAGCGGCCGCAGCCGCAGCTTCGCGTCCTTGTAGATCGGACCCTTGTCGCCGTCGATCTTGATCGTCAGCACGGGACGGCCGTCGACGACCTTGCTGTCGGACACCACGCCCGCCTGCACGCCGGCGATCTTCACCCGCTGCACGCCGGGGGTGACGCCCTTGACGTCGGAGAAGGCCGCCTTGAACTCGAACTTGTCCTGCCAGAACCGGTCGTAGAACTGGTTCTTGAGGATGATCGCCGCGCAGAACGCGCCGACGCCGATGAGGAACGCGATCTGGAACGCGGGCTTGCGCGCGCGCTGCAGCTCGAGGCGGATCCGGTCGTTGAGCAGCGGCATCAGCGAGCCCTCCTGGCCGCCTTGGCGGGAACCTTGCCGGCGCCGCCGTCGAGGCGGCCGCCCCGCAGGAGCGCCTTGACGCTGGTCAGCGCGGTGCGACAGGCGATGCGCTCCTGCGGGTTCTCCGGGTCGAAGAACCCGGTCTTGCAGGGCAGCGGGCCGATCGAGCGCTCACCCTGGCCGGCCTGGAAGCGCTGCATGTGCCCGAAGGCGTCGTACTGCGCCGAGGAGTCGGCGAGGACCGAGAAGAACGGGCCGATCGCCTCCACGTTGCGCAACTCGGTCGTCGCGTCGCGCTCGTCCAGCCACGGCACGATCTCCGTGCGCAGCCGCTCCAGCGTGGGCTCGAGGTCGTTGAGGAACGGGGCGCCCTGCTCGGAGGCCAGGCGCAGCTGCGTGAGTGCGGGCCGCAGGTCGCGCAGCGCGGGCAGCGCCGTCGGCGTGATGGCGCTCAGGCGGCGCAGCGCCCGCTCGGCCGGCGGGGCGGCCTCGTCGAGCTTGCGCACGCCGGGACGGAGCTCCTGGGCGACCGGGTCGAGGACGTCGAGGGTCTGGCGCAGTCGGGCCATGGTCGTCTGGGTGTCGCGCATGGCGGCCGGGGCGCGCTGCAGCATGGCCTCGATGTCGTTGCGGTGCGCGGCCAGCACGCCGACCGTCAGCCGCGCGTTGTCGAGCAGCCCGGCGAGCGCCTCCTCGTCACGCGCGAGCGCGTCGAGCGTCTCGCCGCCCGTCTCGACGAGCTGGGGCAGGTCGTCGCCGGGCCGCGTGCCGCGCAGCGCCCGCAACGCGTGCGGCACGGGCTTCAGGCCCGGCGCCAGCTCGCTGACCGCCTTGCCCAGCGCGTCGCCCTCGAGCGCGTCCTCGCCCTCCTGGAAGAAGGTGCGGATGCCCTGACGGCCGTCCTCGTCGTAGCTGTCGAGCAGCTGGTCGAACTCGACCTGCACCTCGGTGCGCTCCAGCGGGATCTTGTCGTCGCCGAGGGGCGGGGCGTTCTTGGAGCCCGGGTCGAGCTCGACGTACATGTTGCGGCCGAGGAGCGTGCGCCAGTAGATGGCGGCCCGCGCGTCCTTCTTGATCTCGAAGCCGTCCTCCTCGATGCGCATCTTCACCAGCGCGCCGTCGCCGGAGGGGTCGCGCTTGATCTCCTCGATCTGACCGACGTCGACACCCCGGACGCGCACCTGGTTGCCGGTGGTCGCGTTCGTCGCGTTGTCGAAGTGCGCGACGACCTCCGTCCCGCCCTTGGGCAGGAAGGGGATCGACTTGGTGAACCCGCAGTACAGGCCGAAGGCCAGGACGGACAGGAAGATGATCCCGTTGCGGATCGGGCGCGGGCGGTACTCGCCCGGGACATGCTCGAAGCGCTTGAGGAACGCCCTCATCGCGAGCCTCCGGTGATCTTGTGGCGGGTGACCTCGCAGGGCGCGGTGTACGGCACCTGGAAGACGCCCGGGATCGACTTCTTCGACGTCCAGCCCTGCACCGTCTCGGCGCTACCGATCGTCTCGAAGCGCAGCACGTTGGAGAACCCGTCACCGTTGGCCAGGGCCTCGGTCCAGCTGTTGAAGAACAGCCGGAGGTCGCAGTCGCGCGGCGCGAGCTGCGCGAGGATCGGGTTGGCGGCGTCCAGCGTCTTGTCGAGATCCGGCAGGACCGGGCCGAGGGTGCGCAGCAGCGAGAGGGTCGGCGACACGGCCTCGCGGGCCAGCCCGAGCGTCCTGCGCGCGGCGGCCAGGCCCGGGTCGGCCTCCTGCAGCAGCTTGGTGGTGGCGGCCAGCGTCGGGCGCGCCTCGCGCAGCGCCGGCGTGGCGTTCGCGCCGAAGCGCTCGAGCTGGGTGAGCAGCGGATCGACCCGCGTCAGGTCGGCCTGCACGGAACGCAGCGCCCCCGGCGCCACGCGCAGGGCGCGGCGGACGGCCTCGCGCTCCTGCACGAACGGCTGCAGCGCCTCGGCGCCCTCCTCGAAGCCGCGCGCGATGTCCTCGCGGACCGGCTCGGCCGCGTCGGCGGCCGACGCCGAGCCCTGGATGAGCGACTGCACGGCGTTGGTGCGGGTCGTGACCGCGGTGGCGACCGCCTCGAGGTCGTCGAGGAACTCGGGCGCCCGGCCCTGGGCCTCGTTGATGTCCTCACCACGCCCGAGGAAGCCGGCCCCGAGCTCGTTGAGCAGGGTCTTCGCCTTCTGGCGCCGGTCGGCGTCGAGCGTCCCGAGCGCCTCGTCGATCTGCACGGCGGCGTCCGTCTGGGTGACCGGGATGCGGCCGCGCTCACCGAGCGGGCGGCCCTTCGTGCCGGGCACGAGCTCGACGAAGCGCACGCCCACGGGGGAGCGCGGCCGCACGCGCAGCGTCGTGTCCGAGCGCAGGGGCTCGATGTCGGGCGTCAGCTGCAGGTCGACGACGGCCTTGCCGTCCTCGACGCGCGGATCGAGCACCTGGCCGACCAGGCGGCCGCCGATGCGGACCTGGTAGCTCGGCGTCAGGTTGTCCGCGTTGGTGAACTCGGCCTCCAGGGTGTAGTAGGAGCGGCCCGGGATCGACTTCGGCGACATGTAGCCGACGTAGAGCAGGACGACTGCGGTCAGCACACCGAGCACGCCGAGCGACACCAGGAACGGGCGCCCGCGCGTCTTGGACGCCGGCCGCGCGTCGCCGCGGCGGAGCGTCGGGACCTTGAGCTTGCTCATCACCCACCCACCAGGTAGTCGAGGAGTCGCTTGGCGTCCGAGCGCCCGCGCTGCTGATCCTGCTCCTTGCGGCGCAGGCCGTCCGTGATGCCACGGGACACGTCCTGCAGGCCCTTCGTCACGCCTCCGACGACCTCCTGGACCGGCTTGGTGGCGCCGTCCAGCGTGCGCTTGACGTCCTCCAGGCCCTTGCGGACGCGGTCCACCGCCTTCGGCACGTCGGTGGTGACGGGCTCCGTCGCGGCCGGGCGCTCGGTGCGCTCCTTGCGGCGCTTGGCCTTGGTGTTCGGGGTGACGTAGCGGTCGATGACGTGCTGGAGCTGGCGCTGCCCCACCTCGATGCGCAGGCCGAACACGTGACCCAGCCCGTCGGACCGGCGGATCGTGCGCGACCAGCCGTTCATCAGGCCGAGCAGGCCCTGCATCGCGTGCTCGTCGAAGGACTTGGCGACCTGCCCGAAGTCGCGGGCGAAGCGTTCGAGCGCGACGCTCGTCGGCCGCAGCCGGCGGATGGTCGGGCGGCCCTCGCGGCCCAGGCGGGCCAGCGCCGGGGACGTGCGCTCGATCTCCGTCAGCGCCGGCCCGGCGTCCCGCGCGAAGCCCGGGAGCTCGCGCAGCGTCGCCGTGAGGTGCGGGGCCGCCGCGCGCAGCTGCGTGGCGGCCGGCTCGAGCCGGGCAGCCGTGCCGGACAGGTTGGTGAGCGTCGTCCGCAGCTGGCGGAGCGTGCCGGGCGCGGCGCGCACCGTGTCGGCGAGCTCGCGGCGGCGGGCGACCGTCGTCTGGAACGTCTCCTGCGCGGCCTCCACCAGCCGGCCCAGGCCCTCGTCCTCTCGGGCCATGCTGGCCACGACGCGGTCGCTCTGCTCGATCAGCCGCCCGAGCGTCCTCTCGTCCTCGCTGAACTGGCGCACGAGCTCGCCCGTGCGATCCAGCGCCGGCGGGAGCTCCTCGAGGATCTTGTTGAAGTCGGCCTTGCGCCCCGACATGCCGATGCCGGCCTCGTTGATGAGGATCCGCAGGCGGGCCCGGACGTCGGGATCGAGCATGTTCAGCACGTCGTCGAGCTCGACCGGGCGGGAGGTCCGGCTGCGCGGGATGAAGCTGCCGGACGGCAGGGGCTTGGAGAGATCGCCGGCCTGCATGTCGACGAACTTCTCGCCGAGCAGGTTCACCGGCCGCGACGCGGCGCTGGCACCGGTGCCGATCGGGAACGCGCCGTCATCGAGCTCCATCGTCACCAACGCGGTGTCGCGGTCGGTGAGCTCGAGCTCCTTGACCTTGCCGCCGGCGACGCCGCCGATCTTCACGTCGGAGTTCTTCGTCAGGCCGGCGGAGTCGTCGAACTCCGCCTTGACGATGTACCCCCCGCCGGGCGGGAACAGGATGCGCTGGCCGCCGAGGATGACGCCCACGGTGGCGAGCACCACGACCAGCGGCTTCACGAGCGAACGCGGCGACATCTACCGGTCCTCCGGATCCTTCGTCGGGTCGATCGCGTCCCGGCCGGCGCCGCACTCGGGCAGGAACCAGGGCTGGCCGGCGTTCAGGCCGGGCGGCCGCGGCATCGCGTACTCCAGGGTGTTGCCCGTCAGGGCGAGGAAGTCGTCCGTCTTGATCGGCGGGTACGAGGTGTACGACGTGGCGCCCTGCACGCCCTTGATGCGCGCGTAGTGGGCGTAGTTGTCATAGCCCTGGCCCCAGCTGTTCCAGTTGGACATCATGCCCACGATCTCGGGCGCGTAGGGCCGCAGGCACTTGAACTGCT
Organism: Baekduia sp.; assembly: GCA_035628295.1. Lineage (GTDB taxonomy): Bacteria > Actinomycetota > Thermoleophilia > Solirubrobacterales > Solirubrobacteraceae > Baekduia. Next base: position 11,801 of record DASPKC010000368.1, read on the forward strand.
CGGCCAGGCGGCCCAGCACCGGCTGGGCGCGCTCGGCGAAGGGGACGCCCTCGCGCAGCAGGCGCGTGATCGCCGGCGAGGCGTTGCCCAGCGTGCGCACGGTGCCCTCGGCCTCCGGCGCCACCTGCGCGAGGTCGCGTGCCGCGGGCTTGGCCGCCTCGAGCATCGGCTCGAGCGCGTCGAGGCCGGGCCGCAGGTCGGTCATGAACGCGTCGAGCACCTTCACCGACGTGTCGGTGCGCTGCAGGGTCGAGCGGGTCTGGCGCAGCGTCGGCGCGAACTCGTCGAGCGACGCGCGGATGCCGTCGGCGTTCTCGGCGAAGGCGTCGAACGTCTCGGCCATCACTGAGACGAGGTCGGCGATGACGGGACGCTTGGCGCCCAGCACGCGCGTCGCGCGGTGGCCGTCCTTGACCAGTTCGCGCAGCGCGAGCTCGTCGCGGGCGATGTCCTCGGACAGGGCCCCGGTGGCGTCGAGCGCCGGCGCGGTGCGCAGGATGCCCGCGTTGAGCTCCTGGGCCTTGCCCTCGAGGTTGTCGGCGCCGTTCACGAAGAACTGCTGGAACGCCTTGCGCGTCGGGCGGTCGAAGGTGTTGAAGACCTCGTCGAACTCGACGGGGCTGACGGTGTCCCGCACGTTGATGATCCCGTTCTCGGGGATCTCCGGCGCGTTCTCCGGCCCGGGCTCGAGGTCGACGCGGCGCGTGCCGTTGCCCAGCGTCGTGCCGTAGCGCAGGACCGCCGTGGTGCCGCGACGCAGCGGCCACGCGTCGTCGTTGACGCCGATCTCCACGATGGCCTGGCCGTCCTCGTGCTTGGTCTTGCCCACCTTCCCGACGTCGACGCCGTCGATCTGGACGTCGAGACCGGGGTACATGAGGGTGGCCTGGTTGAAGGCCGCTCGCACCTTGTGGTCGGAGCTGCGGCTGCCGATCCCCCACCAGGTGAAGAGCACCAGGCCGGCGATGGCGAGGAGCACCCAGGGGTGGTCCAGGACGAAGTCGGTCATGCGCCCGGGCAGGCTCCGCCGCGGGGCGGCGGAGGTGGTGGCGCGGTCCGTCGCGTGAGTCGCCATGGACTAGCCGCCGATCGGTCCTCTGGGGTTGAGGCCCCAGAAGATCATCGTGCCGAGGGAACCGATGATGTGGACGAGGATGAGGTTGAGGATCATCGACCTCGCGGTCGCTGTCCCCACGCCCACTGGCCCGCCTCTGGCGTGATAGCCGTAGTACATGGCCACGAGCACGATGGCGGTGCCCATCGCCATGATCTTGATCTGGCCGTAGAGCAGGTCCATCGGGTCCTGGAAGGCCCAGTGGATCAGCTCCCAGCCGCCCTGCGAGACCTCGCCGATCTGCTTGACGATGATGATGTAGTCGGCCAGCTGGTGGAGGGTGAGCCCGACCAGGTAGATCAGCGGGAAGGTCAGCCAGGCGGCGACGAGGCGGGTCGCGACGACGTAGCGCATCGGGTTGAGGCCCTGCGCCTCCATCGCGTCGAGCTCCTCGTTGATCCGCATGGAGCCGATCTCGGCTACGAGGCCGCAGCCGATCTTCGCGCTGACGATGTAGCCCCACATGTACGGGCCCATCTCGCGGTTCGAGCACCAGGCCGTGAAGACGCCCGAGTAGATCGTCGCGCCGTAGCCGCGCAGCACGTAGTTCGCCTCGGTCGCGCACTCGGCGCCCATGACGAACTCCATGAACCAGATGACCGCGGCCGAGCCGACGATGAGGATGCCGGCCTGCCGCATGACCTCGGCGGTGTAGCGCCACACACCGGGGACCTGGGCCAGGGCCTGCAGGAAGAAGCGGCCCATGTTCCCGGCCTCGGCGACCGAGTTGCGCAGCGGGTCGGCCAGGCCCTTGGCCAGGCGGGAGCCGGGCGACGGCGCCTTGGCGGCGCCACGAGGCATGCGATAGGCGGAAGCTTCCATCGTCCCAGCGCTCCTAGTGCAGGTTGCCGGTCTCGGGGAACGCGGCGAGCAGGGTCGTGGTGAACAGGAAGTTGAACACCCAGATGCCCGCGAAGGCGATGACCACCGAGGTGTTCACGGCGCGGCCCACGCCCTCGGGGCCGCCGCGGACGTTCATGCCCATGTAGCAGGCGCAGATGGCGATGATGAACCCGAAGAGGCTGGTCTTGATGACACTGCCGAGCAGGTCCGGCATCGTGAAGTTCGAGCTGAACGTCGCCAGGTAGCCGGCCAGGGTGTCCTGGAAGACGAGGACGGCGAGGTAGCCGCCGACCAGGCCGAAGACGATGGCGATGAGGTTCATCAGGGCGGTGACGATCCCCAGCGCGAGGAAGCGCGGCGCCACGATCTCGCGCACGGGGTCCAGGCCGAGCGTGGCGAGCGCGTCGAGCTCCTCGCGCACCTTGCGGGCGCCGAGGTCGGCCGCGATCGCGGTGCCACCCACGCCGGCGACCACCATGCCGTTGATCCACGGCGCGAACTCGCGGACCGACGCCATCACGAAGAAGGCGCCGAGGCGGTCGATGGTGCCGAAGAGATAGGAGATGTTGCCGCCCTGCAGGCCCGGAGCCCCGAGCCCGAAGAAGGTGGTGGAGATGATCACCGGGATCAGGCAGCGGCGGACGATGAGCCATGCCTCCTCGATGAACTCGTCCTTCCAGGAGAACGGCGGGGTGACGCAGGCCACCGTGGCCTTGCCGAAGAGCAGCAGCATGCCGCCGACCGTCTCCAGGATGCCCAAGGGCGCCTCGGCGGCGCGGGCGGCGGGCGACGGCTTGCGGCGCACGGGTGGCTTGGGCGCGGCGACGCGCCCAGAGGGTGCGGTGGTTGCCACGGCGACTACTCCATCCCGAGAGGCCCGTCGGCCTCCCTGTTGAGGAACTGCCGGACGAAGGGGTTCTCCGAGTTGAACATCTCCTCGGCGGGGCCCGCCTCCACGATCCGGCCCTTCCACAGGACGCCGATGTACTCGCCGATCTGGCGAGCCGACGCGATGTCGTGCGTGATGACGATGTAGGTCCCGCCGTGACGGCCGTGCATCTCCTTGATCAGGCCGCAGAGCAGCGCGGTGCGCACGGGATCGAGGCCGGAGTCCGGCTCGTCGAACATCACGATCTCCGGCTCGAGCACGAGCGCGCGGGCGAAGCCGGCGCGCTTGCGCATCCCGCCCGAGATCTCGCTCGGCATGCGCGTGTCGGCGCCGGTCAGGCCGACTTCGGCCAGGCGCTCGAAGACGATGTCGTGGATCTGCGCCTCGGTCAGGTCGGTGTGCTGGCGCAGCGGGAAGGCGACGTTGTCGTACAGGTTCATCGACCCGAACAGCGCGCCGTCCTGGAAGAGGATCCCGAACTTGCGACGGACCTCGAGCAGCTTGCTCATCGGCATCTTCGACACCGACTCGCCGTGGACGAGGATGTCGCCCTCGTCGGGGAACAGCAGCCCGATGAGGTGCTTGATGAGCACCGACTTGCCGGTGCCCGACGGACCGAGGACGACGGTGATCATCCCCTCCGGGACGCCGAACTCGAGCCCGTTGAGCACGGTGTTGCCGCCCGAGAAGGTCTTGACCACGTTGCGGCACTGGATCGACCAGAAGTCGCCGGGCTCCTGCTCGTGGAAGGCCTGCGCGCCGTGGTGGAAGCGGTACTCGTAGTCGGCGGCCTGGTCGAGCAGCGCGGCCGACCGCGGGTCGAGGCCCGTGTCGTCGTCCGCGAAGGCGGCGCCGTTGCCCTGCTGATCGAAGAAGCTCATGCGGCCTCCGTGGGAGCGCCCTGCTGCTGCGGGGACTTGGCGTGCGAGGCGAAGATGGGCAGGACCGAGAGGAAGCGCCGGACCGGCCCCTCGTACGTGGCGTCGCCGTTGAGGATGGCCAGGGGCAGCTTCTTGTTCCAGAAGTCATGGACCATGTCGGGCGGGATCTCGACGAGGATGCCGGGCTTGCCGCCCGGCGAGCGGTCCTCGACCTCGATCGTCTCCGCGTCGAAGCGGATCGCGCACTCGAGATGGTCGTGGCCACGGACCCGGAACGCGACGCACGTGTCGACGCGCCGCAGCCGCTCGGCCACGTGCTCGTCGTAGGTCGCCTGGCGCAGGTCGTCGACCAGAGCGTCCCACGCTCCTTCCAGGTCCTGCCGGGTTTCCCGCATCGGGTCCCCTCCCATGTCCTGCACGCTACGAGGGCCGCCCGAGCACGATGTCGGTTCGGGAGACCAAGCCTGCGGGGGCCCTCTGTGGGCGCGCCACAAGGGTCCTTGACGCCCTGTCATGCCACCGCCCACGCGCTCGCGCGCCATGCACAGATCCGCTCTGTGTGCGCCGGTAGACGGCGTTCCGACCTCCGAGGATGGCGTCCCGCATGGGACGATCCTCGCCGCCGGCGGCGGGGCCGGGACATGGAGCGCGCACCCAACGGCGCAGCGGCCCGTTGTCGGATGCGCCCAACGCCTTGCGCCCGGACCGGGGCCGGCCCTAGAGTCGCCGCATGGAGGCGCCTCAGCCGCGCCTGCGCGCGTGGACGGTGAGCGAGGCGGCAGCCGATCTGGCGGCCACCGTCGACGTGCCCGCGTGCGCCGCGCAGGTGAGCGGCGACATCGCCGCGGAGGTCTGGGACGACCGCGACGAGCCCGGCTTCCGCGCCGCGCTCGACCGCAGCGTCTCGTCCAACATCGCCGCGATCTTCGACATCATGCGCGGCCGGCTGGTGCTCGAGACCGCGCGCCCGCAGCAGGCGCTCGAGTTCGCCGAGGTCTCCGCCCAGCTCGACGTCCCGGCCGCGGAGATCGAGCGCGCCTACCGCGTGGGCGTCGCGTCGGTCTGGACGCAGTGGCTCACGCTCGCGACCGCGCACGCCGAGCGCACCGACGTGCCGCTCGCCCGGCTGGTCGCCGGCCCGTCCATGACGATCATGGGCTACGTCGACCACATCCTGTCGTCGGTCGTCTCGCGCTACGACGTCGTCCGGGGCGAGCTGCAGCAGACGCGCCGTCAGCTGCGCCGGCTGCTGATCCTCCAGCTGCTCGACGGGACGCTGAGCGACGTCACCCCGGAGGTCGAGCAGCAGCTGGACTACTGCCTGGCCGACACGCACCTCGCGCTGCTCGTCCAGGGCGGCCGCGCCCAGTCCGGCGACGGCATCGGCGAGCTCCGCGCGGCGGCGGACGCCCGCCGGATGCTCGTGCTGCAGCACGGGCCGCAGTCCTGGATCGTGTGGCTGGGGCGTCCCGCGGGCTTCGGGCCGGTGCAGCTGTCGCGCCTGCGGCGCGTCCTGCGCGAGGGCTCGATGACCGTCGCGGTCGGCGAGCCGTCGACCGGACTGGCCGGATGGCGCCGCACCTACCGCCAGGCGCTGGACACCGCGCGGGTGCAGCGCGCCCTCGGCCTGGACGACCACCGCTGCGTCTGGGCGGCGAACGTGCGCCTCGAGGCGCTCATGCTCAGCGACGAGGAGCGCGCGCGCCAGTTCGTGCGCGAGGAGCTCGGCCCGCTCGCCGACCAGGACGCCGTGGCCCAGCGCCTGCGCGAGACCCTGCTGGCGTGGCTGTCGACCGGCTCCCACGTGAGCGCCGCGGCGACGCTCGGCGTGCACGAGAACACGATCCGCAACCGCATCCGGCAGGCCGAGGAGCTCCTGCGCACGCCGCTGATCCACCGGCGCACCGAGCTGCAGGTCGCCCTGCGCCTGGAGCGCGTGCTGCAGGACGCAGGGCCCTCGACGGACCGCCTCGGGGCCCACGACCCTCTGGTCGGTCCGGACGGCGCGCCGGCAGGCTAGGCGCGCCGCCCTCGGCGGACCGCCGCCGCTACGCGACGACGGGCGCCGCCGCCCGGCCGTTGGAGGCCACCACCGCCGGCCGGCTGGACCCGATCGCCTGGGGCGCCGGGGCCAGCGGGTGCGGCGCCACGTCGCCGGTGATCCGCGGCGCCGCCATCAGGCCGAAGGCCTGCAGGACGGCGAGCAGCTCGCGGTGGCCGAACGCCTGACAGGCCGACGCGAAGCCGACGCGGCGCGGGGTGCCGTGGATGAGGTGGTGCGCCGCGTACGCGTTGAGCAGGCCGGTCTGCTTGTAGTTGCAGGTGCCCTTGAGGAGCACGTGGACGTGGCCCATCGGCCCGGTCGCGTGGACCGAGTCGACCGAGATGTTGATGCGCTGGTTCTCCCGCGGCGGCATCTGGCTGTTGACCGCCGACGCCTTCTCGGCCAGGACCTCGAGCTTCTCCTCCTCCGACAGGCCCTCGATCTCCGCGAGCGTGGCGCCGACGATCGCCGGGACGCCCTGCATGAGGTCCTGGTCGAACAGGCCGCCCAGCACCCGGCAGTTCGCCACGCGCGGGTCGCGCTTGAACCACACCGGGCTCGAGGTGCCGCCCCAGGGCAACGCCAGGCCGGTGGTGTGCTGGTTGGGGACCGCGACGGTGTAGAGCCGGCCGTCCGCCGGCCACTCGACGTACTCGTTCTGCTCGAGGTAGTGCGCCTTGGACAGCGCGGCGTTGACGAAGATCGTCTGCGTCGAGGCGACGGTCGGCATGCCCTTCCAGAGCACGAGCATGTCGAGGGTGTCCAGCCCCGGCGTCTCGAGCGCGAGGTTCGCGGCGATCTCGCCGGTGGTGTACATCTGGGCGACGCCGGGCGACAGCAGCAGGCCCCGCTCGGCCATCCGCGCGCCGTACTGCTCGTCGCAGACCATGAGCCAGTCCTGCTCGCCCGTCGTGTCGGTGTAGTGGCACCCGGACTCGATGCACGCCTCGACCACCTCGGGGCCGAAGCGGGCGAACGGCCCGACGGTGTTGCACACGACCGAGGCGCCGCGGAACAGCTCGGTGAGCGCCTCGACGGTGTGCTCGACCTCGACGACCTCGTAGGAGGCCGTCTCGATGCCCGGGACGTTGTGGTCCATCGCGGACTGCACGCGGTCGGCGCTGCGGCCGGCGGCCACGAACGGGATGTTGTACTCGCGCAGGTACTCGCAGATCAGCCGGCCGGTGTAGCCGCTGGCCCCGTAGACGACGACGGGCTTCGTGGTGCTCATGGCCCGACGCTAGCCCGCGACCCGGGTCGAACCCGATGTCGCCTTCCGCTGCCCGTCACCGCCGGCGCTGTCGGATGCCCCCACCCCCAGCACGCGGGTCAGGAACTCCGTCTGGTCGGCGACGGCCTGCTCGAACGGCTCGCCCACGTAGATGTCGAAGTGCCCCACGGGGTAGCGCTTGATCTCGGCCTTGGGCGCCTTGCTCGCGAGCTTGACCGTTGTCTCGGCGGGCGCGAGCGAGTCCTCGTCGCAGACCGACCACATGCCCGGGCACTGCAGCTTGGCGGCCTTGAGGCCCGGGCGGTACATCCCGACGCGCAGCGCGATCCTCGCGGCGACGCGGTTCTCCCAGGTGCCCCCGGACGGCGGCTGCAGGGCCAGGAAGCCGGGCTCGGCGTCGGGCGTCGTCATCACGGCCGTCTCGCCCGGCTTGCCGACGGCCGGGATGTAGTGCGGGCCTCGGCCCAGCAGCGCGCCGGCCTGGTCGGCGATGCCGGCCGCGGTGAGCTTGGCCACGTTGGCGGCACCGAGCTTGGGCAGCGTCGCGAGGCCGTCCTGGAACGGGCACTGGGCGACGATCGCCGCGATCCGCGGGTCGCCCGCGGCGACCGCGACGACGTGGCCGCCGGAGAACGACGAGCCGAAGAGGGCGACGCGGTCGGGGTCGACCCAGTCCAGCGAGCGGGCGTGCGCGACGGCCGCGCGGAAGTCGTCGTGCTGGCGGCCGATGTCCAGCAGCTGGCGCGGCTCCCCTTCGCTGGCGCCGAAGTGGCGGTAGTCGAACAGCAGGACGCCGAGGCCAGCGTCGGCGAAGCGCTCCGCGTACGCGTCCAGGCGCAGCTCCCGGGTGGCGGAGAAGCCGTGCGCCATCACCACGACGGGGTGCGGGCCGTCGCCCTCGGGGCGCCAGAGCCAGGCGGCACAGCGCTGGCCGCCGGAGGTGAAGCTCGTGTCGGTGCGGGTGGGCATGGGGCGATGCTCGCGGCCGTCCGGGGCGGCGGTCTTGGGGCCGGAGCCCAAGTCGGGGGCGGTGCGTCGTGGTGTGGCGGGCGCTCGGTGGGCGGGCGCGGGTGGCGCGCAGCGCCGGCGGGTCCTGGCCCGCGGGGCCGTCGCCGTCGTGCGAGGGAGGGTGGAGGTGCCCTCTGCGCGGCTGTTGGCGGATCCACGCGTCATCCCAGTGTCGATCCGCCAACAGATGGCCGACGTCGCGGCAGCGCGGAGCCGGCCGCGAGGGCCGTCCGTCCGCCCGGCGGGATGCCACCCCCGCTTGCCGCCGCCCTCCTCGCTGACGACTGGCGACGGCCGGAGCTGACCGCCGCCCGCCGCCCGCGCCGCGCCGCGCCGCCGCTCGCCGCCGCGCGCGCGCCACCGAGATGCGAGTTGATCTCGCTCAGCGAGATCAAGTCGCATCTCGGCGCGGCTCAGCCCTCCCGCCGCTCGCGCGCCAGGCGCCGCTGGAGGTCGACCTCGTCCTCCGGGGGCAGGCCCTCGGCGGCCCGGCGGGCGTTGTGCTCCGCCAGGCCGATGGCGAGCTCGTCCTGCTCGGCGCGCGACCGGGCGGCGATCCGCTCGGTCGGGTCCCAGTCCAGGACGTCGGCCTGGCGGCCCGTGCGGGTCAGGGCCGCCACGACCACGACCAGCAGCGCCGCGCCGAGGACCAGTCCGAGGAAGAGCGTCATCGGCGCGGCGTCCTGCCGGTCGTCAGGCCGGGATCTCGCGACCCAGCCAGCCCTCGTAGAACCCCTGGAGGTCCGGCAGGTACTCGTGGACGACGGGGTAGCCCGGCGGGACCGCCTCCGTCTCCAGCAGGTGCCCGGAGATCGGGCAGTAGAACTCGCGCAGCTCCATCCAGTCGCCCTCGGGGTACGCGAGCTTCGGGTAGATCTCCTCGTACAGCTCGGGCGTGTCGCGGACGAACATCACCGCGTGCATCTTCCAGTTCTCGTCCCAGCGGCAGAGGTCGGCGCCCGCGTCGGTGCGGATCACCAGCTCGCCGTCGGACCTGCGCTTGACGATGTTCAGTCCCTCGCCGAACGGCAGCACGATCGGATCGTCGTAGGAGACCCGCTCCTGGAGGACCTCGACCCAGAGGTCGAAGCGGTTCGGGTCCTTGTGGCTGGACTGGATGTCGTGCACGGCCCGGCGCGAGAGCTTCTCGTCGAGCAGGTCGGCGAGCAGCTCCTTGTTCATGTCGCTCGCGACCGGCACGTCGTAGTGGTCCTCGGGCTGGTAGGCCTCGCACTGGGCGAGGAACCGCTGCGCGGACTCCTGCGGCGTGATCTTGCCCGGCTCGGCCCGCTGGACCATGACCGTCGGGGTGATCACGTCGAAGTCGAAGTCCTCGGGCAGGTCCCAGAAGCCGCGGAACTCGGCCGCGAAGTCCGGGTCCAGCCGCATGGACTCGCTGAACATGACCTTGACCGGGTCGATCAGGTCCTGGTCGAGCACCCGCTGGCGCTGCTCGGCCCACCACTCCTGCGCCGGCCGCGCGCGCTCGAGGCGCCGGCGGCGGACCGCCTCGCGGTCGTCGCGCCCGTAGGCCTTCGCCGCCCACTCGGCCTTCATGTGGCCGCCGGCGATGTCCCGCTCGATCGCCTCGTCGGGCCGCAGGAGCGGATCGCCCAGGCCCCCGCCGCCGCGACCGCTCGAGAGGTAGAGGTCGCCCGTCTTCATGGCCTGCATGAGCGTGAACGGGTCCTGCTTGACGACGTGCTCGCCCTCGAGCACGTTCATCGCCAGGTCCTCGCCGCTGACGTCGGCCACGGGGTAGGCCTCGCCGGCCTGCGCCATGTCGTAGATGTTCGAACCGAACACGTTGTGGACGTAGGCCTGCGCGCCCGGGTAGCCGCCGAACAGGCCCGGCGACGTGAACATGCCGCCCGCGCCGATGTTCTCGACCTCGAAGTCGGGCGTGCCGTGGACGAGCAGCAGCGTCTCGAACGACGAGCCGCCGCGGTGGCGCCCGACCCCGCCGGTGTACGGCTTGATGCGCCGGCCGAGGTAGATCATGGGCTTGACGAGCTCCCACATCTCGATGTCGCCCATGTCGCCCTCGGGGTTGAACACCGCCGAGCCGTAGTCGAGGCCGTCGAGGACGTACTTGCCACCCTGGCCCTGGGCCCCGATCTCGAAGTTCATGAAGCCCGAGACCTGGCCGTACTGGTCCAGGCCGCCGCCCTGGGCGACGTTGCCCGGGACGGTGAAGGTGCTCATGATCTCCTCGATGTAGCCCCGCGATTGCAGCGCCCGCGAGATCGCCCGCAGGTACCCCGTCGAGGTGCAGAACATCGGCATCCACGGGAACGACGAGGAGCACGCCGCGTCACCCAGGTTCGCCCACGAGCCCTCGGTCAGCTTGAGCTCGGTGGCGTAGTAGGCCCCGTCGTTGATCTTGTCGTTGCAGATCAGCGTCTGCGTGAACAGGATCCACTGCATGCCCTGCTGGGCGGCGGGCGTCGCGTTGAACGAGTGCCAGCCCCACGCCGACGAGCCGGTGAGGTCCGTCGTCCAGCGGCCGTCCTTGTCGACGGTGGCCTCGTAGGACCCGTGCATGATGATGTCGCGGCGCGCGCGCTTGGGCATCTCGGCCTTGTCGCCGTAGCGCGCCTCCGTGAAGCCGGCCGAGCGGTAGCGGCCCGGCACGAGCAGGCCGCGCACGCGCGACTTGAACGCCCGGCGGCCGTCCTCGATCGCCTCGCGCATGAACTGCTTGAACGTGTCGCCGCCCTCCTCGAGCACCAGGCGCTCGACGGCGTCGCGGATCATGTGGCAGCCCGCCAGGCGGGTGCGCTCGTCGAGGACGTAGAGGCCCGGGGCGCGCGACATCATCGACACGCGCTTCATGTGCCACTGAGCGATCTGGTCGCCCTCGCCGATCTTCGTGCAGTGCAGGTCGATGCCGTCGTCGAAGCGCGTCGTCGGCGCCACGCACACGCCTCCCGGCGAGGTGGCCCCGATGTCCATGACGTGGATCACGCCGCCCGCCCACGCGATGAGCTCGCCCGAGCCCTCGGGGTCGAAGATCGGCACGAACGTCTGGACGTCGGCGTTGTGGACGTCGCCGATCGTCGGCTGGTTGTTGGCGAAGATGTCGCCCGGGCGGATCTGCGGGTTGTCCTCCCACCCGTTGCGGACCATGAACTTGATGGCCTCGCTCATGGTGTGGACGTGGACGATGATGCCCGTCGACAGCGCGACGTTGTCGCCCTCGGGGGTGTAGAGCGCGAAGCAGATCTCGCCAAGCTCGCGGACGATCGGCGAGGCCGAGATGTTCATCGCGGTCTCGCGCGCGGAGACCATGCCGCCGCGCACGCGCGAGAAGAGCTTCTCGAAGTGCAGCGGGTCGCTCTCCTTGAGCTCCATCCGCTCGAGGCCCTGGTAGTAGCCCGTCTCGGCGAACAGCTGCTCGGAGTGGTCGATCATCTCCTTGAGCGTCTGCCCGTCCCATCCGATGGGACGGCGGCCTTCGGGCTCCTGCAGCTGGCGGGGGTCGGCGAGGGTGGCCATGAGCTTCAGCCCTCCTTGTTCTCGAGGTGGAAGAGCCCGTGCTCGTCGAGCCAGGCCCTGCGGTCGGGCGGGATGGGGAACGTCGTGGACTCGACCTCGAGGATGGCCGGGCCCTCCAGGCGGTGGCCGGGGCGCACGTCCTGCATCTCGTAGATGTCGGTCTCCTCGTAGGAGTCGTGCCAGAACACCTGGCGGGTCTCCTTGACCGGCGGCGTGCCCTCGGCCGTCTCCAGCGT
>DASPKC010000369.1:0-5407 GCA_035628295.1 Baekduia sp.
TTTCGCTTCGCCGAGCTCGTGGCCCGCCTGCGCGCGCTCGCGCGCCGCAGCGGGCAGGCGCTGCCCGCCGTCCTCGAGCACGACGACGTCGTCCTGGACCCCGCGCGGCGCACCGTCGAGCGCGCCGGCACGCCGATCTCGCTCTCGCCGAAGGAGTTCGGTGTCCTGCAGGTCCTGCTGGAGGCCGGCGGCGCGATCGTCAGCGTCGAGCAGCTCCTCGAGCGCGTCTGGGACGAGAACGTCGACCCGTTCACCAACACGGTGCGCATGACCGTCATGACGCTGCGCCGCAAGCTCGGCGAGCCGGGGCTCATCCACACCGTCCCCGGGGCCGGCTACAGGGTGTGACGCTCCGCGCGCGCCTGACCGCGCTGTACGCCGCGGTGCTCGTGCTGAGCACCGCGGCGCTGCTCGCGGCCAGCTACGTGCTGCTGCGCGACCAGCTCGAGCGCACGCTGCCGCGCGACCTGGCGGACGCCGCGCTCGACGACGTCGTCGTCCAGTACGCCGTCGGCCTGGTCGGCGCCACGCTGCTCGCCGTCGCGCTGGGCTGGGCGCTCGCGGGCCGCGCGCTGCGTCCCCTGACCACGATCACGGCCACCGCGCGCCGCATCTCCGAGGAGCGCCTCGGCGAGCGCGTCGCCCTCGGCCCGGGGCCCGAGGACGAGCTGCGCGAGCTCGCCGGCACGCTGGACGCCATGCTTGACCGCCTCGAGCGCTCCTTCGGGGCGCAGCGGCGCTTCGTGGCCAACGCCAGCCACGAGCTGCGCTCGCCGCTCACCGTCATCCGCACCGAGGCCGAGGTCGCCCTGGCCGACCCGGACGCCGCGCCCGCGGAGCTGCGCGAGGCGCTCGAGCACGTCGTGGAGGCCGCCGACCGCACCGAGGCGCTGCTCGAGGCGCTGCTCCTGCTCGCCCGCGCCCAGGCGGAGCCCGCGCGCCGCGAGCCGCTGGACCTGGCCGACGCCGCGCGCCGGGCCGTCGCGGCGGTGGACCGCTCCGGGCTGGAGCTGCGCATCGACGCGCCGCCGGCGGCCACCTCCGGCGACCGGGCGCTGATCGACCGCCTCGCCGCCAACCTCGTCGACAACGCCGTGCGCTACAACCGGCCCGGGGGGGAGATCAGCGTGGTCACGGGCCGCGACGGCGGCTGGGCGTGGCTGCGGGTCGGCAACACGGGCGCCGTGATCGCCGAGCAGGACGCGGCCCGCGTCACGGAGCCGTTCGAGCGCCTGGGCCGGCGCGCCGGCGCCGGCGGGTCCGGCCTCGGCCTGTCGATCGTGCGCTCGGTCGTGGAGCTGCACGGCGGCACGCTGCGGATCACCCCGCGCGCGGCGGGCGGCCTGGACGTGGAGGTCCGCCTGCCTACGAGCGCAGATCGCTCGTCTGACGCCGCTGCTGGTCGCGCTCGCGCGGGCAGTCCTTCTTGACCCCGTCGCGGACGTGGTGCTGGCGGGCGGCCGCGTCGAGGTCGTCGCCGACGGCGGCGATGCCCTGCACCGAGCTGCCCAGCAGCGCGACGCCGGCGGCGGCGATCGCGGGCACGAGGAAGCGGCGGAGCACGGGGGGCATGGGCACAGTCAACGTCCCCGGCCTGAACGCGGGGTAAACCGGCGGTGACCCGTGTCAGGCTACGGCAGGCGGCCGAACAGCCGCAGGGCCGCCCCGCCGCCGGCCAGCACGAGCAGCAGGGCGGCCCCGGCCAGGGCGGAGGTCAGCTCCCGGCGTTCCTGCTTGCGGCCGACCTGGGACCCGAGGTCCTCGTAGACCTCGTCGAGCTTCGGCGCGTCCTGCGCCTCGTACGGCCGGCCGCCGGACAGCCGGGCGATCTCCCGCAGGCCCACCGGGTCGGGCGGCACCCGGCGCAGCTCCGTGCCCCCGCCGCGGCGCGTCGAGCGCGGGACGCGGATCGTCCCTTGCGGCGTGCCGAGCGCCACGGTCGACACCGGCACCGCGAGACGCTTGGCCTGCCGCGCCACCTGCTGCGGCGGCCGTCCCCGCACGCTGACGCCGTCGGTCAGCAGCACCGCGGCCGCCGGGGGCGCCTGCTCGCCCGGCGCCGGCGCCGTCCCGCGGGGGCGCACGAGCCGCAGGGCCGCCGCCAGCGCGTCGCCGGTGGCGGTGCCGCCGGACGGCTGGACGGTGGCCAGGCCCTCGCGGACCTCCTCGCGGTCGGTGGTCGGCGTCGTGACGACCTCGGCGCGCTGGTTGAAGACCACGGCGGCGGCCCGGACCTGCCGGGGCAGGCGGTCCAGGAAGCGGTCGACGGCCCGGCGGGCCGCGGTGAGCCGGTCGGGCTGCACGTCGCGCGCCTCCATCGAGCCCGAGCGGTCGATGATCAGCACCACGGTCGCCTGCTCGGCGGGGACCGAGACCGTGCGCTCCGGTCGGGCGAGGGCGACCGCCAGGAGCACGAGCGCTGCCCCGTAGAAGCCCACCGGGACGTGCCGGCGCCATCCGGGCGGGCGCGGCAGCGCCGAGGCCGCGACCGCCGGGGCGGCGAAGGCCGCGACCTGCCGGCGGCGCCGGTCCTGGTCGGCGACGTACCACCACAGCGCCAGCGGGACGGCCGCCAGGGCCAGGAGGAACCACGGGGAGGCGAACGCCAGGGCGACCGTCACGGGCCCTCGGGGCGGCGGTCGAGCTCGACCGCCAGGGTCACCCGATCGCCGTCGCGCAGCACCGTCACGGGGATGCGGTCGCCCGGCTCGCGACGCGCGACGGCGCGGGCGACGTCCTCCGGCGCGCGCACCGGCTTGCCGTCGACGCTGACGATGATGTCGCCGTCGGTGCCGTTGAGCGACCGGCCGGGCCGCAGCCCCGCCCGCGACGCCGGGCTGTCCGGCTGGACCTCGCGCACGACCGCGCCCGGCCCGCCGGTCACCGAGGCGCCGGTCGAGACACCGAGGTACGGGCGCACGACGGAGCGCCCCCGCTTGAGCACGGGCACCACCTCGCGCACCGTGTTGGACGGGACCGCGAAGCCGATCCCCACGTTGCCGCCCCCGCCGCCCGCGGTCGCGATCTGCGAGTTGACGCCGATGACGCGGCCGCGCGCGTCCAGCAGCGGCCCGCCGGAGTTGCCGGGGTTGATCGGCGCGTCGGTCTGAATGACCTCGTCGATGTCGAAGCGGTTCAGCGCGCGGATCGACCTCCCCACGCCGGACACGATGCCCTGGGTCACCGAGCGCTGCAGCCCGAGCGGATAGCCGATGGCGATCGCGAGATCCCCGACCTTGACGTCGTCGGAGTCGGCCAGCGGCAGCGGCTTGAGGCCGTCGAGGTCGTCGGGGTCGGCGCGCAGCACGGCGAGGTCCGAGGAGGGGTCGGTGCCCGAGACGTCGGCCTTGACCGGCGGCTTGCCGTCGTCGAGGACCAGCCGGACCTCCGAGGCGCCGCCCACCACGTGCGCGTTGGTCACGACCGTGCCGTCGCCGTCCACCACCCAGCCGGTGCCGCTGCCGCCGTTGCGGCGCACCTGGACGACCGACTTGCCGGCGCCCGCGTAGATCGAGCCGGTGCGCGACGGCTCGACGCGTCCGGGCGTGGACTCGAGCTGCTCGGGCTGGGCGATCTCGGTCGTGCCGTCGTCGAGGGCGCCGATGAGGAACAGGGCGAGCACCGCGGCCACCGCGCCGCCGGCGGCCACCGCCGCGATCGCGGCAAGGCCCCGGCGCCCCGGTTCGGCGGCCGGAGCCGGCGCGTCGGCCCGGGCGCGGGTCGGCTGCTGGGCGCGGGCGCGCTCCTGCCAGCTGGTCCGCCCCGGCGGGAACTCCTCGCCCACCGGCTCGGCGGGCGCGTCGTCGGGCCGCGGCCGGGCCGCGGGATCGTCGTCCGCGGCCCAGAGGGGGAACCCGTCGCGCATCCACGGCCACGGTGCCACCCGGCGCGTCAGGAGCCGGTAAGCCGTGGCGCGCACCGGGTAGCGCACCTGTGCCATGACGGACACCACACCGACCTCCACGCACGAGGCGGCCGCCGAACGCGTGGCCGACCGGCCGACGGCCGAGCTCGTCCGCGACCTCTCGGCGCAGCTGTCGACGCTCGTGCGCCAAGAACTCGAGCTGGCCCGGCTCGAGCTGACCGACAAGGGCAAGCACGCCGGCAAGGGGCTCGGCCTCTTCGGCGCCGGAGGCCTGCTGGCCTTCTTGGGCCTGGCCACCCTGATCGGCGCGGCCGTCGCCGGGCTGGACACCGCGGTGGCCACCTGGCTGGCGTTCGTGATCGTCGGCTCCGTCCTCCTCGCGGTCGCCGGCATCGCCGCGCTGATCGGCAAGAAGGAGACGTCGGCCGCGATGCCGCCCGCGCCCGAGCGCACGATCGCCGAGGCCAAGGACGACGTCCGGTACACCAAGGAGCACGCCCAGGAGGCCCGCCGATGAGCGAGACGCAGAAGACCGGCGACCACGACGCGCTGCGCGACGAGATCGAGCAGACGCGCGAGGAGCTGGCGCACACGGCGGCCGCGCTCGCCGACAAGGCCGACGTCAAGGCGCGCGCGCAGGATCGCGTAGAGGAGGTCAAGACGACCGTCAAGGAGAAGGTCGAGGGCGTCAAGGAGACGGCGCGCGAGAAGGTCGGCGCCGCCCAGGAGCAGGCGCCCGGCAGCGCCCACGACGCGGCCCACCAGGCCCAGCACGCCGCCCAGCAGGCCCAGCAGGCGGCGCGGGAGAACCCCGTCCCCGCGGCGGCCATCGGCGCGTTCTTCGCCGGGCTGCTCCTCGGCCGGATGCTCGGCCGCCGCCGGAGCCGGCGCTAGACCGCGCCGGAGTGCAGCGGCGCCGCGGACGCTGCGGGCACGGTGATCGTGCTCGCGGCGTTCGCTGCCTCGCGCACCTCGCGCGCCACGCGCCGGACCACCAGGGTCGTCACGTCGTCCTCCAGCGGCCGTGGCGCCATCGGCAGCAGCGCGTCGAGCAGGACTGGCAGCGGCACGGCGCCCGCGGCGGCCGCCGCGGCCGCCAGCCGCCGCAGCCCCGTGTCCAGCGCCTCGCCGCGGCGCTCGACGAGCCCGTCGGTGAACAGCAGCAGGCCGTCGCCCTCGCGCAGCAGCCCGTGGTGCAGCGCCGGCACGCCCTCCTCGTCGACGCCCAGCGGCGGGCCCGGGCGGCCCTCGAGCAGGGTGGCGGGGCCGTCGGCCGGCAGGCACAGCGGCGGCGGGTGGCCCGCCGACGCCCACTCGACGCGTCCGGTGCGCGGGTCGAGGACGACGAGCAGCATGGTGGCCATGACGTCGGGGATCCCGAGCGCGGCCGCGAAGTGGTCGACGAGCGTCAGGACCTCGCCCGGCGAGCGCGAGCCCTCCAGCCCGTACGCCCGCAGCGCGTGCCGCAGCCCGCCGACGGCCTGCGCGGCCGCCAGGCCCTTGCCGGCCACGTCGCCGACCGCCAGCGCCAGCCGGCCGTCG
>DASPKC010000370.1:0-5829 GCA_035628295.1 Baekduia sp.
GCCCGGTGACCAGCACGCGCCGCAACCCGTCCGCCGGCACCTCCACGGCGACCTCCTCGACCCGCCCGCCGAGCTGCACCGGGAACAGCACCGCCTGCCCCGCGACGACCGCCCCGTCGTACGGCGTGCCCGAGCGGCTGCGCAGGCGCGTCACCGCGTCAGGCGTGGCATCGCCGTCGGCGCCCTGCAGGACCGTCAGGAACCGCACGTCGCGGGGCGCCGAGGGGTCCTCGATGCGCAGCCGGTGGCGCATCGGGTCACCCTCGGTCGGCTCCCCCTCGGTCTCGTTCGGCGCCGTCGTCAGGGCGGCCCGCTCGGGCAGCAGCGACGTGACCGCGAGCTGCTGCCCGCCGGCCGTGCGCGCCGTCGCCCGGCGGCCGTCGATGCGCGCTGCGGACGGCAGCTGCAGCCAGAAGCGCTTGAAGCGGCCCTCCTTGCCCGTCGTGGCGCGGTCGTAGGCGACGACGTGGTCGGGCTGCAGCCAGACGACCGACCGGCTCACGTGGCGCGCGTCGTGCACGTCCTCGTAGTCGCTGTTGTAGAGGTTCGTCGCGTCGCCGGTGATCGCCACGTAGCCGTCGCCGAAGGAGCGTGCGGGCACCGCGGGATCGCCGGCGGGGTCGAGCTCCCACTGCAGCCCGCGTTCGTGCATCAGGCGGCGCGGGTCGCCCTCGTCGTTGTGCTCCGGCGGGTCGTTCGCGACGGCCAGCGTGTTCGTGTAGTCGGAGTAGCCCGACGCGTACTGCGTGCGCTGGCGGGTGAGCCACTCGCCGTTGCGCGCCAGCGCGATGTCGTTGCCGTCGCCGATCTGGTGGTCCAGCGCGTTCCAGCTCAGCTTGTGGGCGAACAGGCGGCCCTCGCTGCACCAGCACGTGCGCGCCAGCGTGCGGTTCAGGCCCTCCGCCACGTGGTGCAGCGGCAGCTGCGGCCGGGGGTCCGCCGGCGGCGCAGCGGCCGGATCGAACAGCAGGAAGTAGAGGATCGCCCCGAAGAACTGGTCGGTGTTGCCGACGCGCTCCAGCAGCTGGGGCGCGCCGCCCGGCGGCACGTGGGTCTGGATCCAGCGGATCGCCTCGACGGTGCGGGTGTCGCCGCGGGCCGCGGCGTCGAGGGCCAGCGGCCCGAACAGGGGGATCGGGTCCTCGACGTAGGGGTGCAGCGCGTCCCCGTACCAGGCCGGAAGCCACACCTGCCCCAGCCAGGCGCTGTCTCCGGTGGGCCGCGTCGGGCGCTGCGGCAGCGAGTGCAGGAAGGCCGGCAGCGCGTCGCGCCAGAACGGGTTGGCGGCGAACGCCTCGCCCCCGCGGCCGGCGGTGCGCAGCGCGGTGTGCAGCTGCGCCAGGCGTCCCAGCGCATCGGGGCCGTAGTTGAAGCCCTCCGGTGAGAGGCCGCCGCGCGCGTCGGTGCGCAGCGCATGGTCGGTGACGAACAGCCACTGCCCGGTGACGTCGCGCAGGTGGCGGCGCAGCCGGCCGCCGGGGTCGTCGCGCGCGTCGAGCGCCAGGGACATCAGCCCGAGGTTGCGCGCGTGCGCGATCGCGTAGTTGTTCAGCGACCAGCGCACGCGGCGACGATCGGCGATCAGGCCGGGGTCGCGCGGGCGGCCGCCCGGCAGCGGTCGCCGGCCGCCCTGCACGGACGTCATGGGGTAGCCGTCGAACTGCTCACGCGACCAGCGCAGGAAGACCTTGCGGATGACGCGCTTGTCGGCCCCCGAGAAGTACGGGTAGGCCCAGTCGACGGTGAGCGGGAACGCCTCGCCGTGCCAGCGCGACCGGTCGCCGGTGGAGAAGTCGGGGTCGCGCCAGCGCTCGTCCTGCTCGCCGCGGCCGCGTGCGGCCTCGCGCAGCACCGCCATGAGCAGCGAACGGGCTCGCCGGCCGTAGTCGGCGCGCGCACCGGCCCGGGGCTCCACGAGCGACAGGAACGCGAACAGCTGCGCGTAGGCTTCGGTCGTGTGCTCGTCGTAGGCGTCCGAGCCGCGGTCGCCCCCGGGCACGCGCCCGGCGTCCATGTCGGCCTTCGCCTCGGCGGCCAGGACGCGGAGCCCCTTGGCCCACAGCGGATTGGCACCGGAGGCCCAGCGCCGCAGCCGGGGCAGGTCGCTGCGGCGCACGAGCAGCCGCGGGTGGCCGGCGGCGGTCCGGGCCGCGCCCTGCGCCGGCACCTGCACGGCGGCCGCCGTCGCCGCGCGCGTGGTCTCCCGGTGAGCCGGGGAATCCCCGCAGGCGGCGGTCCCCAGGGCGAGGGCCGTCAGGACCGGGGCGAGGGCGGATCGCGCGTTCATGGCGACGGTGTCCCACCGGCGCGTAACGCGCGCGTATCGCGCCGGTGACGGCGGGTGGTAGCGTCGCCCCGGGGGCGACGAGCATGGACTTCGGGATCCTGGGACCGCTCGAGGTCCGCCGCGACGGAGCATCGGTCGACCTGCCCGGTGCGCGCCAGCGCGCGCTGCTGGCCGTCCTGCTGCTGCGGGCCGGCGAGGTGGTCTCGTCCGAGCGCCTGCTGGAGGACGTGTGGGCCGGCGGCCTGCCGGCCGCCGGGGCCACCGCGCTGCGCGTGCGGATCTCGCAGCTGCGCAAGGCGCTCGGCCCCGACGGCAGCCTCATCGTCACGCGGCCCCCGGGCTACGTCCTGGCGATCGACCCCGCGCAGCTCGACGTGCACCGCTTCGAGCGGCTGGCGCGCGAGGGCGACCAGGCGCTCATCGACGGCGACGCCGCCCGGGGCGCCCGCCTGCTCAGCGAGGCGCTGGGCCTGTGGCGCGGGCCGGCCCTGGCGGACTTCGCCTACGAGGCGTGGGCCCAGGGTCCGGCGATGCGCCTGGAGGAGCTGCGGATGAGCGCGCGCGAGCAGCTCATCGCCGCCCAGCTCGCGCTCGGGCGTCACGCGACGGTCCTCGGCGAGCTGCGCGAGCTCGTCGGCCAGCACCCGATGCGCGAGCGCCTGTGGGCGCATCTCATGCTGGCGCTGTACCGCGACGGCCGCCAGGCCGAGGCGCTCGAGGCCTACCGCACGGCGCGCCGCACGCTGAGCGAGGAGATCGGGATCGAGCCCGGCCCGGAGCTGCAGGCCCTCGAGCGCCAGATCCTGCTGCAGGACGCCGCGCTGGAGCGCGAGGTGCGCATCGAGCGCCCGGCCCGGACGGTGCTGGCGCTCCCCGGCCGCGAGGAGGCGCTCGCGCCGCTGGCGGCGATGGGCGGGACGCTGGCGCGCGAAGCCGAGGCCGAGCTCATCGTCAGCGCGATCGTCGGCGACGAGGGGGCGCTGGCCGCCGTCCTCCCGCGGCTGCACGACCTCGGCGACGCCGACGCGCGGGTGGCCGCCTTCACCTCCGACGACCCGGGTGGGGATGCCGCGCGGCTGGCCGCCGAGCACGACGTCGCCCTCCTCGTGGTCGATGCGCCGCCCGGTGCGGTCGACGGTGGGGCGTTCGGGGAGCCGCTCGCGACGGTGTTGCGCGACGTGGCCGCCGACGTCGCGGTCGTCGCCGGCCCGGACCGCCCGGGCGCCGGCGACGGCGCGCCGGTGATCGTGCCGTTCGCCGGCCACGACCACGACTGGGCGGCGCTGGAGACCGGTGCGTGGCTGGCCCGCGGCCGTGGCTGCGCGCTGCGGCTCGTGGGGACGCGGGCCGCGCCCAGCGAGGGCCGGCGCGACGCGAGCCGGCTGCTCGCGAGCGCCTCGCTGGCGCTGCAGCGCGGCGTCGGCGTGCGCAGCGACTTCGTCCTGGCCGACCCCGGGCCGTCGGGGATCCTGGAGGCCTGCGCGGGTGGCGCCTTCGTGGTGACCGGCCTGTCCACCCGCTGGCCCAAGGAGGGTCTCGGGCGCACGCGCGGCGCGCTGGCGCGCGACGCGCCGTGCCCGGTGCTGTTCGTCCGCCGCGGCGTCAGCCCCGGAGGCCTGGCCCCCGCCGAGGCGCGCACGCGCTACACGTGGTCGCGGATGGCCGCCTAGAACCCCGACTGGCGGTCGACGCCCTCGGCGTCCTTGTAGGTGAAGCCGGGCCACGCTCCGTCGTCGCGCGCGTCGCCGCCCGGCAGCAGGCGCAGCGACCCCGCGCGCAGGTCCCCCGAGTCGACCTGGACGACCCTGCGAGGGCCGCGGGCGAAGACCATCGAGCGGTCGCGCGCGCCGCGGGGCGCCGCCATCCACGCGGCGTTGCCGTTGGGCGCGATCACGAGGTCGCTCACCGTCCAGGGCTCGTCGGGGTCGCCGCCGTCCGTCTGGGTGGTTCGGAAGGTCCGTGCCCGGTCGCCGAGGTCGTAGCCGACGATGGCAGACCGCCCGCCGGTGACGTGCACGAACGCCAGCTGATCGCCGCCGAAGGCGAAGAGCCGCAGCTGCTCGCCGGCCAGGGGCCGGCCGAGCAGGGTCTGGATGCCCGCGCGACAGCCGTACAGCGCCCCGCCGCGACGCACGACCGACGAGCCGGCGCCGCGCGCCACCACGCCGGTGGCGGGACAGGTCTCCCCCACGCCGCCATGGTCGATGTCCTGGGTCAGGTCGCCGCGGCCGTCGCCGTCGTCGTCGGGCTCCACGGTCGCGTTGTAGAGGTACTCGTAGCCGTCCCCGGCGGAGGCGTTCTCCACGGCGGCGGTCGGCGAGGCGCCCAGCGGCGGGTCGAAGAGCTCGACGAGCGTCAGGTCGTCGAGATAGCGGTACGGCAGGAAGCCGGTCCTGCCGCGCTCCACGCCCACTAGCTGGCCGCGCTTGATGGGCAGACGCACGCTGTAGCGCTCGATGCCGTTGCCGGTCGGCCGGACGGTGGGCCCGCGGGCGACGACCCGCCGGCGTCCCGGGTCGCCGTCGACCACGCGCAGCGCCAGCTCCCCCTTGCCGCCCCGCACCGCCCAGCCGGTGATCACGCCGTCGAAGCGCAACGCCTGATCGCGGCGGCCGAGGCGGACGTGCACGACGGTGCATGCCGCGGCGCCCTTCCCGCCGCCGCTGCAGTACCCGCCCTCACCAGGGGCCTGCGTCAGCGTGCTGCCGACGACGGTGCGGCCGAAGCTGCTGGGCACCGGTCCGTCCTCGGCGACCGGGGAGGCCGAGCCGGCCGGCCCGCCGCCGCCGTCGCTGCCTCCGCCCAGGACGGCCGCCGCGATCCCGGCCGCGACCAGCGCCGCCAGCGCGCCGGCCGCCAGGCCGCGGCGCCCCGGGCGCGCCCGCGCCCCGCCGTCCGACCCGGCCGGCGCGGCCGGGACCACCCGCGCGCGCCCCGTGGCGGGCGTGTCGACCCGCGTCGGGGCGTCGAGCGCCGCCGTGGCGGCGACCGCGAGCTCGCCCGCGGTCTGGAAGCGCTGCGCCACGTCCTTGGCCAGAGCGCGCGTGACGACGGCGTCGAGCGCCGGCGGGATGCCCGGGCGCCGGTCGCGCGCCGACGGCGGCTCGTCCTCGAGGTGCGCGTAGATCGCCGCGAGATGCGAGTCGCGAGGGAAGGGCTTCTCCCCGGTCAGGCACTCGTACAGCACGCAGCCGAGCGAGTAGACGTCGGCCCGGCCGTCGAGCACATCGCCGCGGATGACCTCCGGCGCGCAGTAGTCCACGGTCCCCAGGAAGGCCCCGGTGTCGGTCAGCGGGGTGGCGTCGGACGACAGCTTGGTGATCCCGAAGTCCGTCACGTAGGCGTGCTCGCGGGCACCCGTCGCCTGCAGCAGCACGTTGCTGGGCTTGACGTCGCGGTGCACCAGCCCGTGGGCGTGGATGGCGTCGAGCGCCTCGGCCACCTGGGCGACGAGCCGCACGGCGCGTGCCGCGTCGAGCGGGCCCTCCCGGCGGACGAGCGCGCCGAGGTCCTCGCCAGCGACGAAGCGCATGGCGATGAAC
>DASPKC010000371.1:0-13396 GCA_035628295.1 Baekduia sp.
TGCCGAGGTGCACGCCGTTGACCGTGACGGGGTTGCGGTCGCCCGGGGACAGGCCGCCGGCGTCGGAGAACTCGGCTTCGAGCTCGTAGCGCTGCGAGACGACCGTGACGTCCATCTGGTAGAGCACGTAGGCCAGGTACACCGCCGTGCCGGCGATCAGCATCGCGATCGCGGTGCGGCCGAACGGGATGGCGTTGTGGGCATGTCCCCCGCGCCGGCCGTGGCGGATGGCACTCACGGGCCGCAGAGCTCCAGCCTGGAGACGACGGCGCGGACGGACTCCGGGATGGTCGCGCACCGGGGGGACACACCGTTGAGCGGGACGCTCCCGGCCGTCGCGTTGAACCGGAACCCGTGGCCGATGCCCAGGGAGGTGTCCTGGGCCTTGGTCTGCAGGGTCGCGAGGGCCCCGTCGAAGCCCATGGTCAGCCCTCCTCGCATGAGCGCGTCGTAGGTGGGCGGCCCGATGCGGGTCTTCTCCAGCAGCCCGGGCACGATCTCCTTGTCCAGCAGCGGGATGCTCGGCTTCAGGGCACGCAGCAGGCCGGTGGCCGGGCCGGACGCGGAGCCTCCCGCGGCCAGGGCCCCCTGGATGCCGCCGAGCACGGGATCGGCCTCGGCGAGGACCGGGCGGAGGTCCTGCAGGAGCGGCCGCAGCTCCCGCATCGCCGGCGTCAGCTCGCGCAGCGCCGGGCGCAGGTCGGCGGACAGCGGCTCGAGCCGGTCGACGATCGCCCGGAGGCTGCGGCCCCCGGACTGCAGGGCGGTCAGCGACTCGGGAAGCTCGCTCAGCGCCCGCTCGAGGGGGTCGCCGCCCTCGACGTCGAGTGCGGCGACGGTCCGCTCGCCGTCGCGCAGGCCCGGCACCAGGTCCTCCTCCTCGCGGGCGACGGCGTCGACGGTGCGCGCCAGGCCGCGCAGCGCACCGCGCAGCTCGTCGCCGCGCCGGCCCTGCGCCGCGCGAGCGCCGACACCCAGCGCCGAGTAGAGGCGCGGGAGCGTCTTCATGGTCAGCCGGACGCCGCGCCGCTGCTGGGGGCCGAGGCCCTCCGCGAGGTCGTGCAGGACGTCCTTCAAGGCGGTGCGCGTGGGCTCGTCGGCGACCCGGAGCACCTTGTCGACCGAGACGTAGTCGCGCGTCCGGGTCTTCGGGATGACCGAGTCGCCGAGCTCGGGCGCGCTCGGGCTGCCCGGGTAGAGCTCGATGAACGAGCTGCCCTCGAAGGCCAGGTGCGGACGCAGCTCCGCGGTGGCGTCGCGCGTCACGCGGATGTCCTCGTCGTCGAGGATCAGCTCCACCTCGGCGTCGTCGCCGACGCGCCGGGTCTCGCCGATCTTGCCGGCGTGCCCACCGGCGATCCGCACGTCGCGGTCCAGCGACGCGACCGTCGACGGATCGTCGAACGTGGCCCAGACGGACTGCGAGCCGCGGAACGGATTGGGCTTGGCGATGCCCAGCGCCAGGACGATCACGAACCCGACGACCATCGCCACGCCGATGACGCTGAGGCGGTTCATGGGCCCACCGGCGGGCAGAACTTCTTGTCGTCCGCGGCGTCGCCACCCGGGGCCGGGTACGGGTTGCGCGCGCGCTGGCAGGTGAACACGTAGTGCAGTCGCTGCACCTGCTGCCCCTTGTTCGTGCCCAGGTCGGTGCCGGGGGCGGGGACCTGCGCGGTGCCGCGGATGAGCGAGTCGCCGAGGACGAAGGCCTCGCGGTCGTACGGCGCCACGTGCGCGGCGATCGACTCGACGGGCCGCGCGAAGGGGGTCAGCAGCGGCAGCGTCCGGCGCAACTGCGTGAAGAGCGGCGGCCCGGCGGCGAGGGTGGGCAGCGCGCCGCGGGTCAGCCGCCCGCTCTCGCGTTCGAGCGTGGAGCCCGACCGCAGCAGGCCGTTGAGCTCCGGCAGCGCATCGTCGAGCGCAGCGACCCCGGGCCGCAGCTCCCGCGCCAGCACGGCGGTCTGGCTGAGCACCGGGTCGGCCACCGGCAGCGTCCGCAGCGCCTCGTCCTCGAACGGCCGCAGCTCCTCGATGGTCCGGCGCAACGACGGCGCCGCCGCGCTCAACGCCTCGAACGTGTCGCTCGCCGCCGGCACGAGCGCCCGGAGATCGTGCTGACCGGGAGGTGCGAGGTTGCGTCCGGTGCGCCGCAGCTCGCGCAGCAGAGCGGCGAACCGGCCCGGGCGCGGCGTCGCGGCGTCGAGGATCGGGATGGCGTGCTCCAGCGCCGGCCGCAGGTCCGCCAGCCCGCGGTTGAGGTCCTCTCCGCGGCCGGTGAGGCCGGTCCCGAAGGCGGACACCGTCCGCCCCATGGCCTCGAGCGAAACGCGGTCGAAGCGCTCGACGGCGGTCAGCAGGTCGCCACCCGTGGACGTCTGCTGACGCGGGAGCGTGGCGCCCTCCGGCAACGGCCTGCGCTCGTAGGCCCCGCGGGTGATGTCGACGTAGTAGACGCCGCCGACGGAGCGCTGGCGGACCTCTGCCCGCGCATCGCGGCCGACCGGGGCGTTGGACGGTGTCAGCTCCATGCCGACGAGCAGCCCGCCGTCGCCGACCGTCACGCTGCGGATCGTCCCGGCGCGCTGCCCGGCCACGCGGACCATGTCGCCGTCCTTCAGCGGCGGCGAGTCGGGCGGCAGCACGGCGTTCAGGCGGTAGCGGTTCTGGAACGGCACGCCGTTGAGCGCCTTGAACCCGATGTAGGTCATCAGGAGGATGAGCGCCAGCGAGATGAGCCCGAGGGCGACCGGATGGGCCTCGGTGCGCTTCGCGGCGTGGTTGAGGCTCTGTCTCATGGGCCCATGAGGAAGTCGAGGAGGGGCCTGACGTCCGGGGCCCGGCCGGGCGCGGCGTCCTGGGCCGGCGGCCGGACCTTCGGGCGCACGATCTTGTCGATGGCGTCGCCGATGGCCTTGCCCGCGCCCTGCGGTGCCTGGTCGGCCTTCGGGAGGCGCTTGCGCACCTCGTCCACCACGTCGGGGAGCGCGCGCTCGGGCCTGCCGCGTTCCGGCCGCGCACGGCGGTCACGCCGCGCCAAGGGGGCGATCTTGCGCAGGTCGACGCCGGCCAGGGCGACGGCCGAGCTGGGGTAGGCCCGGCTCAGGCCCCCGCGCACGCGGTTGTAGAACCGCCGCAGCCGGATCACGGTGTCCTGCAGGCAGCCCGGCGTGTTCGTCAGCCCGAACGAGCTGCAGGCCAGGACGCCGAGGCCGCGGACC
This sequence comes from Baekduia sp., assembly GCA_035628295.1. Classification (GTDB taxonomy): domain Bacteria; phylum Actinomycetota; class Thermoleophilia; order Solirubrobacterales; family Solirubrobacteraceae; genus Baekduia. The sequence goes on from DASPKC010000371.1 coordinate 3,222, forward strand.
GTCCGCCGCTCGCGGTTGTGCCCCGGGAAGCCGAAGTCCGTGTACGTGTTGAAGAAGCTGAGCCGCTTGTCCAGGAAGGAGTCCGACAGGCGCTGGATCGCGCTGACGTCCTTGACGAGCACCCGGCCGGGCTGCGGCGGCCCGCCCACGCCCTCCTGCGGGACGTTGACGGTGCTGATGGGCCCGACGGAGTCCTGCGGCCGGGTCAGGCCGGTCAGCAGCTGGTCGACGGCCGGCGCGGCGCTCTGCAGCGACTGCAGGCCGGTGCGCAGCTCGGCGAGCGCCGGCGAGCCGCTCACCAGGAAGCGGCGGGCGCCCGCGAGGGTGGGGCTCAGGCTCGCGACCGCCTTGTCGGCGCTGCGCACGAACGGCGCCAGCAGCCCGGCGGTCGTCGTCAGCCGCGGGGCCACCGTCCGCAGGTCGCGGGCCAGCGGGGCTGCCTGCTCGGTCATCGACGTCAGCCGCCGGGCGGTGGAGCGCGTCTGGCGCAGGGTGGCCGGCAGCGCCTCGAGGCCCCGGTCCAGCTGGGCGGGCCGCGACGCCGTCGCCTGGACGGTCCGCGCGAACGCGGGCAGGAGGCGGTCGAGCTCGCGGTCGCGCGCGGCCAGCTGCCGGGTGGCCCGCTCGACGTCCGGGATCAGCCGGCGCAGACCGGCGTTCTGCGAGCTCGCCTCCTGCACCAGCTGCCGCGTCTGGTCCAGCGCCGGCCGGAGGTCGACGATGGCCGCGTTGAGGTCGACGCCGCGGCGGTCCAGCGTGAGGCCCAGCTCGACGAGCAGGGCCTGCAGGCCGGCGCGCACGTCGCCCTTGAACGTGTTCAGCACGTCGGCGAGGCGCGGCCGCACGATCGTGCGCTCCAGCGGGATCGGCCCCGACAGCGGGCGCGGGTCGTGGCCCAGCGACAGGGAGAGGTAGTTCTCGCCGAGCAGGTCCTCCGCGCGGACCGCGGCGGACGCGTCCGCGTGGGGCCGCTCGATGCCCTCGTTGAGGGCCATGGTGACCATGACGGTCTCGCGCTCGGTCAGCTCGATCTTCTTGACGGTCCCGGCGATCCCGCCGAAGACGCGGACGTGGTTGCCCTCCAGCAGCGGGTTGACGTCGCGGAACTCCGCCTTGACCAGCAGCGGCCCCCCGCCGTTGGTGCCGGTGAGCAGCAGGAGGCCGGCGCCGAGGAGGAGGATGGCCATGGTGATGACCGACAGGACGGTGCGCCCGTTCTCCATCAGCAGTTCCCGTCCCCGCCGATGAAGCTCGAGCGGAACTCCCGCCACGGCTGGTCGATGTTGACACCGGGCACGCGCTCGAAGGGCGGCTTGACCATCCCGGAGGTGTTCTCGTCCGGCTCGACCTCGCCGCCCGTGACGCGCTTGGTGTGCGCGAAGATCCGCGCGCCGTGGCCGTTGGCGTCGTAGTTGGAGGTGATGGCGCCGAACAGCTGGACGCCGCCGTAGACGTCGGGGGCGGTCGCGCGCAGCATGTCCAGGATCGGGCCGGAGCGGCAGAGCGCGTGGGTCAGGGGCGCGAGCAGCGGCCGCGCGGTCCGCAGCAGCCCGGAGACCTTGCGCAGGTTCCCCGGCGCCGACGCGGTCAGACGGCTCGCCGTGCCCAGCGTGGGCCGCGCGGTCGCCAGCGTGGACCGCAGCTGCCGGGAGAAGGGGCGCAGCTCGCGCACCGCGGGCCGGGCGTCGGAGACCAGCCGCCGCAGCTCCGGCACCGCCCGGTTGAGCCGGTCGAGGGCCAGCCGCGGCTCGCGCATGGCGGGGGCCGCCCGCTCGGCCGTCACCCTGAGCTCGTACTGCCGGCGGGCGGTGGTCGCCAGCAGCCCGCTCAGCCGGTCGGCGAACCCGCCGAGGGCGGCCGGCTCCTCGGCCATGGACGAGACCACGCGGTCGCCCTGCCGCAGCAGGGTGCGGAGCACCCGGCCGTCGTAGGAGATGTCCTCGAGCAGCTGGGCCGTCTCACCGAGGCCGAGGCGGCCGGCCGCCGCCGTCGCCTCGATGTCGGGACCGCGACCGGCCGTGGCCTGGTCGAGCCGGCGCAGCACCGCGGACACGTCACCGCGGGTGCGGCGGTCCAGCACGCGGAGCACCTGGTCGTACTCGACGGGCTGGTCGGTCAGGGCGAGCCCGACGGTCGCGCCGTCGCGCAGCTCGGGGCCGTCGCCCTGGGTGATGTCGATGTAGCGGTTGAGCTGGCCGGCGTTGGAGTACAGGCGCAGGTCGAGCACGGCCCCCTGGCGCAGGCGCACGTCGTCGTCGATCACGAGCTTGACGTGCGGCAGCAGCTCCTTGCCCGAGAGCGAGATGTCCTGGACGCGACCCACCACGTCACCCCCGGCGCGGACCTCGGTGCCCTTGGTGGTGCCTGCGACCTGCTCGAAGACCGCCGTCACCTCGTAGGTCCCGCCCGCCCCGGCGCGGAAGTCCAGGTTGGTCTTGAAGAGCCGCGACGCCCAGAACGCGAGGAAGATCACGATGAGGAGCACGAGGACCAACCGGCCGTGGGTTGCCGAGCGCGTCATGCGATGGGCAGGAAGGGCCGGATCTGGAACGTCAGGTCATAGATCAGGAACGTCGCCGTGCAGAAGACGATGTTCACCGCCATCGACTTCGCGGTGGCGACCCCGACCTCCACCGGGCCGCCGCGCACCTTCCAGCCGTAGTAGAGGGCGACGAGGATGACCCCGACGACGACGACCATGCCGTGCAGGAAGCTGGTCGCCATCACGCGGGCGTCAATGGAGTTGAAGCAGAAGAACGAGTACGTCCCCTGGGACACGTCCCCGTACCGGATGGCGGCGTTGACGAACGAGCCGGCCTGGGAGGTCGCGATCGAGAGGATGTAGATGAACGGCAGGACCAGCATCGCCCCGGCCAGCCGCACGCCGACGAGGAACGTCAGCGAGCGGATCCCCATCACCTCGATCGCGTCGACCTCCTCGCGGACGCGCATCGAGCCGATCTCCGCGACCATCCCGCAGCCGACCTTGGCGGCCAGGATGTAGCCGAAGATGAACGTGTTGATCGCCTCGGTCGAGGCGACGCAGCCGAAGGTCGCGGCCGCGGGATCGGCGCCGAGCGCGCGGGCGATCGCCGCCGCCTCCTGCCCCACGGCCGAGCCGAGCAGGAACGTGACCATGACGATGATGAGCGTGCTGCCGGTGGCGATGATCGCGGCCTGCCGCAGCACCTCGCTCATGTACGGCCCGACGCGCGGGAGCTCGCGGATGCTGTGCAGGGAGAACAGGCCGATGTCGCCGAGGACCGCGATCCCGGTGACGGGCTCCGGGGACTCCGGGTCGTTGCGGCCGGCGCGCCGGCCCGTGCCGCGGCCGCGCACCCCCCGCCCGTGCGGGCCGGTCAACCAGGTGGTCCAGGGGCGCGCGCTCATCGGTTGACCGCGATGTCCGGGAAGATCCCGAGGAAGAGGTAGGTGTAGATGAGGCTCAGGAAGAAGACGCCGAACAGCGACGCCACCACCGCCTCGTTGACCGCGCGTCCGACCCCTTCGGCTCCGCCGCTGGCGTTGAGGCCCTTGTAGCAGCAGATGACCGAGATCATCACGCCGAAGAGCATCGTCTTCAGCGCGCTGCCGTAGAGGTCGACGAAGCTCGTGTTGGACAGCAGCTGGGGCAGGAACGCCCCCGTGGGCGAATCGTGCACGAGCGTCACGAAGACGATGGAGCCGAAGATGCCGGCGATGAACCCAAGCATCAGGATGATCAGGCCGACCAGCGTCAGCGCCACGATGCGCGGCACGATCATGTAGCGGATCGTGTCGACGCCGAGGACCTCGAGCGCCTCGAGCTCCTCGCGGATCTTCCGGGCGCCGAACTCCGCGGTCATCGTCGTGCCCGTGACGCCGGCCATCACCGCGCCGGTCAGGAAGACGCCGAACTCCCGCAGGAGCCCCGGCGCGGCGAAGGACGCGGTCCGGTCCAGGGCGCCGAGCTGCGCCAGCAGGTCCGGACCGCCGACGCCGAGCGCGCCGCCGCCGAAGAAGAAGTTCACCAGCAGCACCGGGATGAGCGTCACCCGCAGCATGAACACCATCTGCACCAGCAGCTCGCGGCCCCAGCCGAACGGAGGCGTCACGCCGGCGGCCAACGCGCGCAGCAGCAGCGCCGACATGCCGCCCAGGCGCTCGAGCGCGACCCGCGCGGCCAGGCCGAGGTCCGAGGGAGGGACCTTCGGCCCGGCCGGGACCTTGCCGGCCGGCGACTGCGGCGGGATGACGCCGGCGCTCGATGTGACCTGCTGGCTCATGTGCTGGTCGCCTGTGGGCTCAGCTCGGGATCTCGCGCCCGAGCCAGCCGTGGTAGAAGCCGTGCAGGTCCGGCAGGTACTCGTGCACCACCGGGTAACCCGGCGGGACCGCCTCGGTCTCCAGCAGGTGGCCGGAGATCGGGCAGTAGAACTCGCGCAGCTCCTGCCAGTCGCCGTCGGGATGCCCGAGCGCCGGATAGACCTCCCGGTACTCCTCCTCCGTCCGGCGGACGAACATGACCGTGTGCATCTTCCAGTTCTCGTCCCAGCGGCAGAGGTCGGCTCCGGCGTCGGTCCGGATGACGAGCGCGCCGTCGCTGCGCCGGCGGATGATGTTCAGCCCTTCGCCGAAGGGCAGGACGATCGGGTCGTCGTAGCCCACGCGCTCCTGGAGGACCGCAACCCACTTGTCGAAGCGGTCGGGGTCCTTGTGGGCGGACTGGATGTCCTTGACCGCGCGGCGGGAGAGCTTCTCGTCCAGCAGGTCCGCGAGGGTCTCCTTGGTGACCTTCGTGCCGACCGGGATCTCGTTCTGGTCGCCGGAGCGGTAGACCGTGCTGCCGGCCAGGAACGACCGGGCCGACTCCATCGGCGTCACCTTGCCGGGCGCGGACCTCGTCGTGGTCAGCGTCGGCGTGAGGACGTCGAACTCGAAGTCCTCGGGGAGGTCCCAGAACCCGCGGTACTCCGCCGCGAACACCGGCGAGAGGCGCATCGTCTCGGCCAGCGCGCCCTTGACCGGCTCGATCAGCTCCTGGGCGAGCACCTGCTCGCGCTCCCCGGCCCACCACTCCTGGGCCGGGCGGGCGCGCTCGAGCCGCCTGCGGCGCTGGCCCTCGCGGTCGCCGACCGCGTAGACCGAGTCCACGAAGCGCGGCAGCATGTGGTTGAGCTCCACGTCCTTGTGCACGCGCTCGACCGGGCGCAGCAGCGGGTCGCCCATGCCGCCGCCTCCGCGGCCGGAGGAGAGGTAGAGGTCGCCCGAACGGAACGCCGACAGCGTCGAGTACGGGTCGTGGCCGCACACGTGCTCGCCGCCGAAGGCGTCCATCTCGCGAGCCTCGCCGCCGAGGTCGCCCACGGGGTAGCGCTCGCCCCGCTGCGCCTTCTCGAAGATGTCGGTCCCGAAGACGTTGTGGACGTAGGTGCTCGGGGCCGGGTAGCCGCCGAACAGCCCGATGGCGCTGAACATCCCGCCGGTCCCGATGTTCTCGAGCTCGAAGTCCTCGGTCCCGTGGACCAGGTACAGGGACTCGAACGACGAGCCGCCGCGATGGCGGCCCGCGCCGCCGGTGTACGGCTTGATCCGCCGGCCGAGGTAGAGCACCGGCATCACCAGCTCCCACATCTCGCAGTCGCCCATGTCGCCCTCGGGGTTGAAGTTCGCCGCCCCGTAGTCCAGGCCGTCGAGCACGTACTTCGCGCCTTGGCCCTGCGCCCCGACCTCGAAGTTCAGGAACCCGGAGATCTGGCCGTACTGGTCCATGCCGCCCCCCTGGGCGATGTTGCCCGGTGTCACGTAGGCGCCGACGACCTCCTCGATGTAGCCCCGGCTCTGCAGGGCGCGCGCGATGGAGCGCATGTAGCCCGTGTAGACGTTCATCATCGGCATCCACGGGAACGACGACGAGCCGGGGTTGTCGCCCACCTCCGCCCACGAGTTCTCCGTGACGTGCAGCGTCGTGCCGTAGTAGGCGCCGTCGTTGATCTTGTCGTTGCAGACCAGCGTCTGCGACAGCAGCAGGAAGAGCATGCCCTGCTGCGCCGAGTAGGTGGCGTTGAAGGGGTGCCAGCCCCAGGCCGAGCTCTGCCGCAGGTCGGTGGTCAGGTGGCCGTCCCCGTCGAGGACGGTCTCGTACAGGCCGTGCATGATGAAGTCGCGACGCGCGCGCTTGGGCAGCGTCTGCTTGTCGGCGAACTTCACGTCGATGACGCCCGGAGACCGATAACGGCCGGGCACGAGCATGCTGCTCACGCGCGACTTGAACGCCCGCCGGCCGTCCTCGATCGCCTCCCGCGAGAACTGCTTGACGGTGTCGACACCCTCCTCGAGGATCAGGCGCTCGACGGCGTCGCGGATCAGGTGGCAGCCCGCCAGCCGGGTCTTCTCGTCCAGCATCCACAGGCCGGGTGCGCGGCTCTGCATCGTCACGCGCTTGACGTGCCACTGGGCGATCTCGTCGCGCTCGCCGATCTTGGTGCAGTAGAGGTCGATGCCGTCCTCGAAGCGCGTCGTGATGCCCACGGGGACGCCACCCGGCTGGGCCGCGCCGATGTCCATCACGTGGATGACGCCGCCGGCCCAGGCGATCAGCTCGTCCTCCCAGAAGATCGGGACGAACGTCTGGACGTCGGCGTTGTGGACGTCGCCGATCGTCGGCTGGTTGTTGGCGAAGATGTCGCCCGGCCGGATCCCCGGGTTGTCCTCCCACCCGTTGCGGACCATGAACTTGATGGCCTCGCTCATGGTGTGGACGTGGACGATGATCCCCGTCGACAGCGCGATCGAGTCGCCCTCCGGCGTATAGAGCGCGAAGCAGATCTCGCCCAGCTCGCGCACGATCGGCGAGGCCGAGATGTTGAGCGCCGTCTCGCGGGCGTTGACGAGGCCGCCGCGCACCCGCGAGAAGAGCTTCTCGAAGTGCAGCGGGTCCTGCGCCTTGAGGTCCAGGCTCTCCAGCCCGCAGTAGTGGCCGGTCTCGGCGAAGAGCTGCTCGGAGTGGTCGAGCATCTCCTTCAGGCGGCGGCGGTCCCAGCCGATCGGCCGGGCCTCGTCGGGCTCGCGCAGCTGCCGGGTCTCCGTCACGGTGGCCATGTGCTCAGGCCCCCTTGTTCTCGAGGTGGAAGATGCCGTGCTCGTCGAGCCAGGCCCGGCGGTCGGGCGGGATCGGGAACGTCGTCGACTCGGCCTCGAGGATCGCGGGACCGTCGAGCTCATGGCCGGGCCGGACGTCGGTCATCTCGTAGATGTCGGTGTCGGTCCAGCCGTCGGTCCACCACACCGGGCGCGTCTCCTTCGCCTGCGGGGACCCCGAGCTGCGCTCCAGCACCGGGAGCTTGGGCTTCTCGATCGGCACGGAGCCCTTCACCGTCGCCTGGGCGATGAGGTAGCCGAGCTCCGGCGACCTCGCCGACCGCGCGTACATGCGCTGGTAGGTGTCCTCGAAGGCCCTGACGAGCGCCTCGACCTGGTCGGGCGTCTCGAGCGACGGTGTCGGCGAGTCCACCTCGATGTCGACGAGCTGGCCGTAGTACTGCATCCGGACGACGTGGGCGAAGTCGATGTCGCCGCGGTCATAGCCGGATTTCCCGAACTCGCCGGCCACGCGGTCCTCGAGCTCGCGCCAGGCCTGCGTGAGCAGGCCGCCGACGCCCGCGCGCTCCTCCGGGCCCATGTCCGGCATGAGCGGGAGATCGGTCTGGCGGTCGTAGCGGTACTCGAAGTCCGCGCACGCGCAGCCGAAGGCGCTGAAGCCGGCGGCCCACTCGGGGACGAGCACCTCCTGGTAGGGGACCCCGGCCGTGTAGCCGGCGACGTGGAGCGGTCCGCCGCCGCCGTAGCAGAGCAGGGTGTAGTCGGCGGGCGAGTAGCCCTTGCCGAGGATCCGGCCGACCGCCTGGTCGCGCAGCGTCCCCTCGAACAGCTCGATGACGCCCGAGGCGGCGTGCTCGACCCCGAGGCCGAGCGGGTCGGCGATCTGGCGCTTGACCTCGGCGTGGGCGCGCTCCACGTCGAGCGTCACCTGCCCCCCGAGGAAGTACTCCGGGTTCAGCCGGCCGAGGACCAGGTTGAGGTCCGTGACCGACACCGTGTCGACGCCGCCCTCCGGCCACGCGGTGCCGATGGCAGCGCCGGCGGAATCGGGTCCGATCTCCGGACGCCGCGCGTTGGGGTCGATCCGGACGTAGGAGCCGCAGCCGGCACCGACGGAGTCGATCTGGACGAGCGGCATGTTGAGCATGAAGCGCGCGACGTCCGGCGTGGTGTCCACGAGGTAGCGCCGGCCGGTCAGCAGCGCGATGTCGAAGGACGTGCCGCCGATGTCGGTGCACAGGACGTTGTCGAGGCCGATCTCGTCGGCGAGCCACCGCGCACCCACGACGCCGCCGATGGGGCCCGAGATGAGCGTCGTGGCCAGCTGCGCGGCGTCGATGGAGATCGTCCCGCCGTGCGAGGCCATGACCCGCAGCTCGAAGCCGGCGCCGCGCTCCTTCGTGCGGTCGCGTACCGCGCGCAGCGTCCCGCGGGAGGGCTCGGCGGCGTACGCCTCGATGACGGTGGTGTTCAGCCTCGGGAACTCCCGGCGGCTGGGGTAGAGCTCGGACGAGACGAAGACCGGCAGGTCGCCGTTCATCCCGCGCTTGGCCTTCTCCTCCTCGAGGATCTCCTGGACGCGGGCCTCGTGCGAGGGGTTGCGGTACGAGTACAGCAGGGAGATGACGATGCCGTCGACCTTCTCGTCGAGCAGCGCGTTTATCCCGTCGCGCGCGTCGTCGTCGAGGAGCGGCAGCACCTCGTTGCCGAAGAGGTCGATGCGACCGCGCACCCCGTGCATGTGGCGCCGGTCGACGAGGGGATCGTTGTGGAAGTGCGTCGCGACGTGCAGGCGGTCGGCGTAGGAGAACCCGAGGTAGGTCTGGATGCCGCGCTCCATCAGCAGCGAGTCCTCCTGACCGGCGGTCACGAGCGCGCCGACCTTCAGGCCCTGGCGCGACAGCAGGCGGTTGAGCATGGCGGTCCCGCTGAAGACGGCCGAGACGATCTTCGGGAACTCCTCCTCCGGCGTGCTGTCCCACTGGCGCAGCGCGTCGTCGGCGGACTCCATGAGGCCCCGGCTCTCGTCGTCGGGCGTCGTCTGCGCCTTGCCGACCACGAAGGAGCCCGCGTCGTCGACGATGAAGGTGTCCGTCATGGTCCCCCCGGCGTCGATCGCCAGGAGCCGGGGCTCGTGATCGCGGGACATCGCTCTCCTCGCAGAGGACTAGGCGTCGGCGAGCCTAGGTCGGCTGCCACCGCCCGGTCGATGGGCGCTGCGCCCATTCTTGGTGCCGAAGTCTGGGACGATGTCCTGGTCCGCAGGGCCCCGCCGGGGACGGGGAGAGCTGCCGGAGCAGGTTCGTAGGAGGCCACAACCCCGGGGCGGGCCGCCGTTCTGCGGGACGCGTTCACGCGAGTACGGTGCACGCATGAGCGCCCAGGACGGCAGCGCGCAGGCCACCCAGAGCCCGCCCGCCGGGGAGGATGCAAGGGACCGCGTCACACGCGAGCGCGCGTGGGCGCTGGGCGGCGGCGATCGCAGCCGGCTGGGCTCGAAGCTCCCCGTGCGTGAGCGACTGGACCTCCTGCTCGACCACGGGTCCTTCACCGAGGACGGGTTGTTCGCGAGCGTCCTGCACGAACGGCTGCCGGCCGACGCCGTGGTGACCGGGACCGGGACGATCGACGGGCGTGCTGTCGCCGTCATCGCCCACGACCCCACCGTCAAGGCGGGCTCTTGGGGCAAGCGCACCGTCGAGAAGCAGATCCGCGTGCTGGAGCGCGCCGACCGCGACCTGCTGCCCGTGGTCTACCTGGTGGACTCCGCCGGCGGCCGGCTCACCGACCCCGTCGGCTTCCACCCGGGACCGCGGGGGGCCGCCAGGATCTTCCACCTCCAGGTGCGCCTCTCGGGGCGCGTCCCACAGGTGTGCTGCCTGTTCGGCCCATCAGCCGCCGGTGGCGCCTACATGCCGTCATTCTGCGACTGGGTGGGCATGGTCGACGGCAACGCCTCGATGTACCTCGCCTCCCCGCGGATCGCCGAGAAGGCCATCGGCGAGCACGTGTCGCTCGAGGAGATGGGTGGCGCGCGGATGCACACCGAGGTCTCCGGGTGCGCCGACGAGCTCTGCACCGACGACGCGGATGCG
>DASPKC010000372.1:0-15329 GCA_035628295.1 Baekduia sp.
CGCCGCCGAGGAGCCGCCCGCGCCCGCCCGCGAGGAGCCGGCCGCAGCCGTCGCCCAGGAGCGGCCCGCAGGCGAGGCGCCCACCAGCGAGGTGCCCGCGGAGCCGGCGGCCGACGCACCGGCCGAGGGTGCAGCGCCCGCACCCGCGAAGGCGGCGAAGCCCAAGCGCGCGCCGAAGGGCAAGAAGGTGCGGCAGCCCGCATCCGAGAAGCCGCAGGGGGACGCCGCCTCCACCTGGCTGCCGAAGGAGAAGCCGGCCGCCGGTGCGCCGGAGACCGAGGACCTGCGCCCCGCCGACGAGGGCGCGGGCGAGCCGACCGAGCGGTCGTGAGCGCTCCCGAGCTTCCCGGCCCGCGCCCCGCCGAACTGCGCTGCCCACGGTGCTCGGCGCGGATCGCACCCGAGCAGGACTGGTGCCTGGAGTGTGGAGCGCCCGCTCGCACGCGCCTGGCCCAGACGCCGAACTGGCGCCTGCCGGTGGCGGTCGTGGCGACGGTGGCGGTGCTCGCCGGCCTCGCACTGGCCGTCGCCTTCGCCGAGCTCACCGGCGACGACGCGCCGGTCACCGCACCCGCGACCCAGACGGCACCCGCCGGAGCCGGCACGCAGACCGTCGACCCCGGCCAGACCGGCTCGCCCAACGTGACGCAGACGGCCGTGCCGTCCGTGCCGACGACCGCCGCGCCGCCCGCCGTCCCCGGCGCGCCCACCGCCCCGGGGGTCGGCACACCGCCGGCGTCGACGGCGCCCACGTCGACGGTCACCCTGCCGGCGCAGCCGCAGACGACGACCTCCGGTCGCGAGCGCACCATCCCGGGCCGCGGCGAGGACGAGGCCGACATCATCATCGAGGAGTAGCCGGCGCGCTGCATCGAGCGGCGGCGTTCCTCGGTATGTGACGGGATATCCGCCACTCGATGGGCGCGGCCGCCCGCGCCGCGCGCCGGCCGCTACAGCGCGAGCGGACTGCCCGACTCGCGCAGGTCGCCCAGCGCCTCGCGCGCGAGCGGGTGACGCTCGAGGCCCGACACGTCGGGCGCGGACGCCATGCCGCCCGTCACGGCCAGCACTTCGCACATCCCGCGCGCGAGCGCCCCGAGGTCGTAGCCGCCCTCGAGGATCACACCGAGCGGGACGCCCAGCTCGGTCGCCACGCGCGTCAGGCACCCGGCCATCGCGGCGTAGCCGGCGTCGCTGACCTCGCAGCCGGCCAGCGGGTCGTCGGCGTGCGCGTCGAAGCCCGCGCTCACGAGGATCAGCGAGGGCCCGTAGGCCCGGGCCGCCGGCACCGCGACGTGCTCGACGAGCGACACGAAGACGTCGTCGCCCGAGCCGGCCGGCACCGGCAGGTTGATGGTGTAGCCCTTGCCGTCGCCGCTGCCGCGCTCCCACGACATGCCGGTGCCGGGGTACAGCGGCGACTCGTGGATCGAGACGAAGAGCACGTCGGGCGACTCGCGGAAGATCGCGTCGGTGCCGTTGCCGTGGTGGACGTCGAAGTCCAGGACCATGACCCGGCCGGCGTCGTGGGCGTCCAGCGCGCGCTGCGCCGCGACCGCGACGTGGTTGAAGAGGCAGAAGCCCATGGCGCGCGCCGCCTCCGCATGGTGCCCGGGCGGCCGGTGCAGCGCCGCGCCCGTCGGCGCCTCGCCGGACAGCAGCGCGTCCACCATCGCCGTCGCCCCGCCGCTGCCGTGCAACGCCGCCGCGTAGGAGCGCTCGGAGACGAACGTGTCCTGGTCGATCGCCCCGCCGCCCATCGCGCACAGCTCCTCGATGCCGAGGATGTGGCGGGTGCTGTGGACCGCCTTGAGGGCCTCCATCGGCACCGCGGGCGACTCCCGGGGCTCGAAGCCCAGCCAGCCGCGCTCCTCCAGGGCGCCGAGGACCGCCTGGATGCGCGCGGCGCGCTCGGGGTGCGGTCCCGGGTCGTGCTCCAGCGACGACGGATGGGAGAACAGGACGGGCGGCGCCATGCGCGGCTACCGTACCCGCCGATGGCGGGCGGACCGAGCGACGACGACGCGACCGTCCTGCGCGCCGACCTGTGCGTCGTCGGCGCCGGGGCCGCCGGGCTCTACACCGCGCTGTGCGCCGCGCGGGCCGGCGGGCGCGTGGTGCTCGTCTCGGCGACCCCGCTGGCCCAGACCGCGAGCTACTGGGCCCAGGGCGGCCTGGCCGCCGCGCTGGCGATGGAGGACTCGCCGGACCTCCACCGGCGCGACACGGAGGCCGCGGGCCGCGGGATCGTGCGCCGCACGGCCGCCAACCTGCTGTGCCGCGAGGCGCCGCACGCGGTCCGCGAGCTCGAGGCCCTCGGCGTGCGCTTCGACGCCGACCGCCACGGCAACCTCGCGCTCGGGCTCGAGGGCGGCCACACCGTCCGGCGCGTCGTCCACGCGGGCGGCAGCGCCACCGGCCGGCGCGTCGTGCGCCAGCTCTCGGCCGTCGTCGCCGAGGAGCCGCGCATCGAGGTGCTGGAGGGCGCGCGCGCCGCGGCGGCCTGGACCGACGCCGGGCGCTGCTTCGGCGTCGCGCTCGAGGACGGGCGCGCCGTCCGTGCCCGCGCGACGGTCCTGGCGACGGGCGGCGCGGCGGCGCTGTGGTCACGGACCACCAACCCGCCCGGCTCGCTGGGCATCGGGATGCAGATCGCCCGCCAGGCCGGTGCGGCCCTCGGCGACCTCGAGTTCGTGCAATTCCACCCCACCGCCGTGACCGGCATCAAGGGCCGCGAGGGGTTCCTGATCACCGAGGCGATCCGCGGCGAGGGCGCGACGCTGCACGACGCGACTGGCGAGCGGTTCGTCGACGAGCTCGCGCCCCGCGACGAGGTCTCGCGCGCCATCGCCCTGCGCATGCGCGCGCAGGGCACCACCCACGTCGACCTCGACATGCGCCAGATCGATCCCGAGCTCTTCCCCAACGTCGTGCGCGCCCTCTGCGACGCGGGGCTGGATCCGACCGAACACCGCATCCCGGTCGCCCCGGCCTCGCACTACGCGATGGGCGGCGTCGTCTGCGATCTCGACGGCGGCACCACCGTGCCCGGCCTCTACGCCGTCGGCGAGACGGCCTGCACCGGTCTGCACGGGGCCAACCGCCTCGCGTCGAACTCGCTGACCGAGTGCTTCGTCCTCGGAGGGCGCGCCGCCCTGGCCGGCCTGGACGAGCCGACCGGCGAGCCCGGGGCGCCGCCGCCGCACGCGGTGGCCGTGGAGGTGCCGTCGTGGGAAACGCGCCACGCGCTGTGGACCGGCGCCGGGCTCGAGCGCGACCGGGAGGGCCTCGAGGCGTTGACCGGCGACGCGCACGCCCTCGTGCGGCTGATCGCGCGCTGCGCGCTCGCGCGCGAGGAGTCCCGCGGCGCCCACCGGCGCGCCGACTTCCCGGACACCGATCCGGCGCTGGACGGTCATCACACCGTCTTGCGTGACGGGGATCGACCGGTGTTCGAGCGCTGGGCCTGAGCGGCCTGGACGGATGTGCCTACCCGAATGGGCCCGTCTTAACGCCAACTCAACGTGCGCCGCGTTTCGGACTTCACAAGGCGGCGCGACCATGCCGCCCCCACGGACGACCAGTTTTCGGAGGAGGGACGGGTCCCCTATGTACCAGTTCTCGCGTGCGATCTACCGCGATATCGCGATGCACATCGACACCCGCGAGGTGCCCGACGCGCACCATCGCGTGCTGCGGTCGTGCGAGGCGACCGTCGAGCGGCTCGCGGCCGACCGCCACTACTTCGCGCGCCCGGCGCGCACGCTGTTCAACGACATCCGCCTGTTCTTCCCGATGACCGCCCAGGCCCGGGTCTGGCAGGTCGTGCAGCGCCACCTGCAGGCGGCCGACGAGTTCCTGCTCACCCAGCCGCGCAACGGCGTCGATGTCAACGGCAACCCGGTGGAGTGCCGGGCGACCACCCGCCGCGGGACGCCGTGCCAGCGCATGCCGCTGCCCCACAACGGCTACTGCCCGTCGCACCAGCACCTCGCCGCCACGGAAGAGCGCGAGGCGGCCGAGCTGGCCTTCGCGGCCTAGCTCCGTCCCGGCCCCGGCCGGCGGTCCCCCGGGCCGGCCGGGGCCGGGCGCGCCACCCCCGCGCCGCGTGGTTGACTGCGCGCGGTGCTGCTCGGGGTCGACGTCGGCGGGACGTTCACCGACGCCGTCCTCGTCGACGGCGGCCGCGTCGTCACGGCCAAGGCGGCGACGACCCCCGCCGACCAGTCCGAGGGCGTCATGGCGGCCGTCGAACTGGCGCTGCGCGCGGCGGACCGCGAGGCCGCCGACGTGCGGGGCTTCGCCCATGGCATGACCGTGGCCACCAACGCGCTGCTCGAGGGCCGCGGCGCCCGGACGGCCTTCGTGGCCACCGAGGGCTTCACCGACCTCCTGGAGCTGGGACGCCAGGCCCGGCCGGAGCTCTACCGGCTGTGCGTCGCGGCGCCGCCGCCGCTGGCGCCGGCGCAGCGGCGGGTCGGGGTGCCGGAGCGCTGCGGGCCCGAGGGCGTGCGGCGCGCGCTGACGCGCGAGGCGGCCCGGCAGGTGGCCGAGGACGTGGCCGCCCTCGAGCCCGAGGCGGTGGCCGTCTGCCTCCTGCACGGCTACCGCCACACCGCCCACGAGCAGCTGCTCGGCGAGGTGCTGCGCGAGCGCCTGGGCGACCAGGTGCACATCTCGCTCTCCCACGACGTCACCGCGACGTTCCGGGAGGTCGAGCGCGCGGCGACCACGGAGGTCGACGCCGCCCTCTCCCCCCTGCTGGCGGCCTACCTGCGCAGCCTCGAGCGGCGCGCCCGCGGGACCGGCCTGCCGGCGCCCGCGATCATGCAGTCCAGCGGCGGGCTGACGAGCGACGAGATCGCCGCGCGCCACGCGGCGCTCACGGTCCTCAGCGGCCCGGCGGGCGGCGCGGCGGCGGCCGCGCTGCTCAGCGAGCGCCTCGGCGAGCCCGACCTCCTGTGCTTCGACATGGGCGGGACGTCCTGCGACGTCTGCGTGGTGCAGGACGGCCGCGTGCGCGAGACCGGCGGGCGCGAGATCGCCGGCCGGCCGCTCGCCCTGCCGATGGTCGACATCCACACCGTCGGCGCCGGCGGCGGGTCGATCGCCTGGCGCGACCCCGGCGGGGCGCTGCGGGTCGGCCCGCGCAGCGCGGGCGCCGACCCCGGGCCCGCGTGCTACGGGCGCGGCGGCACGGAGCCCGCCGTGACCGACGCTCACGTCGTGCTCGGTCACCTCGGCGGCACGCTCTCGGGCGTGGAGCTCGACGAGGCCGCCGCGCGCGAGGCGGTCGGCCGCCTGGCCGGCCGGCTGGGTCTCGGGACGGAGGAGTGCGCAGCCGGGATCCTGCGCGTCGCTGACGCCGAGATGGTGCGCGCGCTGCGCGTCATGACCGTGCAGCGCGGGCTGGATCCGCGGGACTTCGCCCTGCTGGCCTTCGGCGGGGCGGGGCCGCTGCACGCCGCCTCCATGGCCGACGAGCTGGGGATCTCGCGCGTCGTGGTGCCCGCCGCGTCGGGCGTGCTCAGCGCGCTGGGGCTCGCAGCCGCCGACTGGCGGGCCGACGCGCAGCGCACCGTGCTGCTGCGGGGCGACGCGCTCACCGACGCGGCGCTGCGGCAGGTCGCCGGCGAGGTGGGCGCGCTGGCCGCCCGGACGCTCGCCCGCGACGACGCCCGGCGCGAGATCACCTGGGAGGTGCGCTACGCCGGCCAGTCGC
Organism: Baekduia sp.; assembly: GCA_035628295.1. Taxonomy (GTDB): domain Bacteria; phylum Actinomycetota; class Thermoleophilia; order Solirubrobacterales; family Solirubrobacteraceae; genus Baekduia. Next base: position 5,723 of record DASPKC010000372.1, read on the forward strand.
ACGAGCTCGCGGTGCGCACGCCGCCCGACGCGGCGGCGGTCCGCGAGGCGTTCGCCGCCGAGCACGAGCGCCGCTACGGCTATCGCGACGCCGACACCGAGGTCGAGGTCGTGACGGTGCGGGTCCGCGCCTCGGTGCCCGGGGCGCAGCTGACCTGGGAGGCCCAGGCCGGCGAGCGGGTGGCCGGCCCGCGCAGCGTGGCGCTGCCCGGTTCGACGGTGTGGCTGCCGGAGGGATGGTCCGCGCAGGCCGACGCGACGGGGACGCTGCGGCTGGAGCGCACGGCGTGAGCCTCGACGCGATCGCCCTGCAGGTCGTCACCGGAGCGATGCGCGCCGCGTGCGAGGAGATGGGCGCGGCGCTGATCCGCAGCGCGCACTCCGCCAACATCAAGGAGCGCCGCGACTGCTCGACCGCCCTGTTCGACCCGCAGGGCCGGATGGTGATGCAGGCCGAGCACGTCCCGGTGCACCTGGGCGCCATGCCGGCGTCGGTGGAGGCCGTCGCCGGCGAGCAGCACCGGCCGGGGGTCTCGTGGGTCCTCAACGACCCGTATCGCGGCGGGACGCACCTGCCGGACATCACCGTGATCACGCCCGTCTTCACGGGCGACGGCGTGCTGCTGGGCTTCGCGGCCAGCCGCGCGCACCACGCTGACGTCGGCGGGCGCGTGCCGGGGTCCATGCCGGCCGACTCGCGGACGCTCGACGAGGAGGGTGTGGTGATCGCGCCGCGGGTGCTCGACGCAGCGGCCATCGAAGAGCTCAGCTCGCGCATGCGCGGGCCGGCCGAGCGGCGGGCGGACCTGCGCGCGCAGCTGGCGGCGAACCGCACCGGCGCGCAGCGCCTGCAGGAGCTCGCCGCCCGCATCGGCCCCGACGCGCTGCACGACGCGACCTCGGAGGTGCTCGACTACGCCGAGCGGCGCACCCGTGCCTGCCTGGCGGCGCTGCCCGACGGCGAGCGCACGGCCGCCGACGTGCTCGAGGGCATCGACGGCGATCTCGAGCTGCGGCTGCGCGCGACGGTCCAGGGCGACCGGCTGGTGCTCGACTTCCGCGGCTCGGCCGGCCAGGACCCCGGCAACCTCAACTGCCCGCGGGCCGTCACGGTGAGCGCGTGCGCCTTCGCGGTCCGGGTCCTCACCGACCCCGACATCCCGGCCAGCGGCGGGGCGATGCGCCCCGTCGAGGTCGTCACCGAGCCGGGGACGCTGCTCGACGCGCGGTCGCCGGCGGCCGTCGCCGGCGGCAACGTGGAGACGTCGAGCCGCGTGGCCGACCTCGTGCTGCAGGCGTTCGGCCGCGCGTGCGGCCAGGGCACGATGAACAACGTCACGCTCGGCACGGACACCTGGACCTCGTACGAGACGCTGGGCGGCGGCCAGGGCGCCTGCCCCGACGCTGACGGGCCGTCGGCCGTCCACGTCGCGATGAGCAACACGCGCAACACGCCCGTCGAGGCCTTCGAGCTCGAGTTCCCGCTGGAGGTCGTGCGCTACGCCGTGCGCCGCGGCAGCGGCGGCGCCGGGCGCTTCCGCGGCGGCGACGGCGTCGTGCGCGAGATCCGCGCGCTGGAGGAGGCGGCGTTCAGCCTGATCACCGAGCGCCGGCGCCACGCGCCGCCCGGCGCGCAGGGCGGCGCCCCCGGGGCACGCGGGCGCAACGTCCTGGTGGACGCCGGCGGCGCCGAGCGCGAGCTGCCGCCGAAGGCCACCGGGACGCTGCGGCCCGGCGAGGCGCTGCGTCTGGAGACTCCGGGCGGCGGCGGCCACGGCGCCGCCTGAGGCGGAGTGCGGGCACCCGCACCCCGGGCGGGAGGTGCCCACCGGCGCCTAAGGGGTGCGCTGCGGCAGGTAAGGGGTCCACGGGCGCAGGACGCGGCGGGCGGCCGATGTGGACGCACCCCCCTCAGCGCGACGATGCTCCCCATGCACCTCCACCTGCACCAGCACACCCTGCAGGCCGAGGGGCGGCTGCGCATCGCTCCGCGCGAGCACCGCACGATCGTGGTCCCCCCGCTCGCGGCCCGCGCGCCGCGCCCCGTCCGCCGTGGCGTCCCCCGGTACGCTCGCCTCGTTGCCGCAGCGCGTCACTAGCTCCACGTTCGTCGGCCGCGAGGGCCAGGTCGCGGAGCTCGACCGCGCCCTCGAGGACGTCGCGGCCGGGCACGCGCGCATCGCCCTCGTGGCGGGCGAGTCCGGCGTGGGCAAGAGCCGCTTCGCCGACCACGTCCGCCGCCGCGCCCGGGTGCGCGGCGCGCGCGTGCTGTGGGGCGACTGCCTCGAGCTCGGCGACGGGGAGCTGCCCTACGCGCCGATCATCGCCGCGCTGCGCCCGCTGGCCCGCGCCGACGACCCCGTCCTGCACGAGCTCGGCGGGGGCCGCGCGGAGCTGGCCCGGCTGCTGCCGGAGCTCGGCGTGCCGGCCGACCTGCAGATCGAGCCGCTGGCCGGCAGCGGGCGCGGGCGCCTGTTCGAGCTCCTGCTCGAGCTGCTCGAGCGCCTGGGGCGCGACCAGCCGCTGGTCGTCGTCCTCGACGACCTGCACTGGGCCGACCGCTCGACGCGCGAGTTCGTCGCCTTCCTCGCGCGCAACCTGTGCAGCGCGCGGGTCCTCCTCGTCGGCACCTACCGCTCCGACGAGCTGCACCGCCGCCATCCGCTGCGCCCGCTGCTGGCCGAGGTCGAGCGCGAGGACCGCGTGCGGCGCGTCGAGCTCACGCGCCTGACCCGCGACGAGCTGCGCGTCGTCCTCGACGACATCCTCGGCGGGGCGGGCTCCGAGCGGCTGCTGGACCGCGTCTGGCAGCGCAGCGAGGGCGTGCCGCTGTACGCCGAGGAGCTGCTGGCCGCCGGCGCCGAGGGCGCGGGCGAGCTGCCGCTGTCGCTGCGCGACGCGCTCATGCTGCGCATCGAGGCGCTGCCGGGCGCCGCGCGCGAGGCGCTGCGCTGGGTCGCCGCCGGGCGGCGCGTGGCCCTCGACGTCCTCGAGCAGGTGACCGGCCTCGACGCGCGCGAGCTGCGCGACGGGCTGCGCGACGCCGTCGCCCACCACGTCCTCGTCGCCGGCGACGACGGCGGCCTGGCGTTCCGCCACGAGCTCCTGCGCGAGGTCGTGCTCGACGACCTGCTGCCGGGCGAGCATGCCGAGCTGCACCTCGCGCTGGCCGAGGCGCTCGAGCAGCGCATGAGCGGCGAGGTCTGCATCAAGCTCGACGTGGCGGCCGCGGTCGCCCACCACTTCGACAGCGCCGGCGACCGGCCGCGGGCGCTGGTCGCCGCGGTGCGCGCGGCCGAGGCGGCCACCGACGTCCACGCCTCCGGGGAGGCGGGGCACCTGTTCGAGCGCGCGCTCGAGCTCTGGGAGCGGGTGCCCGACGCCGAAGACCTGCTGGGCATCGACCACGTGGAGCTGCTGCGGCGCGCGGCCATCGCGCGCGAGGACGAGCCCGTGCGCTCCGCGGAGCTCGCGCGACGGGCGCTGGCGGAGGTCGACCGGGACTGCGAGCCGGTGCGCGCCGCCGAGCTGCTGCACCGCCTGGGCCGCGCCTGGTGGAACCAGGGCAAGGGCGAGAAGGCGCTCGCCGCCTGGGACGACGCGCTCGGGCTCCTCGCGCCGCTGCCGCCGACCGTGGAGCGGGCCATGGTCCTGGCGCGCAAGGCCACGGCCCTGATGCTCTGGGGCCGCTACGAGGCCGCCGACGCGCTGTGCTCCGAGAGCCTGGCGGCCGCGCAGGCGGCAGGGTCGGCGGCGGCCGAGCTGCACGCACGCGTGACCCGCGGCGTGGCGCTGTTCGGGCTGGGCGACGCCGAGGGCGCCATCGCGCTGCTGCGCGAGGCGGTGCCCGAGGCGCGCCAGGCGGGCCTGGTCGACCAGCTCGTGCGGGCCTACCTCAACCTCGCCGAGAACCTCCTCGTCGCCGGGCGCCCGCTCGAGGCGCGCGACGTGCTCAGCGAGGCCTCCGGCGAGCTACGCGAGCTGGGTCACCGCGGCACGTGGATCCAGTTCCAGGCGGCCGAGGTCGCCTACGAGCTCGGCGAGTGGGCGCGCAGCGACGCGCTGCTGCCCGTTTCCTCCGCCCCGCGCCAGGAGGGCCTGACGCGGGTGTTCTTCGAGATCCGCCGCGCCGAGCTGGAGCTGGCCCGCGGCGAGCACGCCAGCGCCCTGCGCCGGCTCGAGCTCGCCCGCGAGAGCGCGGCCCCGGTGCGCGAGCCGCAGTGGCTGGCCCCGATCGCCGCGCTGTCGGCTGCCCTGCACCGCCGCGAACGGCGCATCGACGACGCCCGCGAGGTGCTGGCCTGGGCCCTCGGACGGCTCGAGACCCACCCGCCCACGGAGGACGCGCCGCGGCTGGCGCGCGTCCTGGCCGCCGCTGCCGGCGTGGAGGCCGACGCGGCCCGGATGGCCCGCGACCTCGGGCGCCCGGGCGACGAGGCCGAGGCGGCGGGGCGGGCGGCGGACTTCGCGGCGCGGACCGTCGTGCTCGCCGGCACCCGCTTCGGGCGCGCGGCGCCCGAGACGGGCGCCTTCGCGCTCGTCGCCGAGGCCGAGGCCGCGCTGGCCGCCGGGCGCCCCAGCCCGGAGGCGTGGGCGCGCGCCGCCGAGGCGTGGGACGCGCTGCTGCGCCCCTACCGGGCCGCGAGCGCCCGCTGGCAGGAGGCCGAGGCGCTGCTGCTGCGCGGGGACCGCCCGGCGGCGCAGGCGGCGGCGCGCGAGGCGCACCGGGTCGCGCAGCGGCTCGGCGCGCGCTGGCTGACGGAGGCGGTCGAGGGTCTGGCGCGGCGCGGCCGCCTGCGGCTGGGCGACGACGACCAGCGCCGGCCCGAGCCACCGTCGGCGCTGGAGGCCTCGCCCGCCGCCGCGGAGCTCGGGCTGACCCCGCGCGAGCTCGAGGTGCTGCTGCTGGTGGCCGACGGCCGCACGAACCGCGAGATCGGCGAGACGCTGTTCATGGCCGAGAAGACCGCGTCGGTGCACGTCTCGCGCATCCTCACGAAGCTCGGCGTCCGGTCCCGGACCGAGGCCGCGGCCGCGGCCCACCGGCTGGGCCTCGTCGCGGCGTAGCCCGGCCCGCCGCCCGGCCCGGCTGGGAAGATCGCCGGCATGCCGACGACGATCGCGTTTCTCGGGCTGGGCATCATGGGCTCGCGCATGGCGGCCAACCTGTCGCGGGCGGGCCTGGAGCTGCGCCTGTGGACCCGGACGGCGGGCAAGGCGCAGGCCTGGGCCGCCGAGCACGGCGGCGTGGCGTGCGCCACGCCGGCCGAGGCCGCGCAGGGCGCGCGGATCGTCGTGTCGATGGTGGTCGACGGCGAGCAGGTGCGCGAGGTGCTCCTGGGTGCCGACGGGGCGGCCCGCGGGCTGGCCGAGGGCGGGCTGTGCGTCGACATGTCGACGATCGCCCCGGCCGACGCGCGCGCGCTGGCGACCGAGCTGGGCGCCCGCGGCCTGCGCTTCGTCGACGCCCCGGTGACGGGCTCGTCGCCGAAGGCGGCCGACGGCACGCTGACCATCATGTGCGGCGGCGCCGGCGCCGACGTCGCCGAGGCGCGGCCGCTGTTCGACGTGATGGGCGACCTGGTGGTCCATGTCGGCGCCCCCGGCCAGGGCCAGGCGCTGAAGGTCGTCAACAACGCCGTGGCCGCCGTGAACACGGCCACGGTCGCCCAGGCGCTCCTGGTGGCCGACGCGCTCGAGGTGGACCTCGACGCCGCGGAGGCCGTCCTGGGCGCCGGCTCCGGCGGGTCGGCGATGCTGGTGCTCAAGGCGCGCCCGATGCGCGAGCACGACTTCGCGACGCTCTTCAAGGCCGAGCACATGCTCAAGGACGTCCGGCTCTGCCTCGACGCCGCCCAGGACGCCGGCGTGCCGTTCCCGGCGGCTGCCGCGGCCCGCGACGCGCTGGTCGCGACGGTCGGCCGGGGACTGGGCGCAGCCGACTTCGCCGCCGTGCTGGAGGTCTTCGAGGCCTACGCGGGCCGGCGGCTCGGCGAAAAGGGCGGAACGTCGCCTATCTGAGCGGCGACGCGCCAGGACGAACGCACGTTCTGACGGGCATTTGCAGGGAAGTTTTGCGATTTCGCGTTCCTCTGTTTCAATGGACCACCTCGTCCTGCGCTGCGGTTCTCCCCCGAGCTCGCGCAGGACTGCAGTTGTTCTGAACCTCCTCCCCCTGCACCTTCCCTATGCCTATTGCATTCAAGGAATGGGCGGTCACCGTCCGCGCGCTCGCCGAAGGCGAGCAGCTCCTCACCCTCCGCAAGGGTGGGGTGGGCGAGAGCGCGAAGCACTTCCAGCTCGAGCACGACCGCTTCTTCCTGTACCCGACCTTCGACCACCAGCGCAACGACCTCGTGCGCGCCTCGCACCAGCCGGAGCTGCGGCGCGCCCTCGAGGAGGGCGTGTGGCCCGACGGCGAGCCGCCGCTGCACGCGCTGACGCGTGATGGCGGCATCTGCCAGCCGGACCGCGTCCGCGTCCGCGCCTGGGCCGAGGTCGCCGGCCACTTCACGATCACCGACCCGCGCACCGTCGCGGAGCTCTCGCCGTTCTACGTCTGGACGACGGACTACGCCGAGAAGCGCCTGGCCTGGAAGCGCCGCCACCCGCTGCACGTCCTGCTGCTGCGCACCTACCGGATCCCGCGTCCGGTGACGGTCCGCGTCAAGGACGAGTACGGCGGCTGCCGCTCCTGGCTGGAGATCACCCGCGACCTCCCGTTCGAGGGCACCCCGGTGCTCTCCGACGACGAGTTCGGGCGCGCGACGGAGGAGATCGCAGGCATCTGCGACTCCCGCGTCGTCGAGCTGGTCTGACGGGGCGCCTCATCGCCCCTCGCATCGTCATCGGCCCGAGCCCGTGCTGACGCACTGTGCCCGGGTCTCTTCCTCCCGAGGAACGACGATCCGCCGCGCAGACCAGCCCGATCGAGCAGTTGAGCTCCGCAGCTGAACGCATCCGCGATGCCGGCCGCCTGCTGGTGGTCGGCATCGGCGGTGGTGGGGATGTCGTCGGCGCCTACGCCGTCGCGCTCGCCGCCCGTGCCCTGGGCACCCCCGCCGTCGTCGGGGGCCTGACCTGGGAGCGGCGCCCGGTGGACCCGCTCCCGGGGCCGCGCCGCCTGGACGAGGTCGTCGACGCCCGGCGCCTGAACGACGCCGTCGCGCTCGCCGGGGCCGGCACGCGCGGACCCGGGGGCTTTCGCTTCTGCGAGTCGCACCTCGCCGGCTTCCTGGGCGAGGACGTCGTCCTGGTCGACCCGAACCCGGGCCCGGCCGCGACCGGCGCCGCGTTGGCGGACGCCGCCGCGCAGCTGGGATGCGACCTGGTCGTCCTGCTCGACGTGGGCGGCGACGTGCTCGCCCACGGCGACGAGCCGGGGCTCGCCAGCCCGCTGGCCGACGCGGTGCTGCTGGCCTCCGCGCGGGCGCTGCACGCCGCGGGCATCCCGACGCTGGGCGTCGTGTTCGGCATCGGCTGCGACGGCGAGCTGCTGCCCGCGGAGGTGCTCGAGCGCCTCGGGGAGGTCGCGGCCGCCGGCGGGGACCGCGGCGACCTCGCGCTGACCGCGGACGACCTCGACGTCCTGGACGAGGCGTGCGCCGTCGTCCCCACCGAGGCGAGCGCGATGGCGGTCCGCTGCGCGCGCGGCGAGACCGGCGACGTCCCGATCCGCGGCGGCCGGCGCACGGTCCCCCTGACGCCCGACGGCGGGCGTGTCGTCTGCTTCGACGTCGAGGCCGCCCTGGGCTCGGCCGCGCGGCTGGCCGCCCACGTGGCCGACGCCGGCTCCCTGACCGAGGCGCACGACCGCCTGACGGCCCTGGGCATCCGCACCGAGCTGGCCTACGAGCGCGACGCCGCGGCGGCCTGAGGGCCGCGGCGGGCGCCTGCGGCAGGGGCGGCGCGGCGGGCGGCGAAGGGCGCAGCGTGGCGTGGGACGAGACCGCCAGCGAGCACTTCACCGCTCGGCACGAGAGCGAGGACGCCGAGGACGTGGCCGGGGTCCTCGAGCTGCTGGAGGGCACCCACGAGCGGCTGGCCGGCGTCTTCCCGTCGGTCCCGCAGAGCACGACGGTCGTCGTCCACGGCTCGGATGCCGCGCTGGCGCTCGCGGAGCCGATCGTGCCGCTGGTGCGCCGGATGACCGCGCCGGCCGCGCGGCGCTACCTCGTCGGCTGGCCCGGCAGGACGGCGATCCACGTGCTGGCGCCGCGCCTGCTGGCCGCGCGCGCCTCCAACGTCCCGGGCTCGCGGGAGATGGAGCTCCTGGCCCCGGCCGCGCTCTACGCCCAGGTCGTCGTGGGGGCCAACAGCGGCGAGCTGCCGCCACCGTTCCGGGTCGGCTCGCTCGTGCGCGCGGCGCGCTGGGCCTGGCTGGTGTTCGGCGCCGGGCAGTGGTTCAGCGGCCAGACACCGCACGCGCGGCCCGCGATCGGACGGCGCCTGCGCGAAGGCGGCCGCCCGGAGTTCCCTCCGTCGCTGCGCGACGCGCCGCTGCTGGGCGGCACGGTGCTCGACCTGCTCGCGCGCGAGGAGGGCGAGGCGGCCGTCGTGCGCCTGGTGACCCAGCTGCCCCCCGGCGGCCCGCGCGGAGCGCTGGTCCACGCGTTCCACGGCCGCCCACTCGTGCACACCGAGGGCACGTGGCGGGCCCACCTCGCGCGCCTCGCCGGCCAGCCCGCCCGCGACTGACCCGCGGGTCCGGCGGCTAGAACGCCAGGGCGGAGATGAGCCAGACGACCAGCGCCACGACCGCGACGCCGGCCAGCAGCCAGAACAGCAGCCGGGCCGGGGCGACCGGCGGCGGGGGGTCGGCCGTGCCGACGAGCTCGGCCTGCAGCAGCACGTCGCGCGCCGCGTCGGCGCCGCCCCGCGGGACCATGACGTCCCGCGGGCCCGCGGCCAGCATGTCCGGGACGTCGAACCCGCGGCTGCGCCGCAGCAGCGACGGGATCCCCTCCTCGAGCAGGAGTCCCTGGATGAGCTCGGCCTCCGCCTGGTGGCGTCCGCCGGCCACGCGGACGAGCTCGCCTTCGGCGTAGGGCTTGTGGACCTTGCGCGCCCGTTGCTGCGCCGCGCTCAGCGACGCCTCCTCCCCCACCCGGCCGCCGGGCGTCAGCGGCAGGCCGCAGTCGGGGCAGAAGCGCTCCGGCTCCGGCCACGACCGCCCGCAGGCCGGACACGCGAGGTCAGCCGTCGTCGCGCACCTCGACCGCGACCTCCCGCGGCTCGCCGTCGTCGATGAGCCACGAGCGCACCTCCAGGCCGCCGCCCGCGAGGCCCACGATGAGCCACTCGACGCCCGGCCAGCCCGCCGAGAAGTTGATGTCCGTCTGGGACGGCTCCGGCGCCGAGCGCGTGTGGGAGTGGTAGATCACGCCGAGCTGCGCACCCTCGTCCTCGACGCGGTCGAGCAGGTCGATCAGGACGGGGCCGTCGACCTCGAAGCGCAACGGGCTGGCCGCCAGGTTCTCGAGCTCGACGACCTCGACCGCGCGGCCGGTCTCCGCCTGGATCTCGGCGATGAGCGCCGCGATCGACTGCGCCGCGTCCTGGCTCTCCTCGGCGAGCTTGCGGACCTCTTCGGCGACGACCGCGAAGCC
>DASPKC010000373.1:0-12337 GCA_035628295.1 Baekduia sp.
CATCCGGCGCCGGCGGGCATGCGCGTGGCGCTGCACGTCACCGCCGACCGCATGGCCGGCCACAACCTGCACGTCACCACCAAGGGGTTCCGCTGGGCCCCCCAGCGCGCCAGCGGCGCGCACCGCGCAGGCGAGGGCCACGCCCACCTGTACGTCGACGGCAAGAAGCAGGCGCGCCTCTACGGCGCCTGGTACCACCTCGGCGATCTTGCCAAGGGCCGGCACACGATCCGCGTGACCCTCAACGGCAACGACCACGGCGACTACGTGCGCGACGGCCGGGCCGTCGGCGCGAGCCGGACGGTCACCGTGCGCTAGCCAGCAGCTCGCGGAGCGCCTGCGCGTCGGCGTGCAGCGCCGCGCGCATGGCGCTCGAGCGCGCCGCCGCCGGGTGGTACCACGGGACGAGGGGCGTGCCCGCCACGCCCTCGACGCGCGTGCCGTGGACCTCGGAGATCTTGAGGTCGGGCGCGAAGTGCTTGAGCGCGTGCCGGCCGAGGGGCAGGACGAGCTCCGGCTCGATGGCCGCGAGCTGCTCGTCCAGCCACGGCCGGTGGTGCTCGGCCTCCAGCGGCTTGGGGTCGCGGTTGCCCGGCGGGCGCGCCTTGACGACGTTGGTGATGAACACCTCGTCGCGCGCGAGCCCGGCCTCGACCAGCAGCTTGTCCAGGAGCTTGCCGGCCGTCCCGACGAACGGCCGGCCGCTGGCGTCCTCCTGGGCCCCGGGCGCCTCGCCGACGACCACCACGCGGGCGTCGGCCGGACCCTCCCCGGGCACGAGCTGCGTGCACGTCTCGCAGGGCTCGAAGCCGCAGCCGGCCTGCTTGTGGTCGCGGATCTCCTCGGCGATCTCCTCCAGCGTGCGCCTCATGCCGCCACAGCCTGTCCGAGGAGCTCGCGGGCGCGCTGCGCGGCCACGGGCGCGTCGCTGCCCCGGTTGTTGTTGAACATCAGCCGCACCTCCTGCGCCTCCTCGGCCAGGGCCTGCGCCCGCCCCGTGATCTCGCCCAGCTCGGCGTCGTCGTAGCGATGGCCGAAGCGCTCGGCCACGCTGCGCCCGTGCACCCAGCCGTGGGCGTTGCGCCCGTGCGCGCGCAGGTAGGCCAGCTCGGGCAGCGTCACCGCATCGACCGGCGGCAGCATCGTCGCCGGCTTGCCCTGCGGCGCGTCGACGCCCACGAACGCCGCGCCGTGTTCCTCGAGCCAGCCCAGCGTGGCCTCGAGGTGCTCGCGCGACAGCCAGGCCCGGTGGCGGACCTCGATCGCCACGGGGTGCGGGGCGAGCGCCTCGACGAGGCCCGCCAGCTCGTCGAGCTCGTGCTTCGGCGGCACGAAGGCGGGGGTGAGCTGCAGCAGGAACGACGACAGCCGCCCCGCCTCGGCCAGCGGCGCGGCGGCCGCGAGCGTCCGGCGCACCAGCTCGAGCTCCAGGTCGTCGTCGAGGCGCACGCGGCCCTTGGGCGTGGTGTCGACGTCGTCGCGCAGGTCGCCCGGCAGGCTGTCCAGCGCGCCGGCGTGGCGGCTGAGCAGGCGGTGCAGCTTCCAGTCGAAGCGGAAGCCCTCGGGGGTCTGCTGGACCCAGCGCCTGACGGTCGCGGTGCCCGGGACGCCGTAGAAGGTGGAGTTGACCTCGACCCCGTCGAAGTGCCCGGCGTAGTGGGCCAGCAGGTCCCGCCGCGCGAGGCCCGGCGGGTACCACTCGTCGATGAAGCCCTGGTCGGCCCAGCTCGAGGTGCCGATGACGATCCGGCCCATGGGCCGGGGCTACCCGGCGGGCGTGGCTCAACCGCTCCAGGTCGCCGCTCCCGCCCCCGGCACGAGCGCCAGGACCTCGCCGAAGCTGTCGGCCAGCGAACGGCCCAGCAGGTCGAGGTCGGTGACGGCCGCCGGATCGGCGTTGACACCGACGCACCCGACGTCGCCGTGGGTGATGAGCGTGATCATCAGCGCGCATCCGGGGACCGGCGCGAAGCCGTACATGCGCTCGATCTTCGCCCCCGCCAGGAACGCCTCCTCGCGCAGCCCCTGGACGTTGGAGGCCTGGAGGTCGTTCGCCGACGTCAGCGACCCGACCACGTGCGCGAGGAGGGGCCCGGGCAGCCGCGCGAGCGCGGGGGCCACGCTGCCGAGCCCCTCGAGCGCCGGCTCGTCGCGGATGGCGCGGACGGCCCGGCCGACCGCCTGGATGCGCTTGACGGGGTCCGGCTCGCCGGCGGGGGCTGCGAGGCGTGCGCCCACGAAGCGGTTGCCGCCCGCCGGGTCGTCCTCCTTGCGCACGGAGATCGGGATCGCGATGGGGATGTCGGAGACGGTGGCTCCGAGCACCTCGTGATAGCGGCGGATCCCGCCCAGCAGCGCTGCGACGAAGGCGTCGTTGAGCGAGCCCCCGGCCGACTTGGCCGCCGCTCGGAGGTCCTGGAACGGTACGTCGAGGGTGCCGAGGTTCCAGCGGCCGCTGCGGCCGGCCAGCAGTGGCGACGGCGTCGCCTCCGGGTCGCCCAGGACCCGCCGCAGGGACGCCGCCCACTCCACCGCCTCGCGTGCGCTGCGATCAGGCCGGCGCAGCGCGCCGAGGTGCCCGGGCGCATCGCGCAGCACCCCCGCCAGCCGGCCGAGATCGCGTCGCCCGGTCCGCGCGATCGCGGCCAGCGACGAGGTGCTGCCGGGCTCGGGCACCGGAGGCATCGGCTTGTCGGGGCGGGGCTCGCGCGTCGGCGAGTGCAGGCGGCCGAGCAGCTGCATTCCGGCGATGCCGTCGAGCGTCGAGTGGTGCATCTTCAGCACGTACGCGGCGCGGCCGTCGGGCAATCCCTCGAGCAGCGTGCCCTCCCAGGGTGGACGCGCGCGGTCGAACGGCTCCATGCCGACCTGCGCGACGATGTCGAGCATCTCCCGCGCGCCGCCGCCCTCGGGCAGGGCGCGCCGCCGGACGTGGCGGTCCAGGGAGAACGACGGATCAGTGACCCACACGGGCTGCCCGAGGCCGCCCGGGCCGTCCACCACCCGCTGGCGGAACCGCGGGACGACGCGCGAGCCCCACTCGTGCGCCGCCAGCAGCCGCTCCCAGTCCGGGGCGGTGTCGAGGACCTCCAGCATGATGACCGTCGACCGCAGGCGCGGATCGACCTCCGCCCGCCACATGATCGTCTCGAGGGCGTTGAGATCCGGGGTCGCGCCCCACTCGAGGACCTCGCCGGTGGTGTCCTGCGTGGTCATGCGACCGCCGCCCCCTCGTGCTCGGCCTGGATCCGGCGCAGGCCGCGATAGGCCTCGCGCGGCGAGCGGCCCTCGTTGACCACCGCGTCGACCTCCGCGGCGATCGGGAGGTGGACGTCGTGCTCGCGCGCCAGCTCCATCACGGGGCGGGCCGTGCGCACGCCCTCCGCGACCTGCGTCATGCCGCTCAGCACCTCTTCCAGCGAGGCGCCGCGGCCGAGTTCCTCGCCCACCCGCCGGTTGCGCGAGAGGGGGCTCGTGCACGTCGCGAGCATGTCCCCGAGGCCGGTCAGGCCGGTGAGCGTCACCGGCTCGGCGCCCATCGCGGCGCCCAGGCGCAGCATCTCCGCCAGGCCGCGCGTGATCACCATCGCCCGCGTGTTGTCGCCCACGCCGAGGCCGTCCGCCATGCCGGTGGCGATGGCCACGACGTTCTTGAAGACGCCCCCGAGCTCCGAGCCGAGGATGTCCTGGTTGCGGTAGACGCGAAAGACGCGGGTCGAGAAGAGCGGTTGCAGCGCACGGGCGACATCCGCATCGGCCGTGGCGACCACCGCGGCGGCCGCGAAGCCGTCGAGGACCTCGCGCGCCAGGTTCGGGCCTGCGAGCAGCCCGATCGGGTGACCGCCGCACTCCTGCGCGAGCACCTCGGTGGCCCGCATCCGCGTCTCCGGCTCGAGGCCCTTGACCAGCGAGATGACCGGCACCCATGGCCGGAGATGGGGGACGGCCTCGCGGATCACCTGGCGCAGCACGTACGAGGGGACGCCGACGACCAGCACGTCGCACCCGGAGACCGCCTCGGCGAGGTCGCTCGTGGCCCGCAGGTCCTGGCACAGCTGCCGGTCGTCGAGGTAGGCCTCGTTGGTGTGCTGCTCGTCGATCTCGCGGGCGGTGGCCGGATTGCGGGCCCACAGGGTCGTGGGGGTGTTGTGCGCGGCCAGCGAGGCCACGGTGGTGCCCCACGAGCCGCCCCCCAGGACGGTGACGCGCATCAGCCGGCCCTCGAGACCGGCTCACGCGCCGGTGCGGTCGGCTCGCCCGGCCAGCGGTCCAGCGCCTCGACCATCGCCGAGCGCACCTCGTCCCGATGCTCGTCCACCGTCTCCGGCCTCCAGTCGGTCGTGTCCATGGGGGGCAGGACGCGCACCTCGACGCGCCCCGGGCGCACGGCCTGCGAGCCGCGCCACTGCACCTGGTCGACGCCGCGCAACACGATGGGCACGACGGGGACGCCGGCTTGCATCGCGATGTGGAAGGGACCCTTCTTGAAGGGGCCCATCCGCGGCGTGGGTTGGCGCGTGCCCTCCGGCGCCACGACCAGGGAGGTGCCGGAGCGCAGCTTCTCCACCACGGGCGCCAGCGCCTCGCGTGCCTGCGCGTTGTCGGCCCGGTCGATGAACGCCAGGCCTGCGAGCTGGAAGAGCACGCCGAAGATGGGCACCCGCTTGACCTCCGCCTTGGCCACGCCGGTGACCTCCTCGCGCAGCAGCTTCATGAGGACGATCGCGTCCATCTTGCTCGTGTGGTTGAAGACGAAGACGCAGGGGCGCGACGACCACAGGTGCTCGTGCCCCTCGATCACGTCCACCTCGATCCCGGCGACCGCGAGCGACGCCTCCGAGCCGAGGTTCATCGCCAGGTCGACGGCCCTGCGGCGCGACCCGTGCAGGACGCCCAGGCCGACGGCGGCGCCGACGCCGGAGAGGAACGACCCGTAGAACGCCGCCGTGCGCACGACGTCCAGCGGCCCGGGGGATCCCGCAGGGTCGCTGCACTCCAGCACCGGCCAGCCCCGCCGCCCGGCCTCTGCGCGCAGGTCGGCGTCGGGCGCGACGGCCACGGGCCGGCCCACGGCCTCGAGGAACGGGATGTCCTCGCGACCGTTGGAATACGCGAAGGACCGCTCGAGGTCGGCGTCCTCGTCGGCGGCGAGACGGCGCAGGGCCTCGGCCTTCTGCCGTCCCCAGAGCGGCGGCCCGGCGGTCGCCCCGGTGAGCCGGCCGTCCACGACCTCCAGCTCCGTGTTCAGGACGTGCGGGATGTCCAGCTCCTCGGCCATCGGGCGGGTCTGGAACCGCAGCCCCGAGGACGCCAGGACCAGGCGATGGTCCATCTGGCGATGGGCCTCGAGCAGGCGCCAGGTCTCCCGGCGCAGCCGCGAGGCGATCTGCTCGCGCAGGAGCCGGCGGCCGAGCTTCTCCAGGTCCTCGACCGGCAGGTCCTTCCACGCGGCCAGCGACCGGTTCAGGAAGGTGACGAACGCCTCATCGTCCTCGATGCCGCGGCGGGCCCGCAGGAGGGTCTGTGCGAGGTCGAGGGGCCCCATCTGGCCGTGCTTGATGCGGTGCTCGTAGAAGGCGGTCGCCGAGTAGCCGGAGATCAGGGTGCCGTCGTAGTCGAAGGCGGCGATCACCTCCGGGCCGCGTTCGGCGGCATGCACCCGTGTGAGCAGCTCAGGCAACGGCGTCATGCAAGACCTCCTCCAGGTGCGCCCGGTCGAGCTCGCCGATGCGGGCGAGCCGCTGCGCGACCTCCTCGACCTCCTCCAGCCACCGGCGGCGCCCCCGGGCGACCTCCTCGCGCCCCGGATCCACGAGGTCGCGGTTGGCGGCCAGCTTGAGCGCCGCGCCATAGAGCTCTCGCGACACCGATTCGCGGCCGTGGACCTGGCCCTGGCGGACGAGCTGCTCGCCGAGCCCCAGGCACTGCGCCATGAGCTCGTCGTCGTCCACGGCCTTGCGTGGGTCGTGCGCGGCGAGGACCCGGGCGACGATCACCTGCGCGTCGATGAAGGACCGCAGCGCCCTGGCGGCGACAAGGACCCGCGAGCCGGCGATCAGGTCCGCCGCGCCGCCCGGGCGGCCGATCGCCTGGCGCCAGTCGGGGGCCAGCAGGTCCATCTCCTCGAGCAGCTCGTCGTTGAACCGCTGCTTCTCGGGGAAGAAGAACTCGAATTTCAGGAGATCGCGCAGCGCCAGCGCGTCCTCCCACGCGGCCTCGACGAGGTCGTCCCAGTCGCTGCGGCCGGCGAGGCGCAGCAGGACCA
Source organism: Baekduia sp. (assembly GCA_035628295.1). Classification (GTDB taxonomy): domain Bacteria; phylum Actinomycetota; class Thermoleophilia; order Solirubrobacterales; family Solirubrobacteraceae; genus Baekduia. The sequence goes on from DASPKC010000373.1 coordinate 6,266, forward strand.
GCTCGACGATGGCCCGCAGCAGCAGGTGGTGCAGCGCCCCGTTGCGGTAGAAGGCCGCGACGTGGTGGGCGTCGCGCGCGATCGACCACACCGGCTCGGTGCCGCCGTCGTGGCGGTCGACGACGCGCGCCTCTTCCAACGCCTGCAGCCCCGCCCGCAGCCCCCCGTCGGTGCGCAGGCGGTCCAGGGGCCCCGGGACCTGCCGCTCCTCGAGGAGGTCCAGCAGCGGCGCCGTCGCGCAGGCGACCTCGCGGAACGTCAGGGCGCGATCGCGCACGCCGAGCAGGGTGAACGCGACGAGGGACGTGGCGGTGACGGGCGTGATGCGGTTGATGTCGTCGCAGATGCGGAAGGCGACCTTCTCGAGCTGCGCCGGCCCGTCGCCGGCGTCGACCAGCGCGTCGCGCAGGCTGAACGGCTCGCCGAACTGGATCTTCGCCGTCCCGACCCGCTGACGCTGCGCGCGGATGTAGTCCGCCATCCAGCGCAGGCCCTCACGCGGCTTGCCGGCGCCCATCTGCTCGGCGGCCATCGCGCCGACCTCCTGCAGCCGGTCGTAGACGATCGACGTCGGCACGAGCAGCACGTCGCGCCCGGGCTCGTCCTGGAGGGCCTCGACGAGGTAGTGCAGCAGCCCGAACCGGGGCGGGCGCAGTTTGCCGGTCCGGGTGCGCCCGCCCTCGATGTACCACTCGAGGTTGAAGCGCTTGGCGACCAGATGCGCGAAGTACGCCTTGATGGCCAGCCGGTAGACGGCGTCGTCGCCGAACGACCGGCGGATGAAGACGACGCCCGCCCGCTTGCCCAGTGGCCCCAGCGGCCAGAACGACATGTTGTCGCCGCCGAGCACGTGGTTGCGGGGGAAGTCGGCCTGGTGCAGGACCTCCGCGAGCACGAGCGGGTCGACGTAGGAGCGGTGGGTCGGGAGGAAGACGAGCGGGTTCTCCTTGTTGCGCTCGCGGAGCCGCTCGAGGCCGTCCCAGTCGGGCTGCACGTCCCAGGCCCGCGAGTGCATGGGGCGGACGACCGCCCGCCACATGTCGATCGCCGGCGGGCTCTGGACCGTGGCCAGTTCGTCGAGGCAGGCCGTGGCCTCCTCGAGCACGTCCTCCGCCGGGCGCCCCAGACGGTCGGCGAGCGCCTCGACCTGCGCGCGGAAGCGGGCGGAGGCCGCGATCTGCTCGGCCACCAGCCGCGGCACCTTGTAGCGGTCCCCCGTGAGCTGGCGCTCCTCGCGGTCGCACGCCAGCACGGCCTGGCGCACCACGAAGCGCCGGAGGCCGTCGCGCCCGCCGCCCTCGTGCCTGCGGAAGCGCTCCTGCAGCTCGCTCGCCTGCGCCGGCGCGCCGGCGACGACACGGACGCGATCCGGCCAGCGCTTGACGACCATGGCCTGGATGCGGGCGTGCGGCCGTCTCGGATCGGCGAGCAGGAGCAGGTCCGACGGCCGCGTACGGTCGTTGGGGCCGCTGCGGCGCTCCGGCGGCAGCCAGCAGGGCCGGACGGGGAGGAGCAGGGTGTCGCCGCCGCCGCGGATGCGCTCGGCGACGCCCGGGTCCTCCAGGTCGAGCACCTCGGCGCCCGGGTGGTGGTGGGCCGCCCATTGCTCGACCAGCCGGCGCTCGGTCGTCGTGCGGGCGTCCGCGAGCACCACCACCGGCGAGGGCCCGGTGCGGCCCGGCGCGATCGCCGCCTCGATCGTCGGCGGCCCGGTCACAGGTGGAACACGTGCGTCGCGGTGGTCGTGGCCGCGGCCGTCCCCTGGGCCAGGAGCCGCTCGACGTCGTCCTCGGTGAGACCGGCCTCGAGCAGCACCTCGCGCGTGTGCTCGCCCAGCGCGGGAACCGAGGCGCCCGCCGGCCGCGCCGGCGTGTCCGACAGCGCGATCGGGAAGCCGGGCACGTCGACCGGCAACTGGGCGCCGTCCACGTCGAGGCGCACCACGGCATCCCGGCGGTGCAGGAGTTCCGAGCTCAGCGCCTCCTCGAGCGTCAGGACGGGTTCCAGGCAGCAGTCGTGCTCGGCACCGAACGCCGCCCACGCGTCGCGGCCACGCTCGCGGAAGATCCCCTCGAGGCGCTCGTGGGCCGCCGAGCCGGGCGGGTCGTGCTGATGGCCGAGGAGGTCGGGAGCTCCCGCGCCCAGGCAGAAGGCGCGCCAGAACTTCTCCTCGACGGCGCCGAGCGTGACCCAGCCGTCGGCGCACCGGTACGGCCGGTAGCAGACCATGCCGCCGCCGAGGGCGATGTCCCCCCGCTCGGGCGGTATGCCGTCGCAGAGGAAGGCGGCGGCCGCCATGACCGTCCATGCGCTCGCCCCGTGCGTCATCGACACGTCGACGACCTGGCCGCGGCCGGTCCTGCCGCGGGCCAGGAGGGCGGCGAGGACCCCGACTGCCGCCATGAGGGCGCCGCCCCCGATGTCCGCCAGCTGCGTCGGAGATTGCACCGGGGGGCCGTCGCGCTCGCCGGAGAGGTCGAGCAGGCCCGTCAGCCCCAGGTAGTTCAGGTCGTGCCCGGCGCGCAGCCGCGCAGGGCCGTCCTGACCGTAGCCCGTGATCGGGCACACGACCAGCCGGGGATTGGTCGCCAGCAGGACCTCGGGGCCGAGGCCCAGGCGCTCCATGACGCCGGGCCGGAACGACTCCAGCAGGACGTCGGCCTCCCGCACCAGACGGAGCATGGCGGCCCGCCCCTCGGGGTCCTTGAGGTCGAGGCGGACCGACCGCTTGCCCCGGTTCAGCGCGGCGAAGACGGCCGAGGCGGCGGAGGGCTCGACCCCCGGATGGAAGGGCGGCGACCAGCGCAGGTAGTCGCCCATGCCGGTGTCCTCGACCTTGAGCACGTCCGCCCCGAGGTCGGCCAGCAGCATCGAGCAGTAGCCCCCGGGGAGCAGTCGCGTGAGGTCCAGGACCCGCACGCCCTCCAGGGCGGCGGGCGCCGAGCCCGTCGGCGTCGGAGGCCTCCCGCCGTTGGAACCCCGGGACATCGCCCAGGAGTACCACCCCCGCGCGGTCGGCCGTGCGCGGCGCCTGCGGGGCGTTGTGCAGGATCACAACAGGCGTCGTCGACGATCTCGCCCGCCGGGTCCCGGGGCAGGACCATCCCCGTCATGTCCGACACCATCCCCGCGGGCGGCGAGATCCTCTGGCGGCCGACGCCCGAGAGCATCGCCGAGACCAGGATCGCCCGCTATCTGGGCTGGCTGGAGCAGGAGCGCGGCCTGACGTTCGACGACTACTGGGCGCTGCACCGGTGGTCGGTGGAGCACCTCGAGGACTTCTGGCAGTCCATCTGGGACTTCTTCGACGTGCGGGCCGAGACGCCGCCCGAGGAGGTGCTGTCCAGCCGCACCATGCCGGGCGCCAGGTGGTTCCCCGGGTCGACGCTCAACTTCGCCGAGCGTCTCCTGCGCAACGACTTCACCGACGAGCCCGCGATGATCTTCGTGCGCGAGGGGGAGGAGCCGGTCGAGACGAGCTGGAGCACCCTGCGCGAGCAGGTCGCCGCCGTCGCCGCCGGTCTGACGCGGCTGGGGGTCGAGCGCGGCGATCGCGTGGCGGCCTACATGCCCAACGTGCCCGAGACGGTCGTCGCCTTCCTGGGCTGCGCCAGCGTCGGGGCGATCTGGACCGCGTGCGCGCCGGACTTCGGCACGCGCAGCGTCGTCGAGCGTTTCGCCCAGCTCGAGCCGAAGGTGCTCATCGCGGCCGACGGTTACGCCTTCAACGGCAAGCGCCGCGACCGGCGCGAGGTCGTCGCGGAGCTCCAGCGCTCGCTGCCCTCCGTCGAGCACACCGTCCTCGTCCGCACGGCCTTCCCGGACGACGAGCCCGACGAGGCGCTCGGGGCGGTCGACTGGCGCGACCTGCTGGAGGGCGACGCCGATGCGGGGACGGCGCCCGTGGCCGTGCCGTTCGAGCATCCGCTGTGGGTCCTGTACTCGTCGGGCACGACGGGCACGCCGAAGGGCATCGTGCACGGTCACGGGGGCATGCTGCTCGAGCAGCTGAAGTCCGGCCTCTGCCTGGACCTCCGGCCCGGGGACCGCTTCCTGTTCTACACGTCGACGGCCTGGGTCGTGTGGAACATGCACGTCTCCTCGCTGCTGGCGGGCGTGGCGATCGTGCTCTACGACGGCAGCCCGGCGTTCCCCGATCCGATGGGGACGTTCCGCGTCGCGGCCCAGACGCAGGCCACGATCGTCGGCGTCGGCGCCGCCTACGTGACCGGCGTGCGCAAGACGGGTGTCCTGCCATCGCAGGAGGTGGACCTCAGCTCGGTGCGCCACCTCATCACCACCGGTTCGCCGCTGCCGCCGGCCGACTGGCGGTGGGTGCAGGACGCGGTCAACCCCGACGTGCGCCTGGACTCCGCGTGCGGGGGGACCGACGTCGGCACCGCGTTCATCGGCGGCAGCCCGATGCTCCCTGTCGAGGTCGGGGAGATCCCCGGGCCGTGGCTGGGATGCGCGGTGGAGGCGTGGTCGCCGGAGGGCGAGCCCGTCATCGGCGAGCTCGGCGAGCTCGTGGTCACCGAGCCCATGCCGTCCATGCCGGTCTTCTTCTGGAACGACCCGGACGGCGAGCGCTACCACGAGTCCTACTTCTCCACCTACCCCGGCGTCTGGCGCCACGGCGACTGGATCCGGATCAGCGATCACGGGACGCTGATCGTGGCCGGCCGCTCGGACTCGACGCTCAACCGCCTCGGCGTGCGCATGGGCTCGGCGGACATCTACGCCGTCGTCGAGCAGATGGAGGAGGTGGCGGACAGCATCGTGCTCGGCGTCGAGCTCGAGGACGGCGGCTACTGGATGCCCCTGTTCGTCGTCCCGGCGGAAGGTCACGAGCTCGACGATGACCTGCGCGCGAAGATCAACGGCGCGATCGCCGACGGCCTGTCGCGCCGCCACGTCCCCGACGAGGTCATCGCCGCGCCGGCGGTCCCCCGGACCCTCACCGGCAAGAAGCTCGAGGTCCCGCTCAAGCGGCTGGTGCAGGGCGAGACCCTCGAGCGGGTGGTGAACCTCGGGGCGGTCGACAAGCCCGACGCCCTGGAGTGGTACGCGGAGTTCGCCGCCCGGCGGCGCGAGGAGGCAGGCGCCTCCACCGGCTGAGAACGGCGACGGCCCGGACGCCATGTCCGGGGCCGTCGTCCGCAGGATGGATGCCGCCGGTCGGGTCAGCTCCCGGCCACGCGGCTCTCGGAGCCCTGCCAGTGCGGGTCGCGCAGCACCCGCTTGAGCAGCTTGCCCGCCGCCGACTTCGGCAGCGGCTCCGTGCGCAGCTCGATCGCCTTGGGGACCTTGTAGCCGGCGATCGACTTGCGGCAGTGCTCGAGCAGGACGTCCTCGTCGACCGGCTGGCGGGGAAGGACGACGGCGAAGACCGCCTCGCCCCAGCGCGGGTCCGGCACGCCGAAGACCGCGACCTCCTGGACGGCCTCGTGACGGGCCAGGACGTCCTCCACCTCCGAGCAGTACACGTTCTCGCCGCCGGTGATGATCATGTCCTTGGCCCGGTCGACGACGAACAGGTGACCGCGTTCATCGGCGTGCGCCAGGTCGCCGGTCCGGTACCAGCCGTCCCGGAGCACGGCATCGGTCTGCTCGGGCTTGTTCCAGTACCCGATCGTGATGTTCGGCCCACGCGCCGCGACCTCGCCGACCTCGCCCGGCGCCACGTCCTGCCCCGGCTCGACGACGGCGCACCGGTTCTGCACATCGACATCGAGCACGGCGCGCACGTGCTTGGAACAATCGATGACGAGACCGGCGCCGACCGTCTGGCCGCACTGGCTGGTGCCGCCGCCGCGCGGCACCACGGGGACTTTCAGGTCGCGGCAGATGTCCAGCGCCAGCTTGATGTCGTCCGCGGTACGCGGAACGAAGACGCCGACCGGCATCTCCTGGTAGATCGAGGCGTCCGTCGCGTAGCGTCCGCGATCACCGGGAGAGAACAGCACCTCGCCGTGCGTCTCGCGCGCCAGGCGATCGGCCAGCCGGCCGGCGACTTCGTTCGTGGCCGCCGCGACGCGGTCGTAGGTGCCTTGCGCCTCGCGGGCGACGGTG
>DASPKC010000374.1:0-7675 GCA_035628295.1 Baekduia sp.
AGGCGGCCGAGCAGATCGCCGACAAGGTCCGCACGGGCGAGCTGCGTCCGGGGGACCGCCTTCCCGGAGAGCGCGCGCTCGCCGCGCAGATGCAGATCAGCCGCCCGACGTTGCGCGAGGCCGTCAAGGTCCTCGCGGACGCCGGGGTGCTGGAGGTCCGCCGCGGGCCGGGGGGCGGCATGTTCGTCGCTGCCGCGGTCGTGCCGGTCGAGCTCATCCGGCAGCGCTCGAGCATCCGCCTGAGCGAGGTCGCCGGCGTGCTCGAGGCGCGCCGGATGATCGAGCCGCGGGTCGCCCAGTTGGCGGCGGTCCGGGCGACCGAGCAGGACTTCGCCGGCCTGCAGCGCTCGATCGACCTCATGCGCGACATCACCGCGGGCGGCTACACCGCCGAGGACGAGGACCGCTTCCTGCAGTGCGACGTCATGTTCCACCTGGCGCTCGCCCGGGCGGCGGGCAATGCGACGATCGAGGAGCTGATGCGGATGCTCATCCGCCGGCTGGAGATCGCCCGCGACATGGCCATGCACCACCCGCTCGTGCCGGAGTGGACGATCGCGATCCACGAACGGACGCTCGACGCGGTCCGCCGCGGCGACCAGGACGAAGTGCTCGCCGTGATGGACGAGCACCTCGGCCAGCTCGAGCGCACCTACGAGGAGGAGACCCAGCGTGCGCTGGTCCGGCCGCTCCCGGACTTCCTGATGCCGCTGACCGCGCGCGAGTAGCTCATCCGTCGACGCCAGGTCGCGCTCTTGGTAAGGTCAGCTGACCAGGCACGGAGAGGAGAGCCAGCCGTGGCGTCGATGGAGTCCCAGCAGCACGTCGGCCGTATCGAAGGCCCGGCCCCGCCCGCCTCCACGGCGCCGGTCAAGCTGTCGCGGCCCGACGTCCGGCTCAGCGACCGCTACACGCTGGAGCAGGGCACCATCTTCCTCACGGGCGTCCAGGCGCTCGTGCGGGTCCTGCTCGACCAGCACCGCGCGGACCGCCGGCAGGGCCGCACCACGGGCATCTTCTGCTCGGGCTACCAGGGCTCGCCGCTCGGCGGCCTCGACCAGGAGCTCGCGCGCCTCGGGGACCTCGCCGCCGAGCACCGCCTGCACCTCCAGCCTGGCCTCAACGAGGAGCTCGGCGCGACGGCCGTCTACGGCACGCAGCTCGCGCCCGCGCTGCCGGGCTTCAACGTCGACGGCGTCGTCGGCGCGTGGTACGGCAAGAACCCGGGGCTCGACCGCGCCATGGACGCGCTGCGCCACGCGAACTTCGCGGGCACCTCGCCGGCCGGCGGCGCGCTGGCCATCGTCGGCGACGACCCCGCCGCCAAGAGCTCGACGCTGCCCAGCGCGGCCGAGGCGACGCTCGCCTCGCTGCACCTGCCCGTCTTCTTCCCCGGGACGGTCCAGGAGGTGCTCGACCTCGGCCTGCACGCCATCGCCTGCTCGCGGGCGTCGGGGCTGTGGAGCGCGCTGAAGGTCGTCACGAACGTCGCGGACGCCGCGGCCACGGCCCAGGTGTGGCCCGACCGCGTCCTGCCCGTGCTCCCGCAGGTCCAGTGGGAGGGGCGGCCGTACCGGCACACGCCGAACGGCGACCTGCTCGGCCCGGCGTCCCACGAGCTCGAGCGCACGCTGTTCGGCGTGCGCCTGGAGATCGCCCGCCGCTACGCCGCCCTGAACGACCTCAACCCCGTCACCGTGGCCGCGCCGGGCGCCTGGCTGGGCATCGTGGCCGCGGGCAAGGTGCACTACGAGCTGGTGCAGGCGCTCGCCGACGTCGGCCTCGGCCAGCGCGAGCTCGAGCGCGCCGGCATCCGGCTCATGCGCGTCGGCATGCTGTACCCGCACGACCGCGAGGGGCTGCGGCGCTTCGCGCGCGGCCTGGACGAGGTGCTCGTCATCGAGGAGAAGCTCCCGTTCCTCGAGACCGCGGTCCGCGACGCGCTCTACGGCGGCCCCGACCAGCCGCGGGTCCTGGGCAAGCGCGACGAGGACGGACTGCCGCTCGTGCCCGCCGAGCTCGACCTCGACGCCGACGCCGTCGTCGGCGTCCTCGCGCGCGTCCTGGAGCACCGCCTCGAGCTCGGCGAGGTCGCCGAGCGCGCGCGTGTGGTGCGCGAGCGCCGGGAGGCGCTCGCCCGGCCCGCAGCCGTGCCGCTCCTGGCGCGGACCCCGTTCTTCTGCTCGGGCTGCCCGCACAACACCTCGACGGCCAACCCCGAGGGCACGCTCGTCGGGGCGGGCATCGGCTGCCACACCATGGTCCTGCTGTCGCCCGAGGGCAAGGGCACCATCACCGGCCTGACGCAGATGGGCGGGGAGGGCGCGCAGTTCGTCGGCATGGCGCCGTTCACCGACGACCGCCACTTCGTGCAGAACGTGGGCGACGGCACGCTGCACCACTCCGCGTCGCTGGCGATCCGGTTCGCCGTCGCCTCCGGACTGAACATCACCTACAAGGTGCTCTACAACCAGACCGTCGCGATGACCGGCGGGCAGGACGTCGTGGGCGGCCTCTCGGTCGGGGACCTGTGCCGCGAGCTGCTGCTGGAGGGCGTGGCGCGCGTCGCGGTCACCACCGAGGACATCGGGCGCTACAAGGGCGCCGACCTGCCGCGCGGCGTGACGGTGCACGACCGTGCGCAGCTCGCCGAGGTGCAGGCGCAGCTCGCGCAGGTCGAGGGCGTGACGGTGCTCGTGCACGACCAGGGGTGCGCGGCGGAGAAGCGCCGGATGCGCAAGCGCGGCAAGCTGGCCGAGCCGGCGCAGCGCGTGCTCATCAACGAGCGCGTCTGCGAGGGCTGCGGCGACTGCGCCAAGAAGTCCAGCTGCCTGTCGGTCGTGCCGGTGCAGACGGAGTTCGGGCGCAAGACGCAGATCCACCAGGCCTCGTGCAACAAGGACTTCTCGTGCGTGCAGGGGGACTGCCCGTCGTTCCTGCAGGTGGTCCCCGCGCCGGGTGCGAAGGCCTCGCGCACGCCGCCTGCGCTGCCGGTGCGGCTGGCAGAGCCGGCGCTGCGCGTGGCGCGCGACGGCTTCACCGTGCGCATGCCCGGGGTGGGCGGGACGGGCGTCGTCACCGTCTCGCAGGTCCTGCAGATGGCCGCGATGCTCGACGGCCGCCACACGTCCAGCCTCGACCAGACCGGCCTGGCGCAGAAGGGCGGACCCGTCGTGTCGGACGTGCGCATCAGCCGTGCGCGCCTGGAGGGCTCCAACAAGGCCACGACGGCCACCGCCGACCTGCTGCTCGGCTTCGACCTGCTCGGGGCCGCCCACCCGCGCAACCTGCTGGTCGCCGACCCCGGGCGGACCGTCGCGGTGGTCAACACCGCCGAGGTCCCGACGGCGGCGATGGTCACCGACACCTCGGTGACCTTCCCGGCGCTGCGGCGCAACCTCGACGCCATCCGCCGGCAGACGCGAGGCGACGAGGCCGTCTTCCTCGACGCGCAGGGCCTGTCCGAAGCGCTCTTCGGCGACCACCTGCCCACGAACACGCTGCTGCTCGGCGCGGCCTACCAGCACGGCTGCCTGCCGGTGAGCGCCGACGCGATCGAGCAGGCGATCCGGCTCAACGGCGCGGCAGTCGACAAGAACCTCGCGGCGTTCGCCTGGGGGCGCGCGGTCGTCCAGGACCCCGAGGCCGTGTGGTCCGCCCTGCGCGAACCCGAGCCCGAGCCGGTCCTCGACGCCACCGCGCGCAAGATCGTCGACGCGACCGGCGCGACGGGCGAGCTGCGCCGCCTGCTGGAGGTGCGCGTCGGAGAGCTCATCGCCTACCAGGACGCCGGGCTGGCCCGGCGCTACGCCGAGGAGGTCATGGACGTCGAGCGCGTCGAGACCGAGCGCGGGACGCCGGGCGGGACCGCCGTCGCCGAGGCGTTCGCCGCCGGCCTGTTCAAGCTCCTGGCCGTCAAGGACGAGTACGAGGTCGCGCGGCTGCACCTGCTGCAGAGCGAGCGCGCCCGTGTCGAGCGCGAGTTCGGCCCGGGGGCGAAGGTGTCGTTCCTGCTGCACCCGCCGCTGCTGCGGGCGATGGGGCTGCAGCGCAAGCTGCGCCTGGGCCCGTGGGTGCGGCCGGCGTTCGGGACGCTGCACCGCCTACGGCGGCTGCGGGGCACCCGGCTCGACCCGTTCGCCCGCGCGGAGGTCCGGCGCGTCGAGCGGGCGCTGCCCGGCGAGTACCGCGCGCTCATGGCGCGGGCGCTGGAGCGCCTGGAGCCCGCGACCCACGAGACGGTGGCGCGCATCGCGGCGCTGCCGGACCTGGTGCGCGGCTACGAGGACGTCAAGCTCGCGTCGGTCGAGCGCTTCCGCGCCGAGGCCGCGCGGCTCGAACGCGAGCTCACGGGCGAGCGCTTCGCGCTGCCGGTCGTGACCAGCTAGGACGAGGGATCACCTGCTGGGCGCCCACCGCGGCGCCCGGCGGGACCTCCGCGCCTGGCTCGACGACGGCCCGCGGGCCGACGACCGCGCCGTCGCCGACCACCGCGTCGAGGACGACGGCCTCGTCACCCAGGCGGGCTCGCGCGCCGATCGTCGCGCCCGCGTCGCAGCTCACGACGCAGCGCTCGCCCAGCACGGCGCCGGCGCCGATCCGCACGGCCCCGCCGCGGACGTGGAAGCGGCAGCGGTCGCCGAGCTGCACGCCGTCGCCGAGCTCGACCGTCGCACCGGCCGAGAGCTCGAACCGCAGGCCCCGCCCGAGTACCACGTCCTTGCCCAGGCGCAGCCGGCGGCGCCAGCGCCCGCGCAGGACCAGCGCGCGCACGCGGTCACGGGCGCCCGGCGGGCGCGGCGGGGCGGCAGGTGGTGCTGCGGCGTCGCGCACGTCGGGCACCCTATGCGGCGATGGCCGGCACCGACCTCGACGATCGCCTGGACGAGCTCTACGCCGCCGACCCGGCGGACTTCGTCGCCCGCAGGACCGAGCTGGCCCGCGAGCTCAAGCGCGCGGGCGACAAGGAGCGCGCCGCGGCGGTGGCGGCGCTGCGGCGCCCGAGCCGCGCGGCGGCGCTCGTCAACCGCCTCGCGCGCGAGCGCAGAGCCGAGCTCAAGGCGGTGCTCGACGCCGGCTGCGAGCTGGCCGCCGCCCAGGAGGCGGCGCTCAGCGGCCGCGGCGGGGCCGACCGCGGCGAGGCGCTGCGCGGCGCCGCGCGGGCGCTGCATGCGGCGGTGACCGGGCTCGTCGGCCAGGTGGCGCGCGACGAGACCGCGGCCACCGCGGAGAAGGTGCGGGCCACGCTGCACGCGGCCGCGGCCGACGAGGAGCTGCGCGCGACCGTCGCGGCCGGGCGGCTGGAGCGCGAGGCCGCGCCGTCGGGCTTCGGGCTGGGCGCCGTGACCGAGCCGCCGGCGGCGCAGCCGCGCCCGAAGGGCCGGGCGCGCAAGGCGACCGGCGACGGCGACGCCGCGGCCGCGCGCCGGCAGGAGCGCGAGGCGGCGCAGCGGCGCAAGCGCGAGGAGGCGCAGCGGCGTGAGCGGCTGCGCCGGGAGCTGCGCGAGGCCAAGGAGGCCGAGGCCGCCGCGGCGGCCGGGCTCGAGGCGGCGCAGGCGCGCCTCGAGGAGGCGCGCGTGGCGCTGCGGGCAGCGGAGGCGTCGGTGCGCGAGGCGCAGGAGACCCTGCAGGACCGCCGGGACCGGCGCGCCCGCGTGGAGCGCGAGCAGCCCTAGAACGCGTAGCGCACGCGTAGCCACGGCGTGCGGCGCTCGAGCAGCGCCAGCAGCTCGTCCAGCCGGGCCCGCTTGAAGCCGCGCCGGTAGCGCACGTTCCAGCCGCCCGTCTGCGAGCGCTTGGGCTCCTGCAGCTCCGGGCGCCACAGCAGCTCCTCGGCCTTCGGGTGCCAGCCGAGGTTGACCTCGTGCAGGCGGTCGTTGTGCGTCAGGAGGATCACCTCGGCCGCCATCTGCGCCTTGGCGGCCGGCGAGGTGGCGGCGTCCAGTTCGCCGAGCAGCTCGTCCCAGGCCTCCAGCCACCCGTCGTGCAGGACGACCGGGGACAGGTTGACGTGCACCTCGTAGCCCGCGGCCACGAAGTCGTCGATCGCGGCCAGGCGGTCGGCCACGGGCGCCGTGCGGACGTCGAGGAGCTTGGAGGCCGCGTGCGGCATGAGGCTGAAGCGGATCCGGGTGCGGCCCTGCGGATCCCAGTCCAGCAGGTCGCGGTTGACGTGCTTGGTCGCGAACGACGCCTTGGCCGTCGGCAGCGTCCGGAACAGCTCCACGGCCGCGCGCGGGTTGCCGGAGACGTAGGCGTCGACGCTCACGTCGGAGTTCTCGCCGACGTCGTAGACCCAGGCGTCCGGGTCGCACTGGTTCGGGGTGGCCTTGACCCCCTGGCGGGCGACGTGGCGCTCGACGAAGCCCAGGATGCGCTCGGTGTTGACGAAGACGCTGATCGGGTTGGCGAAGCCCTTGCGCCGCGGCACGTAGCAGTACGCGCAGCTCATGGCGCAGCCGTTGGCCAGCGACGGGGCGATGAAGTCGCTGGAGCGCCCGTTGGGCCGGCAGCGCGGGGACTTCAGCGTCCCGAGCACGAGCACCTCGCGCTTGATCGCGTTCCAGCGCGCGACGTTGCCCGCGTTGCCGTGCAGCCCGTCGATGAGCCAGTGCGAGTCCACGACCTCGCGCTCGGCGTCCGGGAAGCGGGCGAGCACGTCACGGCCGGTGGCGAAGTCCTCGACGTCGGGCTCGTGCAGGATGCGGCGGACGTCGAGCAGCGTGCGCGGCGGCGCGGCGGCGGGCGGCACCCGCCTCAGGCTACGAACGGTCCTGCACGCGCCTGCGCCAATCGCGCACGACCATCGGCGCGTGGCGGGTCACGGCATGGCGCACGTCACCCCCGCGGATCTCGACGAGCGAGGAGGGCAGCACGTCGAGGCCGAGCGCGCGCGCGGCGCGGTCGGCGATCTCGACCTGGCCGAGCGCGGTGGGGTGTACCGCGTCGGGCATCACCAGCCGCCAGCCGTGCAGATCGTCGAGGTCGACGACGACCGCCTCGCGGGCCCGCGCCTCGTCGCGGATGATCCGCCCCAGCTCGCTGACCTTCGCGCCGGCTCGGGGACGGCCGAGGTCGTGCGGCACGGTGGCGACGCAGGTGCGCTCGGCGTCGATGCCGTCGAGGAGCTGCGCGAGCGCGGCGCGGTAGCGGCTGGCGTCCCAGCCCGGGTCGCGGACGTCGTTGGTGCCGATCCCGACGCAGGCCAGCCCGTAGCGCCGGCCCGCGACGCGCGGCAGGCCCTCGCGGAGGAGCTCGGGCGCGGTGATCCCGGGGATCGCGACGCCGTGGTAGGGCACGTCGAGCGCCACGGCCAGCCACTGCGCCCACGGCCGCGGCAGGACGGAATACGCGCCGTCGCCGGGCCCCTCCAGGATCGAGTCGCCGAGCCCGAGGACGACGCCGAGACCCGAGGTGATCTCGCTCACCGAGCTCAAGTCGCGTCTCGGTGCGCCAGGCGGCCCGTCTCCTCGGTCGCCTCGCGCAGCCGCGCCGCCAGCGCGGCGGTCAGCTGACCCGGCTCGAGACGCCACTGCCACTGGCCCGACGCCGTGCCCGGCAGGTTCATCCGCGCGTCGGACCCCAGCCCCAGGACGTCCTGGACCTGGGTCATCGCCAGCGGAGCGGGGGACCGGTACCACAGGCGCAGCAGCCCCCAGTGCGGCTCGTCGCCGTC
>DASPKC010000375.1:0-3206 GCA_035628295.1 Baekduia sp.
GGGGCCGCCCTGCTGCGGGCCCTGGCCCGGCGCGCCGGGGAACGGGAAGGTCTGGAACACCGACCGGGCCTGCTTCTCCATCTGCTCCTGCATCTGGACGAACAGGTTCTTCGACTGGTCGATGTAGTGCGTCATCATGCCCTGCATCATCGGGGCCTGGACCTGCATGAACTGCGTCCAGAGCTCGGCGTTGGTCGGCAGGTTCTTGCCGTCGTACAGCGCCTTGGACTGCTCCTGGAACTTGTTCTGGATCTCGATGAAGGCCTGCATGGTCTTCTCGAGGTACGCGCCCATCATCCCCTGCATCGCGTGGCCGTAGAACCGGATGATCTGCGCGAGCATCTGGGAGGAGAACAGCGGCGCGCCGCTGGCCTCCTCCTCCAGGATGATCTGCAGCAGGATGCTCCGGGTCAGGTCCTCGTCGGACTTGGCGTCGATGACCTTGAAGTCCTCGTTGTCCAGGACCAGCTGCTTGACGTCGGCGAGCGTGATGTAGGCGCTCGTCTGGGTGTCGTACAACCGGCGGTTCGGGTACTTCTTGATCAGTCGACTGCCCTGGGCCATCGGGCTCTCCGGGGATCCTTGACGCGGCGGATCATCCCATATGCAGCCCGCCGTTGCACGAGAGTTCGGCCCCGGTGGTGTAGCCGGCGTCGTCGGTCGACAGCCAGCCGCAGATCGATCCGATCTCCTCGGCCCGGCCGAGCCGCCGGACCGGGATCGTCTGGATGATCTTCTCGCGCACGTCCTCGCGGACCGCCATCACCATGTCGGTGGCGATGTAACCCGGGGCCACGGTGTTGACCGTCACGCCCTTGGCGGCCACCTCCTGGGCGAGCGCCATCGTGAAGCCGTGCATGCCGGCCTTGGCGGCCGAATAGTTGGTCTGGCCGAACTGGCCCTTCTCGCCGTTGACCGACGAGATGTTGATCACGCGGCCCCAGCCCTTGTCCATCATCCCCTCGATCACCTGCTTGGTGACGTTGAACAGGCTGTTCAGGTTGGTCGAGATGACCGCGTTCCAGTCGTCGAGCGACATCTTGCGGAACGCGCCGTCGCGGGTGATGCCCGCGTTGTTGACCAGGATGTCGGGGTTGCCGAACTCGGCCTTGACCCGGTCGAAGGCGTCCTTCGTCGACTGCCAGTCGGCGACGTTGCCGACCGACGCGTGGAACGAGTAGCCCTCGGCCTTCTGCTCGGACAGCCACTTGTCGAAGTCACGGGTCGGGCCGCAGCCCGCGATCACGGTGTAGCCCATGTCGTGGAACTTGCGGCAGATCGCGGTGCCGATGCCGCCCATGCCGCCCGTCACGTATGCCACCTTGCTCATCGTCGTGTCTCCTCGGCCCTGGGGGCCTTCTCGGTTTCTCGGTCAGGAAGCGGGAGCGTCCTCGCCGGGCCGGGGCTGCGCCTTCATCTTGACGTAGGTGCCCGGGGCGGGAGCGAGCGGCGGGTGGGCGGCGTCGCCGAGCGAGCGCGGCGCCGGGCGCGACTCGCCCTTGAAGCGCTCGAGCCAGGCCGCCCAGTCGTTCCACCAGCTGCCGGGCCGCTCGGTCGCGGCCGCGAGCCAGTCGTCGGGCGACGGCGGCAGCGACTCGCCGACCCAGTAGCTGCGCTTGTTCTTCGACGCCGGGTTGATCGCGCCGGCGATGTGGCCGCTCGCGCCGAGCACGAAGCGCAGCTCGTTCGACAGCACCCGCGTCGACGCGTACGCCGCGCGCCACGGCACGATGTGGTCCTCGCGCGCGCCGAACAGGAAGGTCGGCAGGTCGATGGCGCGCAGGTCGATCCTCTCGCCGGCGCAGGTCAGCGCGCCGGGCACCCGGAGCTCGTTCTGCAGGTACATGTGCCGCAGGTACCAGCAGTACAGCGGCCCCGGCAGGTTGGTGCCGTCGGAGTTCCAGTACAGCAGGTCGAACGGCGGCGGCGACTCGCCCTTCAGGTAGTTGGCGACGACGTAGTTCCAGACGAGGTCGTTGGGACGCAGCGCCGAGAACGTGGTCGAGAGCTCCTGCCCGGTCATCAGGCCGCCGGAACCCAGGGTCTGCTCGCGCCAGGCCACCTGCGCCGGGTCGATGAACACGCCGAGCACGCCGGGCTCCTCGAAGTCGAGCAGCGTCGTCATCAGCGTCAGCGACTCGACCGGGCGCTCGCCGCGGGCCGCGAGCGCCGCGAGCGCGGTCGCGAGGATCGTGCCGCCGACGCAGAAGCCCAGCGCGTTGATCGTCTCGCTGCGCCCGATCTCGCGGACCGTCTCGATCGCCTCGAAGATGCCCCGCTCGAGGTAGTCGTCCCAGGTGAGCGTCGAGTGCTCGGCCTGCGCGTTGATCCACGAGACCAGGAAGACCGTGTGGCCGCGCGAGACCGCGTGCCCGACGAACGAGTTCTCGGGCTGCAGGTCGAGGATGTAGTACTTGTTGATGAACGGCGGCACGAGCAGCAGCGGCCGCGCGCCCACCGTGGGCGTCGTCGGCTCGTACTGGAGCAGCTCGATCACGTCGTTGCGGAAGACGACCGCGCCCTTCGAGGTGCCGACGTTGCGGCCGACCTCGAACGCGCTCTCGTCGGTCATCGAGATGTGGCCCTTGGCGAGGTCGCCGAGGAAGTTCTCGATGCCCAGGCGCAGGCTCTCGCCCTTCGACTCGAGCATCCGCTGCTGCGCGTCGGGGTTCAGGCCCAGGAAGTTCGACGGCGACAGCGCGTCGATCCACTGCTGCGTGAAGAATCGGATGCGGTTGCGCGTCGGCGCGTCGGCCTGGACCGAGTCGGCCATCTGCTGCATGAACTCGGCGTTCAGCAGGTAGAGCGCCGCGTTCCACGCGAACGGCGCCTGCTTCGACCAGGCCGGCGACGAGAAGCGCCGGTCGGTGAGCGCCGGCGCCGCGGGCTCGGGCTTCAGCAGGTCGCTCCACAGCTGCTGCAGCCGCGTCGCGTAGGCGTTCTGCAGCGACACGAGCCGGTTCGGATCGATCGACCAGACCGGGAACGGGGTCGCCTCGGCGGCCGCGGCGTCGGGCGACGCGGTGGGCGCGTCGGCACGGGGTGCCTCCGAGGCGGGGCGGGACGCGCGGGGCGCGGGGCCCGACGCGCCGGCACCCGACGCGCGACGGCGGCCGTCGGGGCCCTCATCGGCTCCGGACCGGGCCGCCGGCGCGGCCGGCGCGGCGCGGCGGCGCGCGGCCATCGGCGCCGAGCTCGACGCGGCC
>DASPKC010000376.1:0-2492 GCA_035628295.1 Baekduia sp.
CGGGGCGCGCGTGGCCGAGGCGCTGTGGGCGGGAGGCGTGCCGGCCGGCGCGCTCGCGCTGCTGCAGGGCGAGGGCGACGTCGGGGCCGCGCTGGTGGCCGACCCGGCAGTCGCCGGCATCGCGTTCACTGGCAGTGGCGCGGTCGGCCTGGAGATCGTCCGCCGCGCCGGCGAGGTGGCCCCGGGCCAGCGCCAGCTCAAGCGCGCGGTCGTGGAGATGGGCGGCAAGAACTGCGTGATCGTCGACGCCGACGCCGACCTGGACGAGGCCGTGCCCGCCATCGTGCGGTCGGCGTTCGGCTACGCCGGCCAGAAGTGCTCGGCCGCGTCGCGCGTGCTGGTGCACGACGCCGTGCACGACGTGCTGCTCGAGCGCCTGGCGGGCGCGCTGGAGGTCCTGCAGGTCGGTCCGCCCGACCGGTTCGGCATCGACGTCCCGCCCGTCGTCGAGCGCGAGGCGCAGGAGCGCGTGCGCCGCCTGACCGACGAGGCCGCCGCGGCCGGCCGCCTGGTCGCCCGCCGCGAGGACGTGCCGGCGAGCGGGTGGTACGTCGCTCCGGCCATCGTGGCCGACCTGCCGGGCGATGCGCCGCTGCTGGCCACGGAGGTGTTCGGGCCGCTGCTCAGCGTCGAGCGCGTGCGCGACGTCGACGAGGCGTGCGCCCGCGTCGACGCCCTGCCCGTCGCGCTGACCGGCGGCCTGTTCTCGCGCGACCCCGCCACGGTGCGGCGCGTGACGGCGGCCAGCCCGGTCGGCAACCTCTACGTCAACCGGGAGATCACGGGCGCGATGGTCGGCCGCCAGCCCTTCGGCGGCAACCGCCTGTCGGGCACCGGCACGAAGGCCGGCGGGCCGGACTACCTACTGCACTTCGTGGAGCCGCGCGTGGTGACGGAGAACACCGTGCGCCACGGCCTCGTCGTCTAGGCGGTCGCGGCGCGGGCGCGCACCGAGCGCAGGAACGCCTCGTGCACGCGGGGCTCGTCGGAGAGCTCCGGATGGAACGCGACGGCCAGCAGCCGGCCCTGGCGGACGGCCACCGGATGGCCGTCGACGTCGGCGAGGACCTCGACGTCCTCCCCGACCTCGTCGGCCCACGGGGCCCGGATGAACACGGCGCGCACCGGGTCGCCGGGGTCGGCGATGCCCGGCAGGTCCAGGTCGGCCTCGAAGGAGCGGACCTGCCGCCCGAACGCGTTGCGCCGGCACGTCCAGTCGCCGATCCCGAGGTGGGCGCGGTCGAGCATGATCATCCCCGCGCACGTGCCGAGCAGCGGCGCGCCCGCGTCGGCGAACGCGCGCAGGGGTCCGGCGAGGCCCTCGCGATCGATGCCGAGCGTCATCGTGGTGGACTCGCCCCCCGGGATGACGAGTCCCTGCAGCCCGTCGAGATCGGCGGCCGTGCGGACCTCGACGACCTCGGCGCCCAGATCGCGCAGCATCGTCGCGTGGGCCAGGAAGTCCCCCTGCAGCGCCAGGACGCCGACCCGCGGCGCCGCGGCGCTCACCAGCCGCGACCGGCCAGCTGCGCTTCGGGATCGAGCTTGCGGGCCTCGAGCGACACCATCGCCTCGCCGAGGCCCTCCGACGCGCGGGCGACGCGCTCCGGGTCGGCGAAGTGCGTGGTGGCCTCGACGATCGCGCGGGCCCGGGCCTCGGGGTTGGAGCTCTTGAAGATCCCCGATCCCACGAACACCGACTCGGCGCCGAGCTGCATCACCAGCGACGCGTCGGCCGGCGTGGCGATCCCGCCGGCGCAGAACAGCGGGACGGGCAGCGCGCCGCGCAGCGCGACGTCGCGCACGAGCGCCATCGGCGCCTGGAGGTTCTTGGCCTCGGTCGCAAGCTCCATGTCGTCCAGCGTCCCGAGACGGCGGATGGCCTGGCGGATCGCGCGGAGGTGGCGGACCGCCTCGACGATGTCACCGGTCCCGGCCTCGCCCTTGGAGCGGATGAGCGCCGCGCCCTCGCCGATGCGCCGCAGCGCCTCCCCGAGATTGGTCGCGCCGCACACGAACGGCACCTTGAACGCCCACTTGTCGATGTGGTGAGCCTCGTCGGCCGGCGTCAGGACCTCGGACTCGTCGATGTAGTCGACCTCGAGCGCCTCGAGCACCTGGGCCTCGGCGAAGTGGCCGATGCGGGCCTTGGCCATGACCGGGATGGTGACGACGGCCTGGATGCCCTCGATCATCGCCGGGTCGCTCATCCGGGCCACGCCGCCATCGCGCCGGATGTCGGACGGCACCCGCTCGAGCGCCATTACCGCTACGGCGCCGGCATCCTCCGCGATACGCGCCTGTTCCGGCGTGACCACGTCCATGATCACGCCGCCCTTGAGCATCTCGGCCAGGCCGCGCTTCACCCGCTCGGTGCCGGTCGTGCGCCCTGCGTCCACGGGACCATGGTACCGGCGGTGCTCGCCTCAGGCGGCAGGGTTTCGGCCCAGCCGCTGGCGCTCAGGTGGGGTTGACCGGGGAGCCCGGGGCCA
>DASPKC010000377.1:0-2676 GCA_035628295.1 Baekduia sp.
AGACCCTTCTCGAGCGTCGAGGAGGTGGGGACGGAGTCCTCCAGGTTGCCCTGGTTGCCGCCGGAGGCCGCGAACACGACGTTGTCGTCGACGTGGCCGACGGTGAAGCGCGAGGTGTCGGTCCCGTCGGGGAACTCGACGATGACGCAGCGCTCGGCGTCGCTGTCCTCGCGGCCCTGGTCGAGCGTCGCGCGGATCGAGCGGACCTCGAAGTCGGAGTCGTAGCCGTAGAGGCGGAAGCCGCGGTTGCGGATGTCGTCCGGAGCGATGTCCTCGGGCTGCAGGCGACGGTCGAAGCAGAAGCGCACCAGCTCGGTGCGGTTGTTGGCCTCCGGATCCTGGAGGACCGTGACGGTCCGCAGGTCGGGGCCGTTCTTGGCGTCGAAGTGCTCGCCGCCACCAAGGGCGGCCTGAGCCGACGGAGCGGCCGCAAGCGCGGCCAGAACACCGAGACCGGTGATCTTGAGGCTGGTGCCTCGCATTATGGGTAAACCCCCTGCCGTGGATTGAACTTGCCACGTCCGGGGAAGTTGAGGCTCCCTGCCCTTTCCCCCAGACGACGGTGTCGAGAGTAAGCGGGCGGGGGCCTGCCCACAATGGCGCTTCGGGCGGTCTTGGTCCTACCCGAGTGGGTAGTCCCATGGGCGGTCTCCGTAGCGCTTACGGAGGGCCGTCCAGCCAAGGTGCGGGCACCCGTACGCCGGGTCGTGAGGGCGGCTCCGGCGCGAGGCGGCAGAGGTCGCTGACCCGCTCATCGGCAGGCCGGCCAGGACCTTGAGCGCCGGCGGGGCGCGCGTCGGCCATCCGTCCAGGCACGGACGGCCGCCGGCCCCGAACCGGCGGCCGGCGCCGTGCCGGTGAGGCCGCTTCACGCGCGCGCCCGCGCGCGAGGCGCCTCGCAAGCGGGGCCCCGTTGAGCTACCCGCGCGCGTTCGCGCCCGGCGCCCGCGGTCCTGCCGGCGGGCTCAGGCGTCGTCGCGGTCGATCCGCGCGAGCAGCTCGGAGGCCTCGGCGCGGTTGCGCACACCGAGACGGGAGAAGATCGCCCGCACATGGAACTTCACCGTGTTGGGCGAGAGCAGCAACTCATCGGCGATCTCGTCGTTGCGTCGTCCGCGGGCGAGCAGGTCGAGGACCTGCCGCTGGCGGTCGCTCAGCTCGGGGATCGCCGACGCACGCGGGACGTGCGTGGCCATCAGCTCCTGCCAGCCCTCCGGGAAGACGGCGCGACCGCCGCCGATGTGGCGCAACGCCGAAACGAGGTCCGCAGGCGGGTAGGTGGCGAGCACCACCCCGTCCACGCGCTGCTCGAGCGCCAGGCCGACGAGCTCGGCGTCGATCCCCGGCGCCAGCAGCACACGGCGCGGGACGTGCGCGGGGAGCACCCGCCGCAGCTCCTCGAGCGTCGACTCCGCTGCAGGACCGGCCTCGACGAGGATGACCTGCAGCGCGGGAGCGTCGCCGGCCGTCAGGAGCGCCGCGGCATCGTGGTACAGCGTGACCGGCGGCCAGCCGCTCGCAGCGGGGATCGCCGCCGCCGCCGACTCGGCGATGCCCAGAGGGCCGCCGATCGCCGCGATGGCCAGGGCGTCACCCGGCGCCGGCGCGGGCACGGGCGCCAGCGGCGCCGCGCCGGCAAGCGGGGGAACGCCCAACGCGGGCCCCGCGAGCCCTGCCTGGTGATGTGCCGATCTGTCCACGAACCATGCCCCCACAGCGCGCGCCCTGAGCGCCCGAACCGAAGATAAGGGGCGCGAGGGACCACCGCAACGGGTGTTTCGGCCGGAATGTGGCCCACCTGTTCGGGTAGGTAGCGCCTGACGGGGTGTGCGGTGCGGTCATCGGACACAGGGACGGTCACCCCCTGGATTGTTCTCCCGAGGACGGTAGACTCTCCTGGCAGGAGAGGCCGTGGGGGTCTTCCGCAGGGTGCTCGGTCGGCCGACCGACCGCTGGTAGGGGGTGACATGACTGATGTGACGTGGGCGTCGAGCGGCTCGCTCGGCACGACACAGCAGGGTGCGGGGAGCACGGGCGAAGAGCGTCCGCCCACGCTGGCGTTCGCCGGCGGCGGGGCGCTGTTGCGCGAGGCGCTCGGGTGGTGGCTGCGGGCGACCGGCAGCTTCGAGCCGACCGGCTCGCACGAGACGCTGTGGGAGCTCATCGAGCAGCCGCCCGGCAAGCTCGACGTCGTGCTCGTGGACGCGCGTCTGCTGCCCGACCCGGCGGCCACCGATGCGCTCGCGCAACTGCCGGGCGGCCGGCCGCGCCTCGTGCTGCTGGCCCCCGCGCTGGACGCCTCGCTCGTCCGCATCGCCGCGAGCTGCCGCGCGTCCGGCGTGGTCCTGGAGACCGACTCCGCGCCCGACGTGCTCGACGCGCTGCGCCACGTCCACGGCGGCCGCGTGGTCTACCCCGCCGGCTGGCAGGAGCTGGCCGCCGAGACCGACGTGCGCAGCCCCGTGGCGCTGCTGAGCCAGCGCCAGCTCGAGGTGCTGCGGCTCGTCGCCGACGGCCGGCGCAACGAGGAGATCGCCGCCACGCTGTTCGTGTCGCAGAACACCGTGAAGTTCCACATCCACGAGATCTACTCCAAGCTCGGCGTGCGCAACCGGGTCCAGGCCGCCCAGATGCTCCTCGCCGAGGACGGGCGGTGAGGACGGGCCGCACCATCGT
>DASPKC010000378.1:0-6905 GCA_035628295.1 Baekduia sp.
TGAACAGGTCGATCGGGTTGCCCACCTCGACGAGCACCAGTACTGTCAGGAGCGTCGTGGCGGACATCAGCAGGACGGCCTTGACGATCTGCACCCAGGTCGTGGCGAGCATCCCGCCGAACACGACGTAGGTGAGCATGAAGACGCCGGTCAGCAGCACGGAGACCTCGAACCCGAGGCCGGTCAGCGGCTGCAGCAGGACGCCCGCGCCGACCATCTGCGCGATCAGGTAGAAGGCGACGACGCTCAGGGTGCCCAGCGCGGCAGCTGCCCGGGCCGGCCGCTGGTTGAGGCGGAACGCCAGCACGTCGGCGATCGTGAACTTGCCGGCGTTGCGCATGCGCTCGGCCAGCAGGAAGAGCACCGTGAGGAACGCGACGAGGAAGCCGACGGAGTAGAGGAACCCGTCGAAGCCGAAGAGGTAGATCAGGCCGGCGATGCCCAGGAACGACGCGGCGCTCATGTAGTCGCCGGCGATGGCGAAGCCGTTCTGCACGCCGGTGATGCCGCGGCCGGCCGCCCAGAACTGCGTGGCGGTCGTGGTCCGCTTCGACGCCCAGTAGGTGATCCCCAGCGTGACCGCGACGACGACGCCGAAGATGGCGAGGGCGGTCTCGTTGACGTCGGCGGCGAGGATCATCGCGCCGTCTCCTCACCGCGCGTCGGGGCAGGGGCGGCCGGGTCGTCCGGGCCGCGGCCGAAGCGCGCCTCGCGCGCGGCGCCTCCCCCGCCCTCGGCCTCGCGCAGCGCCTGCTCGCGCAGCGGATCGAGGTGCTTGCGCGAGTACTTCAGATACGACACGCCGAGCACCGCCACCATGACGAACTGCGTCAGCGCCAGGCAGTAGCCGACGGTGAGGCCTTCGTGGACGGACTCGCCCATGAAGTCCTCGGCGTAGCCCGCGAGGACGATGAAGCCGAAGTACCAGAGCAGGAAGAAGGCGGTCGCCGGAACGACGAACCGCCGTCGCCTGGCGTGGAGCTCGCGGAAGACAGGGGACGCCTCGATCCGCGACCAGTCGTGACCCGGGGTGGTGGCCATGGACTCCTCCTGTTGTGCGATGTGGCACGAGGGGTACCCGGGCGCACCGGCAGCGACGCGTCGCAGCGCGACGGTCGCGCGCTGCGTTCAGCCGCGCCGTTTGCGCTTCTTCTTGCTCGACGTCGCCGGGGACGGCTCGCCGGTGCGCGGCGCCTCGGGCTCGGGCTCCGGCGGCTTCGGCGCGCGCCCGCCGCCGCCGCGCTCGCGGCGCTCGCGCTGCTCCTGCTGCGACGGCCACGGGACCGCGATGCCCGCCGACCAGGCGGGCGGCCGGCCACCGGGCAGGGCCCCGAGGACCAGCAGGCCGAGGGCGACCAGCCAGAAGGTCTGGACGATGGGCAGCCCCACGCCGATCGGGAAGATCAGCAGGACGCCGGTGATGATCCCGAGGATGCCCATGAAGCGGGTCAGCAGGCCTGCGCGCATCGCGTTGAGCGCCGTGAACGTGAAGGCCATGGCGAGCGCGAGCGTGCCGAGCACGCCGAGCAGCTGGCCGGCGTAGACGACCGGCTGCTGGAAGACGTCGCGCGCCGTCTCCGACGTCTGGTCGGACGCGTCGATCCACGACTTGGCCTCGACCACCAGGCCGCCGTAGACCAGCAGGCTGCTGAGCCCGACACCGACCGCACCGGCGAGCAGCAGGCCGGCAGTGAAGCGCGGGGTCTCGGGCCGCCGCGCACGGGCGGCCGCCAGGAGGAAGGCGAGCGCCAGGCCGGTGAGCGCCCAGCCCGCCGCCGTGGCCACGGCCGACCCGAGGTACGCCGCCGCTTCGTCGGACAGGTTCTCGACCCGCTCGCCCAGCAGCGCCGTGCGGCCGATGTCCTGCCCGGAGGCCTCGCGCAACGCCTCGCTGAGGTAGACCGACGGGCGGTCGCGGTTGGCCACCGCGGTCAGCAGCGCGGCCGCGAGCAGCAGCAGCCCGCCGGCGATCGCCGCGACGCCCGCGCGCCGGCGGCCACGCTCCTCGCGGTCGAGCACCTCGGCCGGGGTCAGCTCCGGCGCGGTGGCAGTCACGCGCGCGCCTCGCGGTCCGGCTTGCCCGGGCCGACCGCGGCCGGGGTCGGGCCGGCCTCGAGGTCCTCGCGGTCGACGAGGCGCGACAGCCGGTCACCGGCCGCCAGCATCAGGTCGAGGAACGGCGCCGCGAGGCGCAGGCCGGTCTCGATGCGCCTGCGCCAGGCGAGCTGCGAGGGCGTCAGCTGGGCCACGGCGGCGGATCGTATCGGCGGGAGGCCCGGGTACGCTGCCGCGCATGCCGTCCGCCGGGCCGCAGCCCTGCCCCGCCTGTGGCGGCCCCCTCGTGCCGTGGCGGACCGTGCCGTCCGGCGACCCGGTCGTCCCCGAGCCCGTGGAGCTGTGGCGATGCGCCACGTGCGCCACGGCCGTGACCGCCGGCGCGCCGCCCGCGGTCGACCTCCACGACGCCGGCGCCTACTCCGAGGACAGCCCCCGCGGGTCGGGCATCGCCTCCCCGGTGCTGGCGCGCTTCGACCGCGCCCGGCTGGAGCTCGTGGCGGCGGGGGCCCGGGCGCCCGCCCGCGTGGTGGACGCCGGCGCCGGCCGCGGGCGGTTCGTCGCGGCTGCCCGCGAGGCGGGCTACGAGGCCCGCGGCGTCGAGCCGTCACGGCGCGGCGTCGACGCCGGCCTCGCGCACTACGGGGTCCTGCTGGAGCGCTCGGCCATCGAGGACGCCGCCGTCGAGGACGGATCGGTCGACGTGGTCACCCTCTGGCACGTGCTCGAGCACGTCGACGACCCGCGCGCGGCGCTGCGGGCCATCCACCGCTGGCTGCGGCCGGGCGGCGCGCTCGTCGTCGGCGTCCCCAACCTCTCGAGCGTCCAGGCCGTCGTCGGCGGCCCGCGCTGGTACCACCTCGACGTCCCCCGCCACCGCACCCACTTCACCGCCGCCGGGCTGCGCACGCTGCTGCGCGCCGAGGGCTTCCGCATCGAGCAGGAGCGCCACGTGCTCCTCGAGCACAACCCGTTCGGCATGTGGCAGTCGGCGGTCAACCGCCTGACGCGCACGCCGTCCTACCTCTTCCATCTGCTCAAGCGCAACGCCCCGTGGCGCTCGCCGGACCTCGTCGTCACGCTGCTGGCCCTGCCGCTCCTGCCGCTTGCGGCGCTGCTCGAGTACGCAGCCGGCCGTCGCGGCCGCGGCGGGACGGTCGCGATCCTGGCCCGCCGCGACTGACCGCGTACGATGCGCCCCATGGAAGGCTTCGGAGGGCTCTTCGGCGACCCGGACGAACTGCAGCGCCGCATGGCGGAGTTCGCCGAGCAGATGCAGGGCCAGCAGCGCCTGGCCTGGGCCGACAACGCGATCCGGCTGGCGGTGGAGATGACCACCGCCGCGATCAACCGCGTCAACGTGCAGGGCACGACCGAGCAGCAGGCCGAGCAGATCCGTCAGGTCATGGCGATCGTCTTCCCCGAGGCCGTGACGCTGGTGCGGGAGGCCCGGCAGGGGCTGCAGTAGCGCGGTCCTCGCGGCCTGCCGCGAGCACCTCCTTGAAGGACCGGAAGCGGAAGATCGTCACCAGGGCGAAGAAGCCGACGGCCAGCGACGTCGTGGCCACGACGATCTGCTGGCCCACGCTGTAGGCCGCGACGGTCGAGGTCGCCACGCCGGCCTCGCCGAACACCTTCACCAGGAACGCCTGCTGCACGCCGGCGCCGCCGGGCGTGAAGGGCACGACCGACGCCACGGCGTTGACGCCCAGGACGAGCAGCACGTTCTGCACCGAGCCGCCCACGTTGAACGCCTCCAGCAGCATCCAGAAGGCGGTGAAGCGGAAGCCCCAGCCGGCGAGCTGCACCAGCCACACCTCGCGGAAGTAGCGGCGGTGGTCGAACAGGATCGTCAGGCCCTGGCGCACGCGCGCCCAGAACGCCTTGACGTGGGTGCTCAGGACGGCGAACCCCACGAGCGTGGCGATGGCGAGGACCGTGATCAGGAACAGCGTGAAGCGCGGGTGGGCCGCGAAGAACGACAGGTCGAACGCGTTGAGGTCGGCGAAGTCCGGCGGCTTGGGGAAGACGCCCTGCGTGAAGGCGTAGATGAGCACCAGGCCGCCGACCGACAGGTCGAAGCCGGCCTCCACCACGAACGCCGCGCCGACCGCGGGGTAGGTGGCATGCGGGATCGAGCTCTTGGACAGGAACAGCTTGATGACGTCGCCGCCGCGCGCCGGGATGACGTTGTTGAAGCCGTACGCCGCGACGTACGCCCCCCAGATCCGGCGGAACTCGATGCGCTCCGCGGGATAGGCGGCGCGCAGCACGTGGTAGAAGGCCCGCGCCCGGAAGCTGAGGTACACGACGAAGCACGTCGCGCCGATCAGCAGCGGCAGGACCTGCAGCGCGGCGATGTTGCCGAAGAACTCGCCGACGGCGTCGAAGAAGCGCCGGACGTCGTCGGTCAGCGCGGCGTGCGTCACAGCCCGCAGGCGGCCAGCACCGCCGGATCGTCGAGCGACGACGCCAGGACGTCGGCGTCGAGCTGCAGGCCGTCGAGGTACGGGACGCCGACGACGGTCATGCCCGCGGCCCGCACCGCGGCCACGCCGGGCGGGGAGTCGTCGAGGCCGACCGCGTCGGCGGGCGCGACGCCCAGGCGCCCGCAGGCCGCCAGGTAGAGGTCCGGCGCGGGCTTGGGCCGGTCGACCTCGTCGCCGCCCAGGACGACCGCGAAGCGCCCGTCGAGCCCCGCGCTGCGCAGCGTGCGCTGCACGAACGCGCGCGGCGAGTTCGAGGCCAGGCCCACGGGCCGGCCGGCGTCGGCGAGCGCGTCGAGCAGCGCGACCGCACCGGGCCGGGGCGCCACGGGCGCCAGCGCCTCCTCCATGACGAGCTCGTGCAGCTCGGCCATGAGCGCCCGCCCCTCCCCCGGCTGCCCGAGCATCGCTTCGAGCTTGCCCGCGGCGACGAGGTGCGACGAGCCGATGAGCTCGCGCTTGTGCTCCGGGGTGAACGTCGCCCCGTGGCGGGTGAAGAGGGTCACCTCGGCGCGGGTCCACGCCTCCTCGGTGTCCAGCAGCAGCCCGTCGTTGTCGAAGACGCAGGCGGCAGGACGCGACACCGGGGGCAGGCTAGCGGCGCACGCCCTCGACCAGCGCGGCGGCGGCCGTGCGGTGCACGACGCCCGGCTGCAGGCCGGCGCCGCGCAGCAGCGCCTGCAGCTCGCCGAGCGACCGCTGCCGGCCGCCGTCGCACACCGCGAGCATGTGCACGTCGACCCACGAGGTGAGGGGCTCCGGGCGATCGGGCTCCTGCAGGCCCTCGACGAGCACCAGGCGGGCGCCGGGCGCCATCGCCGCCGCCACCACCTCGATGATCCGCGCGCAGCGGGCGTCGTCCCAGTCGTGGAGGATGTCCTTGAGGACGTAGACGTCGGCGCGCGCGTCGATGCCCTCGAAGATGGAGCCCTCCCGCAGCGCGACGCGATCGCCCACGCCCTGGGCGGCAAGGTGCTCGCGGGCCGCGTCGAGCACGCCGGGCGCCTCGACGAGCACGCCGCGCAGCGCCGGCCGCGCGCGCAGGACCCCGGCCAGGACGGTCCCCGACCCGCCGGCCACGTCGCAGACGGTCCCGGTCTCGGGCCACGGGTAGGCGGCCACGATCCCCGGCAGGTCGATCTGCGTCAGCCGGCGCATCGTGCGCGCGAAGAGCTGCTCCTCCTCCGGGTGGGCCGCGAAGTGCGCCCAGGTGTCACGGCCGTGCACCAGGTTGAACGCCGGCTGCCCGGTGCGGATCGCCTCGGCCATGGCCGACCAGGCGCGCTGCGTGGCCTCGGTCGTCAGATAGCGGACCCAGCCGTCCATCTCGCCGGTCCGCAGCGCCCGGCCCTTGCGGGTCAGCCGGAACCGCCGGCCGCGGGCGGGGCGCACGAAGCCGTCGAGCGCCAGGGCGCGCAACGCCCGGTGCAAGTGCGCGGGGTCCAGCCCCAGGCGGCGCGCGAGGTCCTCGGCGGTGGCGGCGCCGTCGTCGAGCGCGTCGAACACGCCGAGCTCGCAGAGCGCGGCGAGGAGGTGCAGGCGCATCCACCCGGTGGACGCCAGCCAGACGGCCGCGTCGGCCGGCAGGGGTGCGTCGAGCGCGCGCATCGCGGCCTGGCGCAGGCGCAGGGCGAGGCGGGCCGGACCGGCCGGCGGGGGCGGCAAGGCTGGCACGTTCGAACCTTAGTCCGGCCGGCGCAGCGGCCGTCCGGGTGGCGGTAGCCTCTGCGGCGGGGATGAGGGCGTGGGACCGGCAGCGAGTGCTGGCGCTCGTCTGGCTCGTGGGAGCCGGACTGACCTTCCTCACCCTCGTCCTGCCCTACGACATCGACCTGGCGACCGGCCGGCGGACCGTCGTGGCAGGCCTGGCGCTGCTCTGCGCCGCCGTCCTGTGGCGCGGCCCGCAGCTGCCGGTGGCCGGCCTGCACCTCGTCGTCGCGGCCGGCAGCGTCCTCATCGCGTACTGCACGAGCCTCGGCGTCCCGGACATCGAGGGCGTGATGTTCCTGCTGCCCATCGTCTACGCGTCGGCGACGTTCCGCGCCCGCGAGGCCCTGGGCCACGTCGTGCTCGCGGTGGCGCTGTTCGGCCTCGTCCTCGTCGGCGCCGACGAGGCGATGACCGTGGCGCCGTGGATCGCGTTCACGTGCGTGGCCGGCGTGGGGGCCGTCCTGTGCTTCGTGCTCGTGACGATCGTCGAGGTCCGCGAGCGCGAGCGGCTGGCCGGTGAGCGCGACCGGCGCATCGCCGGAGAGCTGCAGCGGACGCTGCTGCCCGACCGCCTGCCGACCGTCGACGGGGCGCTGCTGGCCGCCCGCTACCTCCCGGCCGCCCGCGAGGCCGACGTCGGCGGCGACCTCTACG
>DASPKC010000379.1:0-8946 GCA_035628295.1 Baekduia sp.
GTGCGCGGGACAGCGCGGGGTCCGCCGGCTGGCATCCGCTCTCGCGCTGCTCACCGACGACCCCGACATCCTGCGCAGCGAGCTCGAGCGGCTGCTGCGCGAGCGCCTCCTCTCCGCCCCCCTGCCGCCGGCACGCTTCAACCAGCACGTGACCGGGGCGTCCGGCCGGCTCTGGGAGGTCGATGCCCTGTGGGCGCAGGCCGGGCTCGTCGTGGAGGCCGACGGCCGCGCGTTCCACTCGTCCCCGGCCGCCCGGCGCCGCGACGAGCGCAAGCAGGCCGATCTCGAGGCGGCGGGGCTCGAGGTCTGGCGGATCCGCTGGTACGACGTGCACGGCGGCTGGCCGGCGCTCGAGGCCCGGCTGTTCACGCGAACCCGGAGATGATCCCGCCTGGCGGGATCATCTCCGGGTTCGGCGCTCAGCCCGCCAGCAGGCGCCGGACGTCGTCGGCGAAGGCGGGGTACGAGACGTCCGCGGCGTCCATGCCCTCGACCGTGACACCCTCCTCGGAGGCCAGGCCCGCGACGGCGCCGAGCATCGCGAGGCGGTGGTCGCCGTGGGAGGAGATGGTGCCGCCGCGCAGCGAGCCGGTCCCGCGGACGACGAAGCCGTCGTCGGTGGCCTCGAGGTCGCCGCCGAGGGCCCGCAGGCCGTCGACGACAGTGGCGATGCGGTCGGACTCCTTGACGCGCAGCTCCTGCGCGCCGCGCACCACCGTCTCGCCCTCCGCAAAGACGCCGAGCAGCGCGACGAGCGGCAGCTCGTCGATGGCCAGCGGCACCTCCTGCGCCTCGACGACGGTGCCGACGAGCGGGCCGGCGGTGACGTCGAGGTCGCTGACCGGCTCGTGGGCGGGCACCTCGTCGCCGGGGTCCTCCTCGAGGTCGCCGACCACGATCCCGCCCATCCGCTGCAGGATCCGCAGGAAGCCGGTCCGCGTCCAGTTCGTGCCGCACGCCTGCACGAGGATGCGCGAGCGCGGCACGAGGACCGCAGCGGCGATCAGGAACGCCGCCGAGGACGGATCGACCGGCACGACGAGGTCGTCGAGCTGCAGCTCGTCGACGTTGGTGACGCAGACCTCCGGGCCGGTGCGCCGCACCGTGACGCCGGCGGCGGTCAGCATCCGCTCCGTGTGGTCGCGGCTGGGCACGGGCTCGACGACGGTCGTCGACCCGCTCGCCGTCAGCCCTGCCAGCAGCACGCAACTCTTGACCTGCGCGCTGGCCACGGGCAGGTCGTAGGTGATGGCCTGCAGCTTCGCGCCGTGGACGGTGAACGGCGGGAACCGCCCGTCCGTGGCCTCCAGCCGCGCGCCCATCTGCGTCAGCGGATCGGCGATCCGGTCGACGGGGCGGCGGCGGATCGACGCGTCGCCGTCGAGCGTGAACGAGCGACCGTCCTGCGCCGCCAGCCACCCCGGCAGCAGGCGCATGAGCGTCCCGGCGTTGCCGACGTCGATCGGGCCGTCGGGCAGCATCGCCTCGCGCAGGCCCGTCCCGCGCACGACGAGCTCGTCGGGCCCGACCTCGACGATGGCGCCCAGCGCCCGCATCGCGCCGAGGGTCGAGCGCGTGTCGGCCGCGTCGAGATAGCCGCGGATGCGCACCGGCTCGGCCGCCATGGCGCCGAGGATGGCGGCGCGGTGGGAGACCGACTTGTCGGTCGGCGGTGTGATCGAGCCCCGCAGCGGGCCGGACGGATCGAAGCGCATGGACGTCATGTGACGGCGAACCCCAGGTCGGCGACGAGTCCCCGGGCGCGCTCGGCGGCGTCCTGTGCCACCCACAGCGCGACGACGCCGCTGGTCCCGTCGGCGGCCGGCCCGAGGCTCATGTCGGAGATGTTGATGCCCGCGCGGGCGAGCGTGAGGGCGAGGTCGGCCACGACGCCGGGGCGGTTGGGGACCGCGACGCGCAGCTCGGTGCGCGGGCCGCCGGTCAGCCCGACCTCGAGGAGCGCGCGCCGGCGCGCACCCGCCTCGGCCTGCCAGGCCAGCAGGTCCGACCCGGCGGCGAGCTCGTCGCGCACGCGGCCCAGCCGCGCCAGCGCGTCGTCGAGGCTCTCCAGCAGCGCCTCGCGGTTGGCGTCGTAGATCTGCGCCCACAGCGCCGGGTTGGCCCCGGCGACGCGGGTCGCGTCGCGAAAGCCCGGGCCGGTCGGCGGCAGCGTCTCGCCGCCGAGCGACTCGGCCACGTGGTCGACCAGGACGTTGGCCACCACGTGCGGGAGGTGTGAGGCGGCGGCCATCAGGCGGTCGTGCGTGGCGGCGTCGACGTGCGCCGGGCGGGCGCCGAGCCCGGCCACGAAGCGGTTGACGCGCTCGAGCAGGACGCCGGAGGTGGCCGAAGTGGGCGTCAGGTACCAGGTCGCGTCCTCGAACAGCCCGGGGCGCGCGTGGGCCACGCCGCTGGCCTCGGCCCCGGCCAGCGGGTGCCCGCCGATGTAGCGCTCGTCGGCGCAGGCGGCGACGACGGCCCGCTTGGTCGACCCGACGTCGGTGACCGCGCAGTCCCGGCCCGCCTCGCCCAGCACCGCCTGCACGGTCGGCACGAGGGCCGCGACGGGCGCCGCCACGACCGCCACGTCGGCGCCGGACACGGCGGCCGCGACGCTGTCGGCCGGCTCGTCGAGCACGCCTGCGGCCAGGGCGTGCCCCAGGGCCTCCCGGTCAGGGTCCCAGCCCGTGACGTGGGCGCCGAGGCGGCGGCGAGCCGCCACGGCCACCGAGCCGCCGATCAGGCCCACGCCGAGGACGGCGACCCGCCGGATGGGCGGCGAGGAGGATGCGGACGCGGCCAAGGCGCCCGCATCCTCGCAGTCCGTCACGCGGGCGCGCTCTCCCGCAGCGGGAGCTTGCCGGCGAGGACGGCCGCCTGCTCGACCTTCGCCGCGTACTGCGCGAAGTCCGACGCGTGCAGCGCCTGCGGCCCGTCGCACACCGCGGCCTCGGGATCCGGGTGGGTCTCGACGATGATCCCGTCGGCGCCGACCGCGGCGGCCGCCAGCGACAGCGGCTCGACCAGGTCGCGCCGCCCCGCCGCGTGCGACGGGTCGATCACGACCGGCAGGTGCGTGAGGTCCTGGAGCACCGGGACGGCCATCAGGTCCAGCGTGAAGCGGTACGCCGGCTCGTATGTGCGGATGCCGCGCTCGCAGAGCAGGACCTTCTCGTTGCCCTCCTTGAGGACGTACTCGGCCGCCATCAGCAGCTCCTCGAGCGTCGCCGCCAGACCCCGCTTGAGCAGCACGGGCCGCCCGGCGCGCCCGATCTCCGTCAGCAGCGTGTAGTTCTGCATGTTGCGCGCGCCGACCTGGATGACGTCGGCGACCTCCAGGACCGCGTCGAGGTCGCGCACGTCCATGAGCTCGGTCACGATCGGCAGGCCGGTGCGCTCCTTGGCCTCGGCCAGCAGGCGGAGGCCGGCCTCCCCCAGGCCCTGGAAGGAGTACGGCGAGGTCCGCGGCTTGTACGCGCCGCCCCGGTACATCGACGCGCCGGCCTCGAGGACCACGGCGGCGGTGTCGAGCACCTGGTCGCGCGACTCGACGGTGCACGGGCCGGCGATGAGGCAGAAGTGCTCGCCGCCGATCTTCGCGCCGCCGATGTCGAAGGTGGAGCGCTCGCCGCGGCGCAGCTCCTTGGACGCGAGCTTGTAGGGCTTCAGGATCGGCACGACCTTGTCGACCCCGGGGGCCCCCTCGAGCCCGAGCCGGGCGACGTGCTCGCGGTCGCCGATGGCGCCGATCACCGTCACCTCCTGCCCGCGGCTGGGGTGCGCCGTGGCTCCCACGGACGCGATCCGGTCGAGCACCGCGCCGACCTCCTCCTCGGTGGCCGACGGCTTCATCACGATCATCATGGCTGTGTTCCTCTGGACGTCTGGCGATAGCTGGTTGGACTGACGGGTGCTGCGTCGGAGCGGCGCTCGGTCCACGCGACCTTCAGGGGTGGCTGCGCAGGCAGCCGACCGAGCGCCTAGCTAAATCGCCAGGACCAGAGATAGCCGTAGGAGCTACGGCTCAGCGCGAGAGCGGTGTGGGTCGCGCCGGACATCTGGTCCGGTCAGTGTTGCACGCGCCCGCGTCAGGCGCCAAGCAGCGAGCGCAGCTCGCGCAGGAACCGCGCGTTCTGCGCCGGCGTCCCGTACGTCACCCGCAGCGCGCCGGGGCGCCCCAGCGCGCTGCCCGAGCGGACCAGCACCCCGCGCTCGGCCAGGCCGCGCACCAGCTCCGGCTCGATGTCCGCCGGGTCGTCGCCCGGCAGGTCGAACCAGGCGAAGTTCGCCTGCGACTCGGCCGGCTCGATGCCCAGCTCGCGCAGCCCGTCCTCCAGCTCGACGCGGGCGATGACGGCGCGCTCGACGCGCGAGGCGACGGCGTCCTGGTGCTTGAGGGCCTCGATGGCCGCGGCCTGGGCCGCGGCGTTGCAGAAGAAGGGCTGGCGCACCTGGTTGACCGCCGTGACGAACGCCTCGTCGGCCGCCAGCGCGTAGCCGACCCGCAGCCCGCACAGCCCGTAGATCTTCGAGAACGTGCGCAGCAGGACGAGGTTGCCGAAGCGCTTGAGCAGGTCGACGGTGGCGTCCGGGTCCTCCAGCGTCGAGAACTCGCAGTAGGCCTCGTCGAGGATCACGCACACCTGGCGCGGGACCCGCTCGAGGAACGCGGTGATGGCGTCGAGCGGCAGGGCCGTCGACGTCGGGTTGTTCGGGTTGCAGACGAGCACCAGCCGCGTCGCCGCGGTGATCTCCGTCGCCATCGCGTCGAGGTCGTGCTCGTGGCGGTCGTTGAGCGCCACCTCGATGGCCCGGGCGCCCGAGGCGGCCGCCAGGTGCGGGTAGACGCTGAAGCTCGGCCACGCGTAGACGAGCTCGGCGCCGGGCTCGAGCAGCGCCTGGCCGGCGGCCAGCAGGACGTCGCACGACCCGTTGCCGATCGCGATGCGCTGCGGCGGCACGCCGAAGCGGTCGCTGAGCGCCCGGCGCAGCTTCGCGTTGGTGGGATCGGGATACCGGTTGACGCCGCCCAGGACCCGGGTGACGGCCTCGACGACCTCCGGCAGCGGCGGCTCGGGCGACTCGTTGGAGGCCAGCAGGGCGACGTCCTCCGGCAGCGCGTACGCGCTGGCGGCGGGGTACACGGGGATGCGGCGGACCGCCTCGGAGAACTCGAGCGCCATGGCCCCGAGGCTACTGGGCGGCCTCGAGGTCGGACCGCAGCGCGCGCGCCTCGCGCAGGTACACGTGGCGCGCGACGTGCTCTTCCGGCGCGTAGTAGTGCACGAGCAGCCGGATGACCCGGGGCAGCGCGCCCGGGACGTCGAGCTCGCGCGCGCACAGCAGCGGCACGCGGTCGAAGCCCAGGTTGCGCGCGGCGACGGCCGGGAACTGCGCCGACAGGTCGTCGGTGCAGGTGAAGATGCACGAGACGCAGTCGTCGGGGCCCAGGTCGTTGCGCTGCATGACCTCGCGCAGGAGCTCCTCGGTGGCCTCGAGGATCTGGCCGGCGTCGTCGGCCTCGACGCTGGTCGCGCCGCGCAGGGCGAAGAGCTTCACGGCCGGGACCGTAGCGAGGCGCGGCTCAGCCCAGCTGCTCCAGGCGCGGCAGCACGTCCTCGCACACCTGCGCGACCCAGGCGGCAGGCTCCGGCCCCCGCGGGCTGACCCACACCTTCTGCACGCCAAGGCCGGCGAGGACCTCCATGTTGCGCAGGAAGCCGTCAGGATCGCTCGCCGCGTCGCCCATGCCGAGCACCGTGCGCTCGATCTCCGCCGGGTCGCGCCCCTCGGCCTCGCAGTGGCGATCGAGCACCTCGAGCTTGTGGCGCACCGTGTCCGGATCGGACCGCGTGAGGTTGCACGCGTCGCCGTAGCGCGCCACCAGGCGCAGCGTCTTGCGCTCGCCGTTGCCGCCGACGACGACCGGGACGCGGTCCTGCAGCGGCGCCGGGCGGCAGATCGTCTCGGACAGGCGGAAGTGCCGGCCCTCGTAGGGCCCCTCGCCCGGGCCGAACATCTGCGCGCAGATCTGCAGGGCCTCCTCGAGGTGCTCGAAGCGCTCGGCGATCGGCGGGTACGGGACGCCGAGGCCCTCGTGCTCGCGCTCGTACCAGGCGGCGCCGAGCCCGAGCATCGCCCGTCCCCCGCTGAGGACGTCGAGCGTCGCGACGGTCTTGGCCAGCAGCCCCGGGTGGCGGTAGGTGACGCCGGTGACGAGCAGCCCGAGCTCGATGCGCTGCGTGTGCGCCGCGGCGAACGCCAGGCCGCAGTAGCCCTCCAGCATCGGCTCCTCGGGACCGCCGAGGGGCACGAGCTGGAACCAGTGGTCCATCAGCGTCAGGGTCGCGGCGCCCCCCTCGTCGGCGGCCTTGGCGGTCGCCGCGAGGTGCTGCGCCATCTGCTGCGCGCCGCCGGCAAACGAGAAGTTCGGGTAGTGGATCGCGAGCTGCACCCGGCCACTCTACGAGCGCGGCGGCGGACGCCTCACCCGCTTGGGCGCCTCGCGCAGCGCCTGCTCCTCCTCGGGCGTCAGCGCCCGCGAGTCGCCCATCGCCAGCCGGCCGAGGCGCAGCGGGCCGATCGCCGTGCGCTGCAACGTCTCGACCGAGTGGCCCACGGCCTCGCACATGCGCCGCACCTGGCGCTTGCGGCCCTCGTGAATCGTCAGCTCGAGCGCCGCGGGGCCCAGGCGCCGCACCCGCGCCGGCGCGGTCGGCCCGTCGTCGAGCTGCACCCCGCGGCGCAGGCGCTGGAGGTCGCGGTCGGCGATCGACCGGCCCTTGAGCGTCGCCACGTAGGTCTTGGGCACCTCGTAGCGCGGGTGCGTCAGGCGCTCGGCCAGCTCACCGTCGTCGGTGAGCAGGATCAGGCCGGTCGTGTCGGCGTCCAGGCGCCCCACGGGGTACAGCCGCCGCCCGTCGGCCTCCACGAGGTCGAGCACCGTCGGGCGTCCGTGCGTGTCCTTGGCCGTCGAGACCACCCCGGCGGGCTTGTGCAGCATGACCACGACGTGGCGGCCCTCCAGCCGGACCAGGCGGCCGTCGACCTCGACCACCGCCTCCTCCGCCACGGGCGTCGCGGGGTCGAGCACGAGCGCGCCGTCGACCCGCACCCGGCCGGCGCGCACCACGTCCTCGGAGTGGCGGCGCGAGGCCACGCCGGCGTGCGCCAGGTACTTGCCCAACCTCACGGCCCTACCCTTGCACGGAGCACCCATGGACCTGCAGCTCCTCGAGACCACCCTCAACGACCTCGGCCAGCCCCGCTTCCGCGCCGGGCAGGTGTGGTCGTGGGCCGCCAAGGGCGCCCCCGGCTACGACGCCATGACCAACGTCCCGGCGGCGCTGCGCGCGGAGCTCGCCGCCCGCGTGCCGTTCTCCACGCTGCAGGTCCAGCGCGAGGCGCTGGCCAGCGACGGGACGCTCAAGGTGCTGTTCACCACGCACGACGGCCGCCCCGTCGAGGCCGTCCTGATGCGCTACAAGGACGGCCGCCGCTCGGTCTGCCTGAGCTCGCAGTCCGGCTGCCCGCTGACGTGCACGTTCTGCGCCACGGGGACGATGAGATTCGGCCGCAACCTGACGGCCTCGGAGATCCTCGACCAGGCCCTGCACTTCCGCCGCCTCGAGGACATCGATCACGTCGTGTTCATGGGCATGGGCGAGCCGCTCATGAACCTCGACCACGTGCTGGAGGCCGTCCGCCGCCTGCCGGACGCCGGCGTGACGCACCGCCGGACCGCCATCAGCACCGTCGGCTGGGTCCCCGGCATCGACCGCCTGGCCCAGCAGCCGCACCCGGTGCGCCTGGCGCTGTCGCTGCACGCCCCGGAGGACGCGCTGCGCACGCAGATCATGCCCGTCAACGAGCGCCACCCCATCGACGAGGTGCTCGCCGCGTGCGACCGCTTCTACGAGGCCAAGCGCCGCCAGGTCTTCGTCGAGTACGTGATGCTCAAGGGCGTCAACGACCGCTACGAGCAGGCCGCGCAGCTCGCGCGCCTGCTCGACCCCAAGCGCTACAAGCTCAACCTGATCCCGTACAACCCGACGGGCGCCTACGACGGCTCGTCGCGCGAGGCGATCACCGCGTTCCAGGCGGTCCTCGAGGAGCACGGGCTGACGGCGACGGTCCGTCTCACCCGCGGCCAGGACATCGACGCCGCCTGCGGCCAGCTGGCCGCCAAGGCCTAGCCGTTGTCGGCGGCGTAGTCCAGGATCGACCGGTCGATGAGCCACTCGACCGGCGCCTTGTCGTCGCGGTAGGGCTCGCGATCGCCCAGCGCCGGGCCCAGGCGCGCGGCGCCGTCGCGCAGCAGCCCGGCGACCGGCGGCGGCGCCCGGCGGGCGGCGGCGCGCATCCGGGCCGCCGTGGGGACGACGTCCGAGGCCACCAGGAGGGTGTTGCGCCGGCGGATCGGGTCGCGGCGCACGTGCGGGAAGGCCGAGCGCAGGCCCGCCGCCAGCACCTCCTCCAGGCGGGTGTCGTCGTCGGGGTGGCCGGCGTTGACGATGACCACCCCGCGCGGCTCCAGGCGCTGGCGGGCCAGCCGGAAGAACTCGACCGTCGTCAGGTAGAACGGGATGTACGGCTGGCGGTAGGCGTCGACGAAGATCGCCTCCCAGCGCCGGTCGGCCTTGCGCAGGAACGGCCGCGCGTCGGCCGTGTGCAGCCGCAGCCCCGGCCGGTCGCGCAGCCCGAACCAGCGCCGGCCGAGCTCGGTGAGCTCGCCGTCGATCTCCACGCCGTCCACCTCGGTGCGCGGGTACAGCACGCCGTAGGCGCGGGCGGTCGTGCCGGCGCCGTTGCCCAGGATCGCCAGCGAGCGCGGCGCCCGCCCCAGGACGCTCTGGGGCAGCGCCAGGTAGCCGTCCCAGACGCCGTTGGTGAGCACCGTCCCGGGGCGGCGCACGGAGTGCACGGCTTCCCCCTCGTTGAGCTCCA
>DASPKC010000380.1:0-3911 GCA_035628295.1 Baekduia sp.
GGCGACGAGCAGTCCGGCCACGTCGCCGCGCTGGGCTTCGAGCTCTACATGTCGATGCTCGACGAGGCGGTGGCGGCCAA
Organism: Baekduia sp.; assembly: GCA_035628295.1. Lineage (GTDB taxonomy): Bacteria > Actinomycetota > Thermoleophilia > Solirubrobacterales > Solirubrobacteraceae > Baekduia. The sequence goes on from DASPKC010000380.1 coordinate 81, forward strand.
GGAGGGCTCGGTCGACGGCGACGAGCCGGAGCCCGTGCGCCTCGACGTCAACGTCGACGCCTACGTCCCGGCCGACTACGTCCCGTACGAGCAGGCGAAGATCGAGGTCCACCGTCGGATCGCCGTCGCCCGCGAGGTGGCCGAGCTCGGGGCCCTGCGCGAGGAGCTCGAGGACCGCTTCGGCGAGCCGCCGGAGCCGCTGGAGAACCTCCTGGCCCTCCAGCAGGCGCGCATCAACTTCGGGCGGGCCGGCGCGCGCGTCGTCTCCTTCCGCCAGGGCCGGCTGGCCGTCACGCCCATCGACCTCGACGCCGAGCAGACCGCCGCGCTCAAGGACCAGCTGCCCGGCGTCGTGGTCGAGCCGGGCCGCTCGCAGGTCTCGCTGAAGGTGCCCGACGCCGCCGAGGAGCGCTTCGCCGCCGTCGTGCGGGCGGCCGACGTCCTGCTCGCGGTCGTGTCCGCGGGGGCGGCCGGTCCTACCCCGGAACCCGTCGCCTGACGCGCCACTTAGGCGGCCGTTGCTACGGTCCCGCGTCGATGACTTCGAAGCTGCGCAAGGCGGCGGCGCTCACTGCCGCCCTCGCTGCGTCCGGGGCCCTGGCGGCCTGCGGCGACAGCGTCCCTGGGAACTCGGTGGCCCGCGTGGGTGACGAGACCGTCAAGAAGGCGACGTTCGACCACTGGATGAACATCGCCGCGATCTCGTCCAGCGGGGCGCAGGGCGGGGCGGCCAAGGCGGTGGTGCCCAAGCCGCCGGAGTTCGCCGAGTGCGTTGCGAACAAGAAGAAGACCGCGCCCGCGCCGGCCAAGGGGCAGCCCAAGCCGACCGACGCGACCTTCAAGTCGCAGTGCAAGCAGGAGTACGAGGGCCTGCGCGACCAGGTCATGCAGTTCCTGATCTCCGCGCAGTGGATCCTGGGCGAGGCGGCCGACCGCGACGTCAAGGTCTCCGACGCTGAGGTCAAGAAGCAGTTCGACCAGACCAAGGAGCAGTCCTTCGGCGACGACAAGGCCTACCGGGACTTCCTGAAGAACTCGGGCTACGTCCAGGAGGACCTGCTCTACCGGATCAAGCTCGACCAGCTCTCCAACAAGCTGCGCGACAAGGTCACGAAGGGCACGGACAAGGTCTCCGACAAGGAGATCCAGGACTACTACACCAAGAACCAGGAGCGGTTCTCGCAGCCCGAGCGCCGTGACCTGCGCATCGTCCTGACCAAGGACAAGGCCAAGGCCGACCAGGCCAAGGCGGCGATCGCTTCCGGCCAGTCGTTCTCGGCGGTGGCCAAGCGCTTCTCGATCGACCAGGCCTCCAAGGAGCAGGGCGGCGTCCTGCTCGCGGTGGCCAAGGGCCAGCAGGAGAAGGCGCTCGACGAGGCCGTCTTCGGCGCGAAGAGGGGTGAGCTCGTCGGGCCGGTCAAGACGCAGTTCGGCTACTACGTCTTCAAGGTCCAGAAGATCACGGCGCCCTCCAAGCAGTCGCTGAAGGAGTCCGAGGGCACGATCAAGTCGCTGCTGGCCTCCGAGAAGCAGCAGAAGGCGCTCGACGAGTTCGTCAAGGACTTCCGCAAGACCTGGCGCGACCGCACGAACTGCCGCGAGGGCTTCGTGACGCAGGACTGCAAGAACGGCGAGGAGCCCAAGGAGACCGACACGGTCTCGCCGGGCGGCACGCCGCAGCAGCAGGCGCCGCCGGCGCAGCAGCCCGGCTCCTGAGCCCCGCGCTCAGGCCATGACGGTGCGACGGGCGGCCCCAGGGCCGCCCGTCGTCGTCGCGGTGGGGCTGGGCGTCAGGCGCCCTGCGCCGGGCGCTCGGCCATCTCGGCCTGGACGGCCGACTCGAGGCTCTCCGGGTTCTCCGTGGAACGCACGGTGTCCGGCTGGACCTCCGGCTCGTCCATCGTGTCCTGCGGATCCTGCTGCGGTTCGTCGGAGCTCATGGACCGGACGTACCCGGCACGCGGCGCGTATGGTCCGGCCGGTGCCGACACCAGACGAGGTCGCGGGCGCGGTCGGACGCCTCGACGAGCTGACGCGGCGGCTGCGGGTGGAGTGCCCCTGGGACCGCGAGCAGGACGAGCGGACGATCGTGCCGCACACGGTGGAGGAGGCCTACGAGCTGGCCGACGCCGCCCAGCGCGCCGACGACGCGAAGCTGCTCGACGAGCTGGGCGACGTGCTCTTCCAGGTGCACTTCCTGTCGCTGCTGCTGGAGGAGCGCGGCGCCGGCTCCATGGCCGACGTGGCTGAGCACTGCCGCCAGAAGCTCATCCGCCGCCACCCGCACGTCTTCGGCGAGGTGGAGGTCGAGCACGCCGCCGACGTGCTGCGCAACTGGGACGCGATCAAGGGCGAGGAGGAGGGCCGCGAGCCCGGGATGTTCGGGGAGGTCCCCGAGAACCTGCCGGGGCCGCTGTACGCCCGCAAGCTGCAGCGGCGGGCGGCGTCGGCCGGGCTGGACCTCGAGGGCGTGCCGTGGGACGCGATCGACGCGACGTTCGAGGTGCTGCGCGGGGTGGCCGACGACCGCGACCGGCGCTTTCGCGCCGTGGGCGACCTGCTGTTCGCCGTGGTCAACGTGGCGCGCAAGCTCAAGGTCGACCCGGAGCTCGCCCTGCGCGACTCGTCCACTAGGTTTCGCGACCGCGTGCTCGTCGCCGAGGCGATGGCCGAGGAGGCCGGCGAGCCGTGGTCCGACATCACGACGGAGCGGCGCCTGGACTTCTACGCGCAGGCCGCCCTCAAGGAGTCTCAGCAGTGAGCCAGATCGAGCGCGTCCACGGCCGGCAGATCCTCGACTCGCGGGGCAACCCGACGGTGGAGGTCGAGCTCGCGCTGCGCTCGGGCGCCACCGGCCGCGCCGCGGTGCCCTCCGGGGCGTCGACCGGCGAGTTCGAGGCGACCGAGCTGCGCGACGGCGCCAGCGCCTACCTGGGCAAGGGCGTCACGAAGGCCGTGTCGCACGTCAACGGCGAGATCGCCGAGGCGATCGCCGGCCGCGACGCCACCGACCAGCGCGGCCTCGACCAGGCGCTGCGCGACCTCGACGGGACGCCGAACAAGTCGCGCCTGGGCGCCAACGCCATCCTCGGCGTGTCGCTGGCGGCCGCGCACGCCGCCGCCGCGGAGGAGGGTCTGCCCCTGTGGCGCTACCTGGGCGGCGAGTCCGCGAGCGTGCTCCCGGTGCCGATGATGAACGTCCTCAACGGCGGCGCGCACGCGGACAACTCCGTCGACTTCCAGGAGTTCATGGTCGTCCCGGCGGGCGCGCCGTCGTTCACCGAGTGCGTGCGCATGGGCGCCGAGGTGTTCCACGCGCTCAAGAAGACGCTCAAGACGCGCGGGTTGAACACGGCGGTGGGCGACGAGGGCGGCTTTGCGCCCGACCTCGAGTCCAACGAAGCCGCGCTGCAGGCGCTGATCGAGGGCATCGAGGCCGCGGGCTACACGCCCGGCGAGGATCTCGCCATCGCGCTCGACCCCGCGACGAGCGAGGTCTTCGACGACGGCGCGTACGACCTCGCCAGCGAGGGTCGCAAGCTGTCGCCCGACGAGATGGCCGCCTACTGGGCCGACGTGTCGGACCGCTACCCGATCCTCTCGATCGAGGACGGGATGGACGAGGAGGACTGGGACGGCTGGAAGGCGCTGACCGAGCGCATCGGCGAGGGCATCCAGCTCGTCGGCGACGACCTGTTCGTCACCAACACGGAGCGGCTCCAGCGCGGCATCGACGCCGGCGTCGCCAACTCGATCCTGATCAAGGTCAACCAGATCGGGACGCTGTCCGAGACGCCGACCGCGGTCGACAGGCCGCGCCTGCCGAGCGTC